>CAZAKZ010000057.1:0-33707 GCA_964485695.1 uncultured Planctomycetota bacterium | reverse complement strand
CCGCCGATGTGGAAGGTCCGCATGGTGAGCTGGGTGCCGGGCTCGCCGATGGACTGGGCGGCGATGATGCCCACCGCCGTACCGACCTCCACCATGTTGCCGGTGCTGAGATCCGCGCCGTAGCACTTTGCACAAAGCCCCATCGGGGACTCACAGGTCAGGGGGCTGCGGACCTTGATCTTCTCGTGGCCCAGTTCCTCGATCTTCCGCGCCACGTCCTCGGTGATCACCTCGTCTTCCTTGACGATGAGCTCGTCCATGACGACGTCGCGGATGTGGTCGCGAGCTGTGCGGCCCGTGATGTTCTGGGCAAGGGAGACTTCCACCTTGTCCCCCTTGTAGACGATCCCCTTGACGATGCCGCCGAGGGTGCCGCAGTCATCCAGGGTGACCACCACGTTCTGGGCCACGTCGGCCAGCTTCCGGGTCAGGTACCCGGAATCGGCGGTCTTCAGGGCCGTGTCCGCCAGGCCCTTGCGGGCTCCGTGGGTGGAGCTGAAGTACTCCAGCACCTTCAAACCCTCACGGAAGCTGGCCTTGATGGGGGTTTCGATGATGAGGCCCGACGGCTTGGCCATGAGGCCGCGCATGCCGGCCAGCTGACGGATCTGTTCGATGGATCCGCGGGCGCCCGACTGCGCCATGAGGAAGATGGGATTGATGTAGGGGCGGCCACCCCGGGTGTCGTTCTTCAGCTCCTCCATGAGGGCCTCGCCGATCACCTCCCGGGCATGGGTCCAGAGGTCGATGATCTGGTTGTAGCGCTCGCCTTCCGTGATGACGCCCTTCAGGAAGTTGTCCTCGATCTTGTTGACCTGGTTTTCCGCGGTCTTGAGGATCATCTTCTTCCTCGAGGGCATGAGCATGTCGCTCTTGGAGAAACTGAGACCCGATTTCGTGGAATAGTGGAAGCCGATGTCCTTCAGATCATCCAGGAGGGTGAGGGTCCGTTCTCGGCCCAGGTACTTGTGGCACTCGTAGATCGCCTCGTTGATCACCTTCTTCTTGAGCTCGAGGTTGTAGAAGGGGGCGTCGCTCGGGATGATATCGTTGAAGAGGACCCTGCCCACGGACGTCTCGATGGGCTTCGAACCCGCCTTGCTTCTCCCCTCACGAGACACGACCATGCGATCCGACGGCAGCCTGAGCTTGATCTTGGCATGGATGTCCACCTTGCCCTCCTCGAAGGCGAGAATCGCCTCGTGGGCATCGGAAAACAGCTTGCCTTCCCCCTTCAGGTCCGGTAGCTGAACGCTCAGGTAGAAGCATCCCAGGACGACATCCTGGCTCGGGGCGATGATGGGATTGCCGTGAGCCGGGGAGAAGATGTTGTGGCTGGAGAGCATCAAGGTTCGTGCCTCGAGTTGCGCCTCGAAGCTGAGGGGCAGGTGGACCGCCATCTGGTCGCCGTCGAAGTCGGCGTTGAATCCCGCGCACACCAGCGGATGGATGCGGATGGCGTTTCCTTCCACGAGGACGGGCTCGAAGGCCTGGATGCCCATCCGGTGCAGGGTCGGCGCACGGTTCAGGAGCACGGGATGGTTGCAGATCACCTCCTCCAGGATGTCCCACACCTCCTCGTCCTTCCGTTCCAGCATCTTCTTCGCGCTCTTGATGGTGTCGGCGTAGCCGAGTTTCTTGAGCCTTCGGATGATGAACGGCTGGAACAGCTCCAGCGCGATGCGCTTGGGCAGACCGCACTGGTGGAGCCTCAGCTCAGGGCCCACGACGATGACGCTCCGGGCCGAATAGTCCACCCGCTTTCCCAGCAGGTTCTCGCGAAACCGACCCTGCTTGCCCTTGATCATGTCGGTGAGCGACTTCAGGGGTCGGTTGGAGGATCCCAGCACGGGCCGCCGGCAGCGGCCGTTGTCGAACAGTGCGTCCACGCTCTGCTGGAGCATGCGCTTCTCGTTGCGGATGATGACCTCGGGCGCATTCAGGTCCAGGAGCTTCTTCAGGCGGTTGTTCCGGTTGATGAGTCGCCGGTAGAGATCGTTCAGGTCCGAAGTGGCGAAGTTGCCGCTCTCCAGCAGAACGAGAGGCCTCAGGTCCGGCGGGATCACCGGGATCACGTCGAGGACCATCCAGTCAGGCCGGTTGTCGGAATCCCTCAGGTTCTCGACGGTCTGGAGCCGCTTGATGATGTCCTTTCGCCGCTGCTTCGACCGGGTTTCCCCGAGCTCGGTACGAAGATCCTCGCTGAGGGCACCCAGGTCGAGGCGGTGGAGCAGCTTCTTCACGGCCTCGGCGCCCATGTCGGCCTCGAACTGATCGCCCCACTTCTGGCGCGCCTGACGGTATTCCTCCTCGCTCAGGAGCTGATTCTCCTGCAGGTCGGTGTCACCGGAGTCCACGACCACGTAGTCCTGGAAGTAGATGACCCTTTCCAGGTGAGAGGTCTTCATGGCCAGGAGCGTTCCCATGCGGCTGGGCATGGCCTTGAAGAACCAGATGTGCGCCACGGGCGCCGCCAGGTTGATGTGCCCCATTCGTTTGCGGCGGACCCGCGAGTGGGTTACCTTCACGCCGCAGCGATCGCAGACAATGCCCTTGTACTTGATGCCCTTGTACTTGCCGCAGGCGCACTCCCAGTCCTTCTCAGGGCCGAAGATCCGTTCGCAAAACAGACCGTCCTTCTCAGCCCTGTAGGTCCGATAGTTGATGGTTTCCGGCTTCTTGACCTCACCGTAGCTCCAGCCCCGGATATCTTCGGGGCTGGCCAGGCGAATGGAAACCGCAGCAAACTCATTGATTCTATCGTAGCTCTGCTCGACCATCCGGCGTTCCTCCTGGTCAGGGCGATTCAACAATACCAGTCAACTCGGCATCCAAGTCGACTCGGCCCCATTTCTTCCGTATCAATATCTATGTCTTCCGTGTCCTCCGCCGCTACCCGAGCGGACTGGCAACAGTCTTTCTCTTGTGTAACTCCATGTTCAACGCCAGGCCCCGGATCTCGTTGGTGAGAACGTCGAAGCTCACCGGGGTTCCCGGCTCGAGGATGTTCTCTCCCTTGACCATCGACTCATAGATCTTGGTCCGGCCGTCCACGTCGTCGCTCTTCACTGTGAGCAATTCCTGGAGGATGTTGGCGGCTCCGTAGGCTTCCAGTGCCCAGACCTCCATCTCTCCGAAACGCTGCCCTCCGAACCGGGCCTTGCCGCCCAGGGGTTGCTGGGTGATGAGGGAGTAGGGGCCGGTGGCCCGGGCGTGGATCTTGTCATCCACGAGGTGGTGAAGTTTCATGATGTACATGTAGCCGATGGTCACGCGCTCGAAGAAAGGCTCACCGGTGCGGCCATCGTAGAGGACGACCTTACCGTCCACATCGTACTTGGACGCCTTGAGCGCTGCCTCGATCTCCTTTTCCTTGCAGCCATCGAACACCGGCGTGATGGCTTCAAAACCGAGGGCCTTGGCCACCCGGCCGAGGTGGGTCTCCAGGATCTGGCCCACGTTCATCCGGCTGGGAACGCCCAGGGGGTTCAACACCATCTCGACGGGTGTTCCGTCCTCGAGAAAGGGCATGTCCTCCTCGGGCAGGATCTTGGCGATGACGCCCTTGTTGCCGTGACGGCCTGCGATCTTGTCCCCGACGCTCATGACGCGTTTGGTGGCGATGTAGACCTTGACCATCTCCAGAACGCCCGTGGGAAGTTCGTCTCCCCGGCTCAGCCGGTTCACGACCTTGTTCTTCTCGCATTCTTCCTCTTCCACCTGGTCGAGGACGTCCTTGATTCTACGGAGGACCTTTTCCTTGGTCTTGCCGGTGAGCTTGTAGATGTCGGGGTGGCTCTTCAGCCTCTCGGCCACCGTCTTGAGGGTCCGGTACACCATCTCCTCGTCAATGACGATGACCTTCTTTTCCTCGTCCTTCAGTTTCTTCTTGCTGATCTCGTTGACCTCCTGGACGAGGTCCTTGAGGTATTCCCGGAAGCGGATGAGGAACTCTTTCTCGGCCTCCTTGATCAGGCTCAGGTTATTCTGTCGCTCCTCCTCGGTGAGGTTCACCTTCCTGGAGAACTTCTGGGCACCGATGACGATCCCCTCGATGCCGGGCGGCACCTCCAGGGAGTCGTTCTTCACGTCCTCGCCGGCTCGGCCGAAAATGGCGTGCAGGAGCTTTTCCTCGGGTGTCAGTTCGCTCTTGGATTTGGGTGCCACCTTTCCGACGAGAATGTCTCCGTGCTTCACCTTGGTTCCTATGGTGACGATTCCGTCCTCATCGAGGTTTCGGAGGGCACGTTCGCTGACGTTGGGAATGTCCCGTGTAAACTCTTCCCGGCCCAGCTTGGTCTCGCGGATCTCGATCTCGAATTCGTCGATGTGAATCGAAGTGTAGGCGTCTTCCTTGACGAGTCGTTCGCTGATGAGCACGGCGTCCTCGAAGTTGTACCCTTCCCAGGTCATGAAAGCGACGAGGACGTTCCGCCCGAGGGCCAGCTTACCGTTGGCGGTGGCGGCACCGTCGACGATGACCTGTCCCTTTTCCACCTTGTCCCCCACCTTGACGATGGGTTTCTGATTGAGGCAGGTCCGCTCGTTCAGGCCCACGAATTTCTGCAGCTTGTAGGACCGATCCCCCACCGTGACCCGGGTGGCATCCGCATGGGTCACCGTGCCCCCTTCCAGAGCCGTCACCACCATGCCGGAGTTCTTCGCGACCTCATCCTCCATGCCGGTGCAAACCACCGGGGGTTCGGTGCGCAGCAGCGGCACGGCCTGACGCTGCATGTTGGAGCCCATGAGGGCACGGTTGGCATCATCGTGCTCGAGGAAGGGGATCAAGCTGGCGCTCACGCCCACGAGCTGCTTGGGAGAGACGTCTATGAACTCCACCTCCTGGATGTTGACGTACCTGAAGTCTCCCTTGACGCGAGCCAGGATCCGATCGTTGCTCCCGACCAGAACTCCCTTTTCGTCCACCTCGGTGTCGGCCGGAGCCAGCACCGTCTCGTATTCCTGATCGGCGCGCAGGGGTACGATCTCGTTGGTGACCTTTCCCTTCTTCACCACCCGATATGGCGTCGTCAGGAAGCCGTATGCATCGGTGTCGGCAAAGATACTGAGGCTGGCGATGAGGCCGATGTTGGTGCCTTCCGGTGTCTCGATGGGGCAGATGCGCCCGTAGTGGCTGATGTGGACGTCTCGGACCTCGAATCCGGCGCGCTTCCGGTTGAGGCCGCCGGGGCCAAGGGCGCTGAGACGTCGTTCGTGGGTCAGCTGAGCCAGCGGGTTCACCTGATCCACCACCTGACTCAGCTCCCCGCGACCGAAGAAGTAGTCCACCGCCGAGCTGATGGTCTTGGAGTTGATCAGTGTCCTGGGGGTCACCGTCTGCGGATTCTCGATGTTCATCCGCTCCTGGACGGTCCGCCGGAGCTTCAGGAAGCCTTTCCTGAATTCGTCGCCGGCCAGCTCTGCGATGGTGCGCACACGCCGGTTGCCGAGGTGGTCGATGTCGTCGATCTCCCCCTTTCCGCGACGCAGCTTCAGCAGGTACCGGATGGAGTTGATGAAATCATCCGGATGGAGGGTCATCTCCGTTTCGGGGATATCCTGGCCGAATTTCCGGTTCAGGCGGAACCGCCCCACCCTTCCCAGGCGGTACCGAGTCGGGTCGTAGAACTTCTCGTGAATGAGAGCCTTGGCTTTCTCCAGCTGCGGCGGATTCCCGGGGCGAAGCCGGGTATAGATCTTCAGGAGCGCCTCCTGGTGGTTCTTCCAGGGATCCTCCCGGATGGTGTTCAGGATGAGGACATCCTCTCGGGACCCGCCTTTGAGGACCTCCACCTCCTTGATGCCCGCCTCCTTGATCACCTGGGCCTGGTCGGCCGAGACCGGCTCACCACAGGCCACCAGCACCTCACCGGTCTTCAGATCCACGATGTCGCCCACGGCGAACCGTCCCTCAACGGAAGCGAGGAAGTTCCTGGAGCGGGTCTTCACCTTGGCCGTGTCGTGGAAGAGCCGGATGATGTCCTCGTCGGTGGAGTGCTCCTCGCTCAGGGCGCGGAGCAGGCTGGTGGCGGGGAATTTCCCGCTCTGGTCGATGCGTACGTGCAGGGAGTCCTTCTTCCCGACCGTCAGCTCGATCCAGCTACCTCGCTCCGGAATGATCCAGCAGGAGTGGATCTTCTTTTCCCCCGCGCCGAGTTCCACACTGAAGTCCACGCCCGGGGATCGATGGAGCTGGCTGACGATGACGCGCTCTGCGCCGTTGACTATGAATTCTCCACCCCCGATCATGATGGGAATCTCGCCGAGGTAAACCTCCTCCTCCACCGGTTCGGGCTTCTCGATACGAACGCGGATCTTGAAGGGAGCGCCGTAGGTCAACCGCAGCATCTTGCACTCTTCCGGAGTGTAGCGCGGCCGCCCCAGTTCATAGCCGATGTACTCGAGAACCATGGACTTGTCGTAGCTGACGATCGGGAACACTTCCCGGACGATGGCCTCGAGTCCGGTGGCCTTGCGTTCGGTGAACGGAACATCCGACTGCAGGAACCCCCTGTAGGATTTCGTCTGCAGCTCCACCAGATTCGGAATCTCGAGAATCTCCGATATCTTGCCGTAGTATCTCTTCGATCCGTTCGATCCGGTTGTTACAACGGCTTTCGAGTCGCGGCTTTTCGCCATGCCTCACCACTCCTGTCGCGGTCAACTATCCGGGTCATCTCCAGTCGCGGCCGATCACAGGGGTGATCTGGACCGCCTGGAGGGCGAACCTCCACCGGGTGGGATGAAGGTCGCAATCCGGGGCGAAACGAGCAACCATGATCCATACGATGCATACCAGCGATGCATACCAGCGATGCATACCAGGCTTGATCAGGCCTGAACTTGACCTCCGGAAACCGCCCTTTTGTGTGTACGGAACGAAACCCGCTGCCCTGCACTTCTCGGCCTGGGGCAGCTGGTTTCTGTTTTCGAGCCTGTGGTCATGCACACGCGATAGTATATCTGCGCTACTTGAGAGCGACGGAACCTCCGGCGTCCTCGAGCTCTTTTTTGAGCTTCTCGGCCTCCTCCTTGTCGACTCCCTCCTTGACGGCCTTGGGAGAGCTGTCCACCAGCTCCTTGGCCTCCTTCAGACCCAGGTTCGTATGTGAGCGCACCACCTTGATGACCTGGATCTTCTTGTCGCCGGGGCTTTCCAGGACGACGTCGAAACTGGTCTGCTCCTCGGCGGCTTCTGCAGCGGCTCCGGCGGGCGCAGCCATGGCAACCGCCGCGGCAGGGGCTGCAGCGCTGACGCCCCACCTTTCTTCCATGGCCTTCACGAGCTTGGCGGCCTTGCCAAGGGTGAGGCCGTCGATCTGGGTAAAGATCTCCTCGAGATCCGGTTCAAGTTCCACTCTGGTTTCTTCGTCGGCCATTTTCGCCTCCATCTGACTTCGGGGCCGACCGTTCCGGGCGACCTCGTCGATTATTGACGACTCGTACGTTTCCTCACCCAGACATCCATGTCCTCCGACCCGACGACCCGGATCGCCCGGGCGAGGTCATTGGCGTCGGCGCCTGGAATTCCAATCCTGTGATTCACAGCGGATTGAAGCTCCGCCGGTCATTTCACTTTCAGTCCGGTACCTGTTCTTTTTCTTCTGTTTCTCTGGCTCCCGCTTCCGCTGCCGCTTCCGCTGCCGCTCCCGCCTCCGCCCCCGAGTCCTGAGCCTCGTCATTATTCGCCTTGATGACCCGGGCCAGGCCTGCAATCACTCCCTGGGTTGCCGCGGCAATGCTGCGGGCCGGTCCGAGGATCGCACCCATCATTATGGCCTGGAGCTGAGGCCTGTCGGGCGTGGTCGCGAGGAGTTCCATCTCCGGCGGGCCCAGGGCCTCGCCTTCGCTGAAACCGCCCTTGATGGTGATGCTGAGCTTTTTCTTGCCCTGAAGATAGCTCTTGATGGTCTTGACGGTGGCGATGCCCTCCTGATCGTTCACGTCGTACGCAATGGCCGTCGGCCCCGCGAACATCTCCCGGACTGGTTCCACGGGCAATCCCTCCACAGCGTGGAAGGCCAGCCGGTTTTTCACGACCCGGAGTCGGACGTCGTTTTCCCGCAGGTGCTTGCGAAAACCCTCGACCTCTCCGACTTTCAGGGGAGAAACATCCACCAGAACGCAGGACGACACGCCGTCAAGGGCCTGGCGGTATTCCTTCACCATGTAGGATTTCAAAAGCTTCGACATGGAAACACCTCTATGCCGGAATTATGCCGGAATCTGTACGTGGATCCCCGGCCCCATGCTCGTGGAGATGGAAATCGTCTGAATGAAGTTGCCCTTCGCCGCTGCAGGCTTCAGGCTGCGAATGTGTTCGATGAATGCACTGAGGTTCTCGGTCAGGTCCTCCACCGAGAAGGACTTCTTGCCCATGGGCCCGTGGACATTCCCGCCGGAGTCGTTCCTGAACTCGATCTTCCCGGCTGCGAATTCACCGACAGCGTGTGCGACGTTCTCGGTGACGGTGCCCGCTTTCGGTGACGGCATCTTCCCCTTCGGGCCGAGGAGCTTTCCCAGCTTGCCCACGAAACGCATGGCGCCTGGCACGGCGATGGCGACGTCGAAGTCGAACCATCCGCCTTCGATCTTCTTTGCCAGGTCCGGCCCACCAGCTTCGAGGGCCCCGGCCTTGAGCGCCTCTTCCGCCTGTTCCCCCTCGGCGAACACGATGACTCTTTTCTGTTTGCCGATACCCCTGGGCAATGCAATGGCGCCGCGAACCAGCTGGTCGGTCTTCTTGGGATCAATGCCGAGTTTGATGGAGATCTCCACGGTCTCGTCGAACCGGGTTCCTTCCATGTTCTTCAGCGCCTTGACGGCATCGGTCAGCTCGTAGATTTGGTGTCGCTCACGTTTTCCCGTAGCCGCCCGGTATCGTTTGCTTCGTTTCTGCATCAGTCCACCACCTCAATACCGCACGACTTCGCAGTACCTTCGACGATCCGACACGCGGCTTCCAGGCTCCCGGCGTTCAGATCCTTGATCTTGGTCTCTGCAATCTCCCGGACCTGATCCCGAGTCACTTGCCCGACTTCCTCCTCCTTGTGCATACCTGCACCTTTCGCCACACCGGCCATCTTTTTAAGCAGTACGGCCGCGGGTGGGCTCTTGGTGATAAAGTCGAAGGACCGGTCCTTGTAGACGGAGATGACGACGGGAATCGTCATTCCAGCCGCATCTTTGGTCGCATCGTTGAACTTCTTGATGAACTCCCCGATGTTCACTCCATGTTGCCCCAGAGCCGGTCCAACGGGCGGAGCGGGGGTCGCCTGCCCTCCCGGACACTGAAGTTTAATCTTTGCCATCAATTCCTTGGCCATGGTGCTTGTCCAGTGAACCTTCCAGAGAACATCAAACAGGCAAACAAACGAGTAAAACTGTCGATCGGATCAGAGTATGCCTCGAAGGTCGCCTCAGGGAATATCTCAGGGATTATCAGGGGTATATTAGAGGTTCTCCACCTGCCAGTATTCCAGTTCCACCTGAGTGGAACGTCCGAAGATGGTCAGCATGACCTTGACGATGCCCTTGGCGGGGACGACTTCCTCCACCACACCCGTGAAGTTCTCGAAGGGACCTTCCTTGATCTTGACGTTGTCTCCCGTCTTGAAGTTGATCTTGAGCTTGGGCTTTTCATCCTGACGCTCCATCACCTCCAGGATCTTGTCGACTTCCTCCGAGGACATGGGCGTGGGTCTGCCGTGTGCACCGATGAAATCACCGATGCCGGGTGTTTCCCGGATGGCAAACCAGGCCTCGTCATTGGGTTCCATCTCCACGAGGATGTATCCTGGATACATCTTTCGCTTCGAGACCCGGGTCTTTCCTCCCTTCATCTCGCTCACTCGTTCGCTCGGGACCAGAATCCGCGATATGAACTTGTCCATCCCCGTCAGCTTGACCCGGCGCTCCAGATTGTCCTTGATCGTGTCCTCGCGGCCGCTCTGAACGCGAACCACGTACCACTCTTTTTCCATGACAGACAATCCTACAACACCAGTTTTGTCAAAAATCCGAGAACCAGATCGTAGACAAACAAGAGAGCGGCCATCAGGACGGTGGTGAAAATCACCACCATAGAGGCGTTCACGGTCTCCGGCCAGGACGGCCAGGTCACCTTCAGAAGTTCGCTCTCCGTATCGATGAGCAGATCTGCGGTCTTCGGCCGTCCCAGGAAATACGCGGACAGGAGCACCGATCCGACAAAGACCAGAATGGCCAGGATCAGAGCCCCGGTGATCTCGATGTTCACGAGCGGGATCTCGATCAGCGTGGTCTGCAGGAAATCCCACCAGCCCTGGACCGTGAAATAGAGGCCATAGCACCCGAAGAACAGAAGTGCCGCAATCAGGCCCAGACCCGTTCCACGAACCATCATGGCCTGGTCGGTCTTGTGCGTGAAGAGCAGTTTTTTCAGCATCTTGGTCCATTCAACCGGGACCGAACCCCGGGTTGCCCGTCGGGAGGGATCCAGGTTCGTCCAGCCATCTTCCAGGGATACCGGACGCGGGAAGTCGTTCTCCTCCTGACACCTCGTTCTCGAATGGAAGCAAGCCCCCTTCCGGAGTCTCGCCGGTCTCGTTTGCTACGACTCGATTCCCCTACTCGATAACTTCAGTGACGACGCCTGCTCCGACAGTCCGGCCGCCCTCACGGATGGCAAACCGCAGGTTCTTGTCCATGGCGATGGGAGTGATCAGGTGAATCTGGAACTTGATGTTGTCCCCGGGCATCACCATCTCGACCTCTTCCCCTTCGCCGCCGAGGGAGGCAATGGTTCCGGTCACGTCGGTGGTCCGGAAATAAAACTGCGGGCGATACCCCTTGAAGAACGGGGTGTGCCGCCCCCCCTCCTCCTTTGACAGGACGTAGACCTCGGCCCGGAACTTGGTGTGCGGTGTGATGCTGCCCGGAGCGGCGAGCACCTGTCCGCGTTTGAGATCTTCCTTGTCGACGCCGCGAAGCAGGACGCCGACATTGTCACCGGCTTCCCCCGAATCCAGGGTCTTCTGGAACATCTCGACGCCGGTGCAGACGGTCTTGTCGATCTTTTCCTGCATGCCCACGATTTCGAGGTTGTCACCCATCTTGACCTTGCCGCGCTCCACGCGGCCGGTGCCGACGGTGCCACGCCCCTTGATACTGAACACGTCCTCCACGGGCATCAAGAAGGGCTTGTCCACATCGCGTTCGGGGAGCGGGATGTAATCGTCCAGTGCCAGGATGAGCTCATCGATGGCCTTGAAGTTCTCGTCTTCCCAGTTCCCGGCTTCCACGGCCTCGAGGGCCTTGAGGGCGCTGCCCTTGATCACCGGGATGTCGTCGCCCGGGAATTCATACTTCGTCAGGAGTTCGCGGATCTCCATCTCCACGAGCTCGATCATCTCCGGATCGTCCACCATGTCGCATTTGTTCATGAAGACGACGATACGCGGCACGTTCACCTGACGGGCCAGGAGGATGTGTTCCCGGGTCTGGGGCATGGGGCCGTCGTCGGCCCCCACGACCAGGACCGCACCGTCCATCTGGGCGGCGCCGGTGATCATGTTCTTGATGTAGTCTGCGTGGCCAGGGCAGTCGACGTGTGCGTAGTGTCGGGCATCCGACTCGTACTCCACGTGGGCGGTTGCAATGGTGATCCCACGCTCCCGTTCCTCCGGAGCGTTGTCGATCGAATCAAAGGAACGGTACTTGGCCAGCCCGCCCTTGTTGGCAAGATAGCCGGTCATGGCAGCCGTCAAGGTGGTCTTGCCGTGGTCCACGTGCCCGATGGTGCCCACGTTCACGTGGGGTTTCTTGCGCTCATACTTTTCCTTAGCCATTTGACTCCATCCTCAACACACTCTCAGTGGCGGAAACACCTTTGTATACCTTTGGTATTGCTACCCGTGGCATTGCTACCCGGACCTACCCGGATGCAGTGGCCTCTGGTGGCCGACTCCGGGCCTCCACCGAGGCGTTGCACAATCCTTCCTGATTGTTCCAGAACTCGCCAGAACACGATTCACCACGACCGGGCACGTCCCGGGCCAGGGAATTGGCAGACCGCTGAGGGTTCAACGGTCGTCATTATCATTGAATACCGGCCTCATCCTTCGAACACCGGAGGGGTCATTCAAATTGGAGCTGCAGGGGGGATTTGAACCCCCGACCTCATCCTTACCAAGGATGTGCTCTACCCCTGAGCCACTGCAGCCCTGCGCGAGCATGCCGGAGGCAAGCCCATGACCGACTCTGCCCTTCCCGGCCGAAATCCCATGACATTCAAAAAAATACAGTCAATCCCCGATCTCGATCCAAGATCATCCAAGATCATAGTGGAGCGGGTGATGGGAATCGAACCCACACAACCAGCTTGGAAGGCTGGGGCTCTACCATTGAGCTACACCCGCTGAGCTACACCCGCTTTCTCGAAAACGGGGCTGGCAGACCGCAGACCAATGTTAAGTACTGTATGGACAGACAGGTATGGACAGACATAGTCTGGACAGACACTGCCTCTGACTGTGGTGAGCAAAGTATTAGCGTGGTCTTTCCAGAAAGCCAGCGAATAAAGTGAAATACCGTTACTTCAGCGGTCCAGGTAAATTAGGTCACAAACGAGGCTCCGGACAAAAAAACGTGGTCCAGCAGCCTCATGAAAATGAAGATTGAAAATGGTGGGCTGGGGTGGATTCGAACCACCGTAGGCGAAGCCAGCAGATTTACAGTCTGCCCCCTTTGGCCACTCGGGAACCAACCCACGTACTTTGGAGAAAACCGCCCCGGACCGGGATCAATCCAGCAAATCCAATCGAAAAAACAATGAGAATAGGATTCGAAATCGAGTCATCGAGGCGCGGCCAAGACCTCGATGAAAAAGCGTATACTCCTACCCCAAAAGAATTTAAACCAAAAAAAACCAGAGAAAGTTCGATTGGGTTCTTCAGGGTTCTTTGAAGGGAATAGGAAGCCAGCGGAGGGATTCGAACCCACAACCACCCGCTTACAAGGCGGGAGCTCTGCCGTTGAGCTACGCTGGCAACCGCACGGCTCATGCGAACTGCGCTGGTCTCGGGTTTGCTTGGAACCACCCCCGCACGAAAAAGGCCGAAAAATTACCAAATGACAATCGATTGTCAAGTAGTTTTTCTTTACACCCTTTTTTCGCACTTCAAAGGCGCCAAGACTGCGGGGACGTCTGAAGAGGACTGTTCCAACTGCCTATATTTCAGAATTTTGCGTCTTTATGACTTCTGCCTCTGCAATACAAGCAACTGGAGTGCCAAGCGCCTCTGCTCCCCCTGAGTTCACCTATCCCAAGCTGGGGTAACGGATTAGATTTTTTCCACAAATTCCCCCCCCGGCCCGACGTCTCCTCAATCTTCGGGCAGAATCTCCTCGAACGGGACGTCCAGGCGCATATCCCCGGCAATGACACCGATCAGTCTCCGCTTCCGATCAATCCGAACCACCCGGCCCCGAACACCCAGCCTGGGCAGAAAGAGGGTGTGGTCCTTCTTCAGGCGGCGGATGAACTGTTCCCGCCTCTCGCCGAGCGGTGTGAACTGCAGGGATCGATCCAGAGCTTCGCCAAGAGCCTCCACCTCGCTGTCAAAGGGCTTCGGGAGATTCTTCATCCGGGTGAGGATTGGATACAGGTACTCCCGGACCCGCTTCAGGTGTTTTTCTACTTCCAGGTCCGAAAAAGCCTGGAGTTCCCCCTTCCTCTTCTCGACCGCATGGGCCTCGGCCTTGGACTCCGCCTGGACCCGCCTGGCCTCGGCCATGATATCCTCGGAGGCCTCGAGCCGCCTTTCCGTCTCGACTCTGGAGGCCTGCATCCGTGCGATGACCTCCTCGGCGGGGCGGTTCTTGCTGTCCAGACTCTTCCTCGCCTCCTGGAGGATATCCTCGTCCATACCCAGGCGGTCGGCGATGATGAGGGCATTCGAATTCCCGGGCTGGCCGAGGCGGAGATGGTAGGTGGGCGACAGAGTCTTGACGTCGAACTCCACGCAGGCATTCTCCACGCGCGGGAACTCGTAGGCGAACATCTTCAGATCGCCGAGGTGGGTCGTGATGATGCCGGGCACTTTTTTCTGGAGCAATCTCGCCATGATGGCTCTCCCCAGGGCAGCCCCTTCGTCGGGATCCGTACCGGCTCCGACCTCGTCCATGAGGACCAGCACATCCGGGCCCGAACTCCCGAGGATTGCGATGATGCGCTTGATGTGGGCGGAAAAAGTGCTGAGGCTTTGCTCGATACTCTGCTCGTCCCCGATGTCGGCCAGCACACCGGTGTATCCCGGGATCACGGTATCCGGGGCAGCGGGAATGGGAACACCGCTCGCGGCCATGAGGGTGAGCAGCCCGATGGTCTTGAGCGCCACGGTCTTTCCACCCGTATTGGGGCCGGTGATGACGAGCAGGTCGTAGTCGCGGCCAATGCGGACGGTCAGGGGAACCACCCGGGTGCGTTCTTCCGGCTTGACGGTTTTCAAGTGGGGAATCGGACCGTGCCTGCCCACCTTGAGGAGAAGGAGGGGGTGATAGGCCTTCTTCAGTACCAGTTCTCTGCCTCCGAGGCGCGGGGGGTGCATGTCGAAGGCGAGGGCCATTCTCGCCTTGGCCAGGGTGAAATCGAACCAGGCCACGCGGCGAAGCGTCGCCAGTATGGCCTCCTGATCGGCCATGACCACCCGCGACAGCTCCCACAGCACTCTTTGCACTTCCCGGGCCTCGCGCACCTTCAGATCTTTTCGCTCATTGCCGTAGGAGACCAGCTCCCGGGGTTCGATGAAAGCGGTCATTCCGGTATTGGAGCGATCGTGCAGAATGCCCTCCACGCGGCGCATGAAATCGGCCTTGACCGCCAGTAGGTAGTGGCCGCCCCTCAGCACGGGTTTGGACTGGGAGAGCAGAGAACGATACCTCTCCGACCGCGCGAGTTCCTCCGCCTTGTTCCTGAGATACGCTTCCACGGTCTTGAGGCGCCCCCGTACCCGGGCAAGGGCTGCGCTGGCCTCGTCCCGGACACCCTGCTTCGGATCCAGGTCTCTGCTCAAGCGCTCCAGGATGGATGAAAAATCTCCGATGGTTCCGGTCAGAATACCCAGCCTTGGACAGGCCGCACCCGCCTTTCCCTCGAAGAACGCCTTGAGACGGCGCCCGGCTTCGAGGAGTTCCTTCACCTCCAGGAGTTCGTCGGGCTCGAGTGGACGGCCGTACTCCCGGACATGGTCAAGGTGCGGCCGGATGTCCCGGAATCCACCGGTCGAGGGTGCCGTCTCCTCCGCCAGGAGCGCCATCATCTCCCGGGTTTCCTCGAGGGCCCTGCGGGCGCGATCCACATCCCAGTACGGCACCATTTCGCTGGCCACGCTCCGCCCCAGCCCCGAGGCGGCAAAGCCCTTCAGGAGATCCCTGATCCTCCCGAACTCGAGCAGGTCCAGATCGGTCATGTGGAAACGGTTTCTCTTGATTCTCTTGATCTGTGAAGGACTTCACTCGGAGTCCTGTTGCTCAACGACAGGATATAATGACAGCAGGCGGGGATCCAAGGCAAGAATCCGACCGGACATCGGACCTGGATGCAGTCGGGTTCTTGGAGGAAAGCGGTGTACGATCGTCCGAGGAGATGGAGAGAAGCAAGGGCAGAGGCCGGAAAAAGGCGGGTTCTACACCCGGGTTCCGGGCTAGCGACGGGCGAATCCTACCCGGTCGCTTCCTCGGGTCTAGAGGCGGAGGAACCTGCTGTGGATTCCCGGCTACCGAGCTCCACGACGTCCGCTTTCTTGGCCTCGGAAATGCACCCGACCCGCTCTTTCATGAGACGACCGACCTTGAACTTCACCACGCGCTTGGCCGGCACGTCGACCTTTTCCAGAGTTCGTGGATTCTGTGCCTTGCGAGCCGCTCTCTCCTTGATCTCGAAAACCCCAAACTCCCTGAACTCCAGACGGTTGCCGCGACCGAGCTCGTTGATGATCTCATCCAGGAACATCTGTATGATCTCCTTGGTCACGATCTTGGTCTGACCGGTCTTTTCGGCAATTCCATTGACCAGTTCTTTTTTCGTTATAGTCGCCATGATCGCTTCCCTTTCGTAAGCTTTCCTCCTCACTTGCATTAGAGCGAATTTACATTCAGGAGACAGTCGTTCCCTTTCTCGATTTCATGTCTCTAAGCTCGTGGATCTCCATGCTCGTGGGAGACATGTAGAATCGCGATCGATCGCTCTCGGGAAGGTTCTGAGGTCGTCGGGGGACAATCATCTTGAGGTCCAGCATCTTGAGGCCCAGATCGCAGGTACCCAATACCATCACGAAAGCATTCTCCCAACGTGATTTTTCTATTTAAAAGAGTTATTAACATATTGTCAAGTAATAATTTGCGTGAATATGGACAGCTGTGTTTCAATTCCAGAATCGAGAATTGTCCTGAGGATTTCCCCCCCCTATCCGGGAGTACACCCGATGAGATTACGAACCGTATTTTCTCCATCGATCCAGGACTCCGGCTCGGCACGAAAACAACTCAACCAGTTTATTCTCAAGTATTTACGAAAAGACCGCTCTCTTCCCTCTCCTGTCCAGTCCTCCAGGACAACGGCCGTTTTCAGGATCTCACTGCCAAATTTGCCAGGGGAGATTTCCCTTAAAATCTATTCCTACAAAAGGGTTAGGCAGGTGATGAAGGGTTTTTTCCGCAACACTTTTTTCGGATCTTCCCGGGCCAAGCAGGAGTGGACCAACTTGATCCGGCTCCGGAGCATGGGGATCCCCACTCCGGAACCCGTGGCTGTTCTTGAAATGAGACAATTCAGGGCTCTACGGGTCTGCGCCCTGGCCACGGCCTGGGTGAAAAACGCCGTGACCCTGGACCGCCTCCTCCTCACGGCTTCCTCCACCCAGGTGCGACGGATCGCCCTGGGCCTTGCCCGACTCGTGGCTCGGATGCACCGATGTGGATACGTTGACGGCGATCTGCACCTCAGGAATCTCCTCGTGGAGGTGGACGCTTCCGGGGAGGGAGACTCTGCAGGCAAAATACTGAAGATCGATTCTCCCGCCGGTACAATGTCCCGGTCCATCCGCGGCCGCGTTCACGATCTCGCCTGTCTCGAGGTCGGAGGAAGACGGTTCCTCCGCCGGAGCGAACGGTATCGATTCTGGAAGGCGTACTGCGCAGCCCTGGGGGAACCGATGCCGACCGGAAGAGCCAAAAACCGGCTCACGGCAGTGGTGCATAGAGCCGAGGTTCTGGAGGCCCGGGAGGGTCCCAGGGTGGACGCTGTTCTGAAAGCTGTTCAGAAAGACGGAGAAGGACGGACAAAAGAGGCCGTGCAATGAGAGCCGTGATCCAGAGAGTACACGAAGCCGAAGTCGAGGTAGACGGGCGTTCCGCAGCCCGCATCGGTCAGGGCATGGTGGTGCTGTTGTGCATCGAAAAGGGGGATGATACCGCCAGGGTGGATCGGGCCGCCAGAAAGATCTCGGGCCTGAGGTGCTTTCCCGACGAGGCCGGCAAGATGAATCTGGATCTCGCTGCCGTGTCCGGGGAGATGCTGGTGGTTTCCCAGTTCACCCTGGCCGCAGATCTGCACCGAAAGGGAAAGCGCCCTGGATTCGATGCGGCAGCTCCGCCTGGACCGGCCGAAGCCCTCTACCGCCATTTCACCCGACAGGTCGCCGCCACCGGAATCCCGGTGGCGACCGGTGAATTCGGAGCCCACATGGAGGTACGCCTCGTCAATGACGGGCCGGTGACGTTCGTCTACGAGGATCGGACCGGATGAGATTGCCGAGAAGGATTCAGTGCTGGAAACACGGCCCAGTAATCGGCCCAGTAATCGGCACAGTAAACTGTCAGCGAGGTTGCCTCTGGAAGTGATCGGGATGGCTCTGGATCAGATCATTGATCCAGGCCTTCACCCGCTCCTGCTGTTTTCCACCGGACCTCAGATACCAATTCCACTGTTCGTGGGCCTGCTCGATACGGCCGAGTTTCTCCAGGGCGATCCCCAGGTTGTAGTGCGCCTCCGGGTGTTCGGGCGCCTCGGCCACGGCCTTGCCCAGGAGGGCGACCGTTTCCTCGTATTTCCTCTCTTCCAGGAGAATGTCGGACAGGTTCACCCGGGCCGTGTACCAGAGCGATCCGGGGTCCTCGTACTTCCGGAGTTGTTCCTCTGACACCACGACCTCACGCCTGCGCACGGCCGCCTGAACCGTTTCGGGGTCCAGGGCCAGCACCTTTTCGTAGGCGGCCCTGGCACGGCTCTCCTTGCCGCTGACGTGCCAGTAGATCCCCAGCTTCAGCCAGCGGAGTGCGTCCTTCTCGCAGAGTTCCAGGTACCGCTCACAGGCAACGGCCGCCTCTGATCCCTGGAACTTCTTCATGTAAAGCTGGAACAGAGCAACGTGCGCCTCGGCCAGGTCCGGGTCGATCTTCACCGCCTTCTTCAGGTATTCCTCTGCCCGGGCCAGGTGGTCCTGGCCCTGCATCCGGGCATATTCGAACCCCAGAGCGTAGTGCGCCCACGCCAGGTCGGGGGCCTTCTCAACGGCTTTCAAGAGACGCCTGACACGGTCCCTGTCCCCGGTGATGCGAGCGTGAAGAGTGCGGGCCAGGCCGGTTCCGCCGTCCGGGTATTCCTCTTCCAGGCGGGCATGGTCGTTTTCCTGGATCATGAGATCCTGATACAGGAGGTGGGCTTTCACGAAGAGGGGAGCCTTTTCCTTCACAGCCCGGAGGTGTCGGAGAGCCTCGCGGCGGTCGTTCCGGGTCAGCGCCTCCAGAGCCATATTCCAGGCGCCCCTAGCCTCGACCGTGACTTCCCGGAGGGCAGGATCAGCGCGCGGTGAGGACTTGCAGCCGGAGAGGGTCGAAAAGAACAGGACGAGGAGCACCAGGATGGCCGGAGATCGGATCACTTCAGCATTTCATCCTTGTAGGGGCCGTGAAAGAGGACCGTCTTTCCCTGGACTTCCAGGGCCGTGGCATCCCGAACCACGCGCTTCATGGCCATGTCGATGAACACGACGTGCCCGCGGGCGGCAAGGCGAATCGTGTCACCGGCGGGCGAGAACGCGATCAAGATGCGATGGGCCTCACGAATCTCGAGGCCTTCGCCGAATTTTACCCTAGCCATACCCAGGGCCTCTTTCATCTTTTTACCATTTTTTTTCCACCGGTGGGTCTTGTTCCCCGCCAGGAACACCTCCGACTCCAGGTGCAGGGGGAGGTCCAGACGCACCTCCTCGGCAAGGAGGGTCCGGTTCTCGCCCCGCAGGAAAGCTTCCCCGGCCACGGGAGCATAGCTCTTCTTCCCCGGCGGCCCGGCCTCTGGAGAAGGTGTCGTGGTCGTGCAACCCACCAGCAGTATGGCCAGTCCGATCCACCCGCTACCTGGTCGGGAATTTCTCCTGCTCCGCATCATTCCTCCTGCCTTCCATGGACTCCGGTTCCCGCCCTCCTTCTCTTCCCGTGGTCAGGCTCCGGAATAACCGGTATGCCCGTGTGCCCACATGCGGATATCGGCCGAAAACGCCCTCCAGATCCACCCTGAACTCCCCCGGTCTGAATCGTCCGGGATGCCTCCGGGAACCCATCCCTGGACAGAACGGACTGTCGGTTCATGGAACCGTCCTAACAGTTTGACACACAAGGGCCAAGACAACCTTGACTCCCCCCAGGGAAAGGGATTCAATTGGCCCTCGAGCTGGAATCGGGTGACAGGGCGGTCGCCCCCTCGGTCCTCTGAAACCTCCGGGCCGGACCGGTTTCCTTTCCATACAGGGAGCATTCTCCTGTTGAAGCAACGCCTCGGCACAGTAGTGGTGGCCATTCTCGCGGCCCTGGTGACCGGCTGCGGAACCCTGGAACTCGATGTGTATCCACTGTTCAGAACGGGTCCAGTGGACGGCGAGGGCAGCCGCGAATGGGAAGCTTTGGGGCCGCTCCTCTACGGGAGGACCGAACGCCTCGAGGGGGGAAAACCTCGAGGGGAGTGGGGCGTCCGTCCCCTCTTCAGCCATGCAACCACGGAAGCCGGCAGGTTCACCACCACCGAGGTTCTATGGCCCCTGGGTCGGTTTCACCGCACGCCCTCCTCCTGGAGCGACTGGATGGTCCCGATCTACTGGCACTGGGGAAACTCCGAGGCGTCCCGGGCCGGGAGCTCTCTCATGGTCTTTCCCTTTCTCTTCCGGAGGGTGGGCCGCCCCGGGGACAGCCTGGCCGTCTTCCCGTTCTACGGAGACATGAAAAAGGTCTTCGGCATGGATGAACTCACCTTCGTCCTCTTCCCTTTCTATGCCCGGACCCGGGGTAGCATGGGTCGATCGCACCACCTCCTCTGGCCCTTCTTCGGTTGGGGGGGCAACACTGGAGATAACTCCGGGGATTATAGAAACGCCGGGGAAGACGCCTGGTGGTTCCGGGTGTTTCCCCTCATCGCCCGATCCGTCCGGGTTGGCCACCACGATACCCACACCTACCTCTGGCCCCTGGTCTCCCTCACCGAGGATCTGCTCTACACCGACCGGCCCCGGAGCGGATTCATGGTGTGGCCCCTGTACGGCGCCCTCTCCCGGGACCAGGCCTCTGGCTGGGCCGCGCTGTATCCCCTGTTCAGCCGCTACGAGGACACCTTGAGAGGGGAAGGGACGGTCAACCTGCCCTTCCCGTTCTACAGCGCCTGGTGGGATCCCCACGGGGAGGGCTGGCGCCTGTGGCCCCTCCACGGCCGTTCCACGTCCGGCCCCACGAGAGCGGGATCGTACCTCAGGAGCAGCTACTATCTCTGGCCCCTGGTTTGGGACCGCGAGTTCGGCCGCTCCGGATCTCGCCACCAGGCATTCCATGTCGCCCCTGTCTGGTTGAGTCACACCTGGACCAACGCTCAGGGGGCCGGGAGCCGTCTCATGGTGTTCCCCCTCCTGGACGTGGTGGACCGGGAAGACCACACCGGAAAGGTGGCCCTCGGGTGTCTGTTCCCCCTCCCCGTGGTGAACGACGCCGTCCACGAGCACTGGGGTGTCTTCTTCAGTCCATACATCCGCTGGTCAAGGCCGGGCGGCCGCCTCCGGGAGCAGTCGATCCTGGGCCTCTACCGGCGGTTTGAAGCTCCGGGATTCTCTCGGTGGACCGTACCCCTGGTCTACTCGAGCCGCCGCAGCCGGGCGGGGAGCCTGCACCAGTTTCTCATGGGCGCCGTACGCCTGGAGACCGAAGCCTCGGGGGGCACCCAGCTCCGGATTCTGGGCATCCCGGTTCCCCTGGCCGCGCCAGCCCCAGACAAGCCGGCCCCAGACAAGGGGGTCCGGCCATGATGGGCTTTTTTCACCACACCGGCCGCGTCGTCATCGGGTACTGTTACGGCGCCGGCTACGCCCTGCTCCTCACGGCCACCGCCCTGGTCTACCTCGGTTCCGCCGTGCAAAAAGCGCCGGAAATCCTCGGTCACATGTACGCCTACGGCGTCAGGACGCTGCCGGTCACGTCGGTGGTGGGCATCTTCTTCGGCGCCATCCTGGCGCTGCAGACCGGCATCGAGCTGGACAAGTTCGGCCAGGTGGAGGCCGTGGGCCTGGTGGTAACGGCGGCCATGTGCCGGGAGATGGGCCCCTTCATCGCGGCCCTGGTGCTGACCGCCACGGTGGGCAGCGGCATGGCCGCGGAGATCGGCACCATGAAGGTGTCCGAGGAAGTGGACGCCCTCGAGATCATGGCCATCGACCCGGTCAAGTTCCTGGTCATGCCCCGGCTGGTGGCGCTGATGCTCGTGTGCCCCATCCTCACCATCCTGGTCGATTTCCTGGGGACCATGGGAGGCATGGTGGTGGCGTCCACCCAGCTGGGCGTGGCGACCGAGGTCTACCTCGACCAGGCCCTCGAGGTCCTTCGCTACACCCGGACCGTCTTCGAGTTTCCCAAGGACGTCTACTCGGGCCTGGTCAAGGCCTTTGTCTTCGGCGTGACCATCGCCACCATCGGATTGAGCGCCGGCATGCGCGCCGAGGGCGGCGCCCTGGGCGTCGGCCGCGCCGTGCGCGGCGCCGTCATCAACTGCCTCCTGCTCATCATCATTCTGAGCTATTACATGACCTGGATATTCTATCGATGATCCGCATGGTGAACGTGCACAAGATCCTCGGCGATCGAGAGATCCTGAAGGGCATGGACCTCCACGTGCACCGGGGAGAGATCTTCGCCATCATGGGCCGCAGCGGCATCGGCAAGTCTGTGACCCTGAAGCACATGGTCGGCCTCATGAGACCCGATGCCGGGGAGATCTGGATCGATGGGGCCAATCTCGCCACCTTGAACCGGCAGCAGCTCAAGGGTCTGAGACGCCGGTTCGGCTACCTCTTCCAGTCCGGGGCGCTCATCAACTGGATGAGCGTGGGAGACAACGTGGCCCTGCCCCTCCGGGAACATACCCGGCTGCCTAAAAAGGAGATCCTGGACCGGGCCTGTGAACGGCTCCGGTGGGTGCGGCTCCTCGGAGAGGAGAAGAAGATGCCCTCGGAGATCTCGGGGGGGATGAAGAAGCGCGTCGGCCTGGCGCGCGCCATCGCCCTCAATCCGGACATCGTCCTCTACGACGAGCCCACCAGCGGCCTGGACCCGGTCACGGCCCGGGCCATCCGATCCCTGATCCGGGAAGTCAACGACCGTCTGGAGGCCACCAGCATCATGGTGACCCACGACATCCAGGACGCCATGGAAGCCGCAGACCGCATCGGTTTTCTCTTCGAGGGCAGGATCATGGAGATCTGCACGCCCGAGGAGATCGAGAACACGGAGAACAAACGTGTCCAGAAGTTTCTGCAGGGACTCGGGGAGCCGGACTGATCCCCGGTCGACCGCCCACGGTCCCTCGTCCCGGGCACGCCCTGCGGCGTGCCCCCGGGTGGAGTAAGGAGAGGTTCCATGACCATCACCCGCTATACCGTCGTCGGCTTACTGTTCCTGGTGACCCTGTGCCTTCTCGGCTACGTCACCATCAAGGTCTCGAGCGTGGAAGAGATCCTGGGCAAGGATCCTTACTTCCGGGACGTGGTGTTCGTGGGCAGCGCCGTCAACCACCCAACCGGCTCTACCAAGGGCGGTGTGGGGGGCCTCGAGCGAGGGGATCCTGTCCGGGTCTCCGGGGTTCAGGTCGGACGCGTTGAAACCGTGCGCCTGGAGGAAGCCGGGGTCGAATCCGGCCCGGGTGCTCCGGGACCGGCGAGCCGCCAGTTCCGGGTCAAGGTCCGCCTCCTTCTCAAGCAGGACCTCCAGTTGTTCGAGGGCTACTCCATCCGCATCACCGACGCCTCCCTCCTGGGCGGCAAGCAGGTAGAGATCGATCCCGGCGTGGGGCCGGAAACCACGGATTCGCCCCTCAGGGGGTCGCTCCTCCCCTCGGCGATCCAGGCCCTGGGCGAGGTGGTGGACCGGAACGCGGATAACCTGAACAGGATCATCAAGAACCTCACCGATATCTCCTCCACGGTGAGCCAGGGAGACGGCACAGTGGGTCGATTGGTCATGGATTCCGAACTCCACGACAAGTGGGTCGGGGTGGCAGAGCGTCTCGACCGGATCTTCATGGCCGTGGAGGAGGGCCCGGGATTCTTCAATACACTGCTCTTCGACCGTCAGCTCCGGTCCGACGTCCAGACCCTGGTCCGGTCCGCCAGGGACGTCGCGGAAGAGCTGGCCGACGGCCGTGGAACCCTCGGGCGCTTGCTCAAGGAAGAAGGGATCTACAACGATTTCCGGAAGTTTGCCCGCACCGGCCGGGAGCTCATGGACGACGTGAAGCAGGGCAAGGGGCTCCTCGGCGCCCTGGTGGCCGACGAACTGGTGGCCGAACGGTTCCGGGACCTGACCATTGCCATGGTGGATCAGGACACGATCCTGGGAAAATTCCTCTTCGACCGCGACCTGGCCCGGCGCTTCCACGACACCCTGACCGATGTGAATCACATTGTGGCCCACGTCCGCAGTGGCCGGGGTTTCGTGGGTCGCATTCTCATGGAGGAGGACCTCTACGACGGGCTCCAGGACGCGGTGAAGACCTTCTCCGGCACCCTCACCGAGGCCCGGGAGGCGGCGCCGGTGAGCGCCTTTCTCCAGACCCTGTTCAAGTGGTGGTAGCGCGCCCGGATTCGCAACCTGCGGATCACAGGTACCCCGCGTCCCGAAGCCTGTCCCGGTCCACGCCCCGGTCCAGGCCCAGGATCCGGGCCACGTGCCGGGCCAGGATGTCCGTCTCCAGGTTCACCCGGGCCCCCACCTTCAGGAAGCCCATGCGGGTGCGCTTCAGGGTCTCGGGAATGAGGGCACAGGTGAAGGCCGTATCCCACACATCCACCAGGGTCAAGCTGATGCCGTCGATGCAGATGGATCCCTTGGGAACCATGAACCGGGTGAGGTCACGGGTTGTCGAGATCTTGATCAGGGTCTGCCCCGGGCTCTCATTCCTGGAGGCCAGGATTCCCACCCCGTCCACGTGTCCCTGGACCCAGTGGCCGCCGAGGCGGTCGCCCACGCGGAGGGACCGCTCCACGTTGACCCGGTCTCCGACCTTGAGGTCTCCCAGGTTGGTACGCACCAGTGTTTCCTGGATGGCGTGGAAGGTGCGGAGATTCCCCTTGCCGGCGGTGACGGTGAGGCACACACCGTTCAGGGCCAGGCTGGCCCCGGGAACCAGGTCCTGGGCGATGTCCTCCCCCGGATCCACGGTGAGGTCCATGGAGGCACTTTGACGGAGGAGGTGGACCACGGGGACACAGGCCTCGACCAGTCCAGTGAACATGACTTCCTCGATTCCTTGCAGCCTGTGAAATCGACCCCCAGGGCTTTTCCCCTGCCGGGATCGGATTCGTTTTCGGTGCCATGCAAGACACCGGTCGCCCCGTACGAAACGGTCCTCATTGATCTCTGTAAGTCTTTTACAGTCAACAGATCAAGGCAATTCGGGGGAAGAGGCGACCGGGCTTTTTTTCTTGACTTGGACCCAGGGCGTAATACATTTACGACCCTGCGTTCGACAGGATGGGTGCAGATTTTGCGAGCCCTTCTATCGCACTACCTTTCTTGGACTTAGGGCAACAGCGCACAGTCTTTCTTGGAATTGAAGTTGTAGTGGAGTACCCCCGTGGACATTCACGTTTTGACGATTTTTCCGGAAATGTTTCCGGGGGTTCTCGACACCAGCATCCTCAAGATTGCCCGTGACTCCGGCCGGATCTCCGTCCATCTCGTAAACCTCCGGGACTTCACCACCGACCGGCACCGGTCCGTGGACGACCGTCCCTTTGGCGGCGGTCCCGGCATGGTGTTCAAGCCCGAACCCGTGTTCCGGGCGGTGGAGGCCATTGAAGGCCGCATCTCTGGGAGTATCACTGGGCGTATCACTGGGACTGGAGAGAGCCGACCCCCGCGCCGCATCCTTCTCACCCCCCAGGGGATTCCTTTGACCCAGGCCGTCGTCCGAGAACTGGCCGAGGAATCGAGCCTGGTACTCATCTGCGGCCACTACGAGGGATTCGATGAACGCATCCGGGTGGGACTGAAACCCCTGGAGCTGAGCATCGGCGACTACGTCCTGAGCGGCGGGGAGGTACCGGCCCTGGTGGTCATCGACGCCCTGGCCCGGTTGCAGAAGGGGGTTCTGGGCCACGACCAGAGCGCCGAGGCGGAATCGTTCAATCACGGCCTCCTGGACCATCCCCACTACACCCGTCCGGTGGAGTTCCGGGGCATGCGGGTGCCGGAAGTGCTGCGCACCGGAGACCACGAACGCATCGCTTCCTGGAGAAGTCGCATGGCCCTGGAGAGGACGCGGTCCCGGCGACAGGACCTTCTGAACCTTCCGAACATTCCGACCGGGAAGGCCGCCTCCAGGAACACGCTGACAGGCCCAGAAAATGCTGGTCAGGGCCATACGGGCCCAGGCAATACTACTTGACTAACTACTTGGCTACTTGCTGGAATCCGTGAACTGAATCATAGAGGACCGGAACCGTGACTACCCTACATGAAGTCGAAAAGCCGTACATGAAGCAGGAGATCCCGAAGGATTTCCGCATAGGCGATTCCGTGGAAGTCGGCCTCCGGATCCGGGAGGGCGACAAGGAACGTATCCAGACGTTTGCTGGAACGGTCATTGCCTCGCGCGGCTCCGGGATCCAGGCCTCTGTCACCGTACGCCGCATCGTGGCCGGGGAGGGCGTGGAGCTCTCCCTCCCCCTCCATTCGCCCAAGGTGATGGACATCAAGGTCGTTCGACGCGGCCGGGTTCGCCGCGCGAAGCTCTACTACCTTCGGGGACGGGTCGGGAAAGCCACCCGCATCAAGGAAGACCTCAGGGCGGGCGCCCTGGACCGCAAAAAATCGTCGCTGAAGAAAAAGAAGAAGAAGAAGCACTCCGCGGCCGCAGAGGCCACGGATACTCCCGCTGAAGACGGCACCGGGGTGCCCGAGGAACCTGCAAAAACCTGAACCGTTAGGGGCGGCATCGCCCCCCCCTACAAAGAACCGTAACAGTATCGTTACAAGGGAGCTCGAAGGAATATGCTGCCCAACCTGGGGACTCGATTCTTCATCATCCTGGTCATCCTGTTGTTTGTGGGCCTGTTCTTCCTCATCGGCGGCGAGTTCAACCTGGGCCTGGACATCAAGGGTGGAACCTCGCTGATCTACCACGTCCCCGACAACCCCTCCAAGACCGAGCTGGATGAGATCAAGGGCGTCATGAGCGAACGGGTCGACCGCCTCGCCCTGAAGGAAATCTCCATCACCACCGACGAGAACCGCGACGACATCCTCATCGAGCTGCCCGGCATGGATGAGACCAGCGCAAAGAACGTCAAGAATACATTGCTCGAGCTCGGTAAGCTTTTATGGGCCATCGAGGCCACGGAGGAGGAGCTCAAGGACCCCATCGACGGCCTCGGTTCCAAGTTCGTCCTGGCCGATTTCATGAAGGCCCAGGAGGACCGGAAGAACCAGCTCATCCAGAACAATCCCGAGCTCTACGACGAGTCCTACACCGGCGAACTCATGGAGCTCTACAAGAACCCGGCGGACTTCCGCGTAGCGAAGAATCCGGGAGACGAACCGGCATTCATCTACTTCCCCCCCAACAAGTGGAAGTCGCGGAAACCGGGCGGCAAGTGGAAGGGGCCCGGGTACGGCGCCATCGTCCACATGGGCAAGGACATGAACTTCTACGGGAAGGACATCAACAAGGTCTACCCCACGGTCTCCCAGCTCGAGCAGGTGGTCTTCTTCGAGCTCCGGCCCGAGAGGAAAAACGCCTTCCGGGATTTCACCAAGGACCATGTCAAGCGAAATCTCTGCATCATCTTCAACGAGAAGCTGGTGACCCGGCCCGTGATCAACACGACGCTGCCGGGGTCCGGCATCATCCAGGGCATCGGCGAGCGCGAGGAGATCCGGAAGCTCATCGTCACCATCAAGTCGGGGAGTCTGAAGATCAAGCCGATCCTGAAGAGCGAGGACAAGATCGGCCCGACCCTGGGGGAGGACGCCCTCCGACGGGGCATTCTGGCCATCCTCCTGGGTTCGGTTCTGGTCCTGGTGTTCATGGTCTGGATCTACCGCGTGGGCGGGATCCTGGCCAACCTGGCCCTGCTCATGAACCTGGCCGTGCTCCTGTCCCTCATGCTGGTCATGGACGCCACCCTCTCCCTCCCCAGCATCGCCGGTATCATCCTCACCGTCGGTATCGCCGTGGACGCCAACATCCTGATCTTCGAGCGCGTCCGGGAGGAACGGGACAAGGGCAAGACGTTCATCCAGTCGCTCAAGAACGGCTACGACCGCGCCACGGTCACCATCCTGGACGCCAACATCACCACCCTCATCACGGGCCTGGTCCTCTACATGTTCGGCACCCGGGAGATCAAGGGATTCGCCTTCGTTCTCATCGCGGGCCTGATCATCAACCTCTTCACCGCCATCTACATGACCAAGACCATCGTGGCCTGGCTCGTGGACCAGAAGCGAATCTCCGACCTCAAGGTGGTGCGCCTGTTCAAGCCGCCGTCCCTCGACTTCCTGGCCGGAGGCAAGATCGCCCTGGTCACCAGCCTCATCGCCGTGACGGTCGGCCTCATCGTCTTCTTCGGCGTCCAGGGCCGGAAGATACTAGGCATCGACTTCACGGGCGGCGCATTGATGCGTGTCCAGCTGAAGGAGCCCATGGAGATCGAGACCTTTCGAGAACTGGTCCAGCGCATCGACGGGTCCGGAGATCTCCTGGACGTCGTCACCGTCAAGGGCCGCGCGACCACGCAGCTGGAGTCCGGCACCGGGTCCACCATCTTCGAGGTGAAGAAGAGCATCCCCAAGGAGAAATCTGACAAGGAGGCCGAGGTCTTTTTCTCCAAGATGCGGAAGGGCCTGGAGGACAAGCTGGTCGGAGCCCCCATCGTTCACCATCCTGAATTCATGGGGGTAAACGGCGACGACCCCGGACGGATCCCCGGGCTTCCCCAGGGCCAGAAGCAACCGACCAACGAGACGGAGCGGCTGCTGGTCCAGTGCATGAATGGATTCCGGTTCCGGATCAACTTCTACAATCCGACCGCCCAGAACATCCTGGAGAGCGCCCTCAAGGTTCTTGGCACCCCCCCCATGAAGGTCACCCCCCTAGAGGAGGCCGACGCGGAGGGCCGCTTCAAGAGCTACGAAGTCTGGGTGCAGCCGGGGCCCTTCGCGACCAAGAAACTGGACGACCTGGCGAGTAAACTGGCCTCCCAGCTGAAGTCGGGCACCAATCCGGTCAACCTGTCCGATCCGATCCCCCATCAGAAGTACATCGGCGCGAAGGTGGCGGGACAGCTCGTGGGCAAGGCCATCCTGGCCATCCTCGTCGCCATCGTGGCGCTCATCTTCTACATCCGCATCCGGTTCCACGACATCACCTTCGGCCTCGGGGCCTCGGCGGCCCTGGTCCACGACGTGCTCATCACCATGGGCGCCATTGCCGTGTTCGACCAGCTGGGTCTTGTGGGCGTGAAGATCTCGCTGCCCATCATCGCGGCCTTCCTGACCATCATCGGATACAGTCTCAACGACACCATCGTGATCTTCGACCGGCTCCGGGAGAACCTGACCAAGAAGACCAAGGTCTCCCTCAAGGAAGCCATGAACCAGAGCATCACCCAGTCGTTGACGCGGACCTTCTTCACATCCGTGACCACGTTCCTGGTGGTGTCCTGCCTCTTCGTGTTCAACTTCGGCGAGCGCGGAGTGCTGGAGGGCCTGGGATTCGCTCTCATGGTCGGGGTCATCACCGGAACCTACTCCACCATCTTCATCGCCTGTCCCGTCGTGCTCATGTTGAATCCGGGTAGGAGCGACCCGGTGGAGGGCAAGGCAAAGTCCGCCAAGGGATGACAGACCGGGGCAGCCTCCGGTCGTCCCCCCGGCGGACCGAACGGAGGCCAGCGGGGCCTTGAATGAGGCCATACAGGGGAGGGAAGCAGCGTGAAGTACTCCGGGGACCGCGAGGAGGTGAAGCCCCGACCTCCGATCTTCATGAAGCCTTCCCTGGCGGGAGTGCTATCCCTGCTCTTCCTGGTCGCCGTGGGTGTCCTGTGGCTACGGAAGAGCCGTGAAGAGCCTGCCGAGGCCGTGACCCGCCCCTTCCTCGAGAGCCAGGAGAATCGCTGTCCCGGCCGGTTCTACACCGTACAGGATGGAGACACCCTGGAAGCTCTGGCCCGGCGCTTCTACCGCGACCCCCGGCAATGGAGTACCCTGGCCCGGGTCAACGATATCCGCGACCCCAGAAAGCTCCGGGCGGGCAGGGTGATCTGGGTGCCCGACGTGGAATCACGGTGATCTGGAACGTGAACTCCGGGCAACAGAAAGGGGCCGCCGCCTCCCGGTTCAGGCGTCGCTCACCCGCCCCCCCATCCTCAGGAGCCGCTTGAAATCCCCATCCCCGATGCGCAGGAGAAAGCGAAGGGAATCCTCCTCGGTGCGGGAATGGAGGACCTCGGCCCGCTCCCCGACGAATGCAAGGGCCCGGCCGTTGGCGGCGTCAATGACGATCTCCCGCTCCACGGCATGCGCATCGACCTCCTGGACGACGGCTGTCTCGAGGACCTCGATGCCGGCGCCGGTCCTTGCCGACACCTCGATACTGTCCGGTATATCGGCCCGGAGTTCGACGGCCACCAGGGGATCCTGAATCCGATCGCATTTGTTAAGGACGTTCAACACGGGTGCTGTGTTCGCGCCGACCTTCTCCACCACCTGCTGGACCGCCCGGGCCTGGTCCAGGGCGCGGGGGTGCGAGGCGTCAATGACGTGAAGGAGGAGGTCGGCCTCGATGGCCTCGCCCAGCGTCGCATGGAACGAAGCAATGAGGTGGTGGGGCAACTTCCGGAGAAATCCCACCGTATCACTGAGGACCACGGATCGAGTGGCGTTCAGATTCCAGGAACGGGTCTTGGTGTCCAGCGTAGCAAAGAGCTCGTCCGCCTCGTACGAATCCGCCCCCGTGAGGCGATTGAGCAGGGTGGTCTTACCCGCGTTGGTATACCCGACCAGAGCCACGCGAAAGGTGTTTTTTCTTCCCCGTCTTTCCAGGGCCCTCTGCTTCTCGACCTGACCCAGCTCGCGCTTCAGGTCCCGGATGCGTCGGTCGATGAGCCGGCGGTCGATCTCGAGCTGCTTTTCCCCGGGTCCCCGCATTCCGATGCCTCCCTCGTACCGCTCCAGGTGGGTCCACATGCGCTTCAGGCGGGGCCTGAGATATTCGAGCTGCGCCAGCTCCACCTGGATGCGGGCCTGACGGGTACGCGCCCGGAGGGCGAAGATGTCCAGGATGAGCTCGCTCCGGTCGATGACACGGCAGAGGGTAAGAGCCTCGAGATTCCGCACCTGGCCCGGGGACAGATCGTTGTCGAAGATGATGAGGCCGGCATCCAGGTCCCGGGCTCGGGCCGACAGCGCTTCCACCTTTCCCTTGCCCATGTAGTAGGCAGGGTCAATCCGGGCTCTGCGCTGGATCACGGCCTCTGTGACCTCCGCACCCGCGGTCCTGGCAAGCAGGCTGAGCTCATCCAAATCCTCCCGGGTCTCCCGGTCGCTCCGGCCGTCGAGGCGCACACCGGCCAGGATCGCCCGGTCCTGGCTCTGGATCTGGCCGTCTGGATATTCCTCCAAATTACATCCTAACTTTATTTTATATAAGCCTTTATCGATCTTGCTGAGATGGCACCTGTCCGTATCCTGAAACAAATTTTGGTATTTTTTAGGCTAACGGTTGACGAAAACCCTCCGGGCTTGTTATGTGTTTGTTCGTACGACCCTATGCTACTCTCAGGAAGTGAACGTATGGAAGAGTATCCACCGCTGGAATCGAACCCGTTTCCGGTCATTGCCTTGCTGGCTTTTCTGGCCCTGTTTGCCCTGTTCATATAGCGTGTTCATATAGCGTATTTTTATCGTGATAGCTGATCTTGTTTCAGGTTCTATTGTCCCCATTGTACAGAAAAGTACAGTTAGGAGTCTCGACCATGCCTGAAAGAAAGAGCCTGACTCGCCGCCAAAAAGAGGTTCTTTCCTATATCGACGACTACCTGGATCAACACGGGATCTCCCCCACCCTGAAAGAGATCGCCGACCATTTGAAGGTGTCGAAGATCACCGTCTACGAGCATGTGAAGGCTCTGGTCGCCAAAAACTATCTCAAGAAGGAGCCGCACATTTCCAGGTCCCTCGTGCCCAACCGTCCCCGGGAGGAGACGGAAACGCCCCTCCAGCTCCCCATCCTGGGAACGATCGCCGCCGGCGCCCCCATCGAGGCGGTCCAGGACGATCAGAACCTGGACCTGGCAGAGTGGTTTCCCGACCACAAGAATCACTTCATCCTGCGGGTCAAGGGCTACTCCATGATCGACGACCACATCCAGGACGGGGACTACGTGGTCATCGATCCCGGCAAGGAGCCCAGAAACGGCGATCCGGTGGTGGCCCTGATCGAGGGAAACGAGGCGACCTTGAAGCGGTTCTTCCGGGAACCCAACCGCATACGGCTGCAGCCGTCCAATTCCGATCTGGATCCGATCTATTCACGCGAAGTGGAGGTCCAGGGTGTCGTGGTCGGGGTTCTGAGACGAATGTAGATCGTATGCGAATGGAGTGATTTCACTGACTACTCACTGACTACTTCACTGACTACTTCACTGACTACTTTCCGTGCCGCTACCAGTTCAGGATGCCGGGCACGGATTTCCATTCACGCACCTTCCATACGCCTTCGGATTCCTTTTTCCAGAGTTCCTGAAGTTCGGGATCCAGCAGAATCACCTTCATCCCGGCGAGGCGATATGCGATCCGGTCCGTGTCCCGGTCTCCGATGCCCCAGGCGAGCCAGGGCCACTGTGCCTTCAGGGTCACCAGCCGTCTGGATTTCAGGAGCATCCGGGAGACAGGATCTCGGGAGATGTCCCACATGATCAGGGGCCCGGGGGGAAATCCGCCCGCTTGAAGGAACTTCCGGGTAACGGTTCGAAACGCCTCTTCCCTGGCGGTGAGGTAGACGATGGTGAATCGTCTCGACAGGGCATCGAGCACATCCGCCGCCCCCGTCATGGCCCAGTCCGCCCTCGATTCCGGGATATCGACGACCTGGAATCCTCCGGATCGGTACAGGGTCTCGTCGATATCGCAGACCACCACGGGATTGCCCCGGAGCGCGGCATGAACCGAAAATTCCACCACCGAACCCCCACCACTTCCCGCCACCCGGATCGGATGTACGCCGGGTTCAAGCGCCCCGAGGGGGATTCTCGCCCATCCGTCCGGGCCCGTGGTGCTTGAACCGATGGAACCTCCGTCCAGGACCGCATCCAAACGCCTCCCGGAAACGGGGCCGTGGAATCCCGTCAGGCACAGCGCTTCCGCCCGCACCCATACGTAGGCCTTCGCGCCAGCCTGAACCACCCCGTTCTCGACGACAAGGCGCTCCATTCCGCACCCGGACAGGACGACCAGAGGGATCCAGGCGAGCATAAAAAAAGCCCGCCAATCCAGGCGGGCTCTTTCTGTATTAAATTCCCGGCGACGACCTACTCTCTCACTTTCGCAATACCATCGGCGTGACAAGCTTAACTTCCGTGTTCGGGAAGGGACCGGGTGTTTCCTTATCACTATGATCACCGGAAAAATATTCGATGCGTTTGTATTAAAGGAACGATGGGTCTGTGGATCGTGAACAGCTCTTCGTTTTTTCACATCTCCCCGGAAATCCGTGGAGACATGAAAAAAGTGGCCAAGCCAAACGGCTGATTAGTACCGGTCAGCTGAACATGTCACCATGCTTACACCTCCGGCCTATCACCTGGTAGTCTTCCAGGAGCCTTCAGGGAGAACTATTTTTGAAGGAGGCTTCACGCTTATATGCCTTCAGCGTTTATCCTTTCCAGACTTAGCTACCCAGCGATGCCGCTAGCGCGACAACTGGTACACCAGAGGTCTGTCCACCCCGATCCTCTCGTACTAGGGGCAGCTCTTCTCAGTTCTCCTACACCCACGGTAGATAGGGACCGACCTGGCTCGCGCCGGTCTAAACCCAGCTCACGTACCGCTTTAATCGGCGAACAGCCGAACCCTTGGGACCGCTTTCAGCCCCAGGATGCGATGAGCCGACATCGAGGTGCCAAACCTCCCCGTCGATA
>CAZAKZ010000056.1:0-33991 GCA_964485695.1 uncultured Planctomycetota bacterium | reverse complement strand
CATTCCATCAAATATCGTGAGAATGCCACCCTCATCTAGCGTGCTCGTGCTCAAGCCGGGCCGGACAGGCCGGCCAGGAGAAGGCAGGCAAGAAAGCAGAAGTGGATGCGGTATTTGGATGCCAGCATGTTCAGAGGTCGGCGGTCGAGACGTTTCGGAGGTTTCCCTATTTTGCACGCACATGGAATTCTAATGCGGAATCGCTGTTTGGAAAAGAGGATAGACGAGGGTATGTGAGGGCTGGAGGAGTGAAGGGTGGACTATTTAATTCATGCATTTCAATAGATTTAAGCTGGAATACGTGGCGATGGCTGGTCGCTGTCCGGATCTCACTTCGATCCTCCCCGGCATCCCCGACCGGCGGGCCCGGCATGCCGGATGTCGGAATGCCCTTGTCCTCACACCGAGAAACGGGTACCATGAGTATCAGGTTAGATCAGGGGATCTGATTTCCAGACCTCGAACTGCCTCCATTCGCCGCGGATTCTTGCCGGCCTGGACCTTCGGCGGCCGGGAATCGGGTGATCGGAACGGACATCTTTCATTTTGGTGGCCCCTTTTCGGAAAGGACTGAATTAATGCGAAAACTCAGTTTCTTGATTCCGGCGCTCCTGGTGGTCGGGACCCTGGCAGCCCAGACCGCCATCTACTCCGGTCCAGTCCGAACCTTTCACACCTCGGTGGGGAAGCAACGGATCGTCCGTGACAGTGCGGGCAATCTCTACACGATCTACCGCGACCAGTTCAACCATCCCACTTCGACCCAGAACGACATCGCCATCGGGAGGAGCACCGACGGCGGCAAGACCTGGAAAATGGACTGGCAGAAGGGATTTGCGTTCAATGGTGCCTCGGACTGGGGAAATGCCGGGCCGTGCATCGCCATTGACGGCAACGACAACCTGCACTGCTCCTGGTGGCACCAGACGACGTCCAGCTCGAGCGCCCGATCGATTCGCTACAACCGCTGGGACGCCCAGACAAAGTCCTGGGGGACCGAGTTGAACGTCACGGGAAACGGATACGGGCGTGTCACCCAGGCGCTTGCCGTGGATGCCAAGAATTATGTCTGGTTCATCCACAGCAGGCCGAGTGGTTCCTGGTACTGCGAGATGAAACGTTCTGACCTACCGTATGCCTCGGACATGAAGTTCAGTCCCACGAATCCCGTGTTCACTGCCGCCGGCACCTGCCAGAAGCCCAGCATCATCTCAGACTTCCTGGGTCGGATCCACGTCACCTACTATTCCACCGCGAACGGGGCCACGGTCCACCACCAGTGGATGGATCCGGGGGCGACGACGCCGGTGTGGAGCACGGCCAAGCCCCTCGGCAACAGCAACGCCGTGGCCGACTACTACAGCGTCCTGGCCGCCGACCTGAACGGCAACGTCTACGTGGTGTACGGCAGGGATGATCAGGGCGACAAGACCCCGGACCCCGAATGGTTCCTCCGCAAGTGGGACGGCGCTTCCAAGACCTGGAGCAGCCCCGTCTCGATCTACAAGACCAAGCGAGCGACCTACGATCCTCCCGGTTCGAAGAACTACAACGACGGCCGCGTCATCTCCGCCGCCTGCGACGAGACCACGGGCGAGCTCTATTTCGTCTACCGGAACTTCGATTCCGGAGAGCTGGTGCTGGGACGCTGGCACGACGGAGATGCAGTCCCCACCACCTACGCCAAGCTGGTGAACACCGGCACCCTGCCGCCCAATTCCCGCAACTACCTTCTCTATCCACAGCTGCGCGGCAGCCTCTTCCCCACCTTCAACCGCACCAGCATCGGGCTGGACTGTATGTACACCGTGGGCGACCAGAACGCCCCCACACCGAAGTACACCCTCTACTACGATCCCTTCCCGGTCGGATCGCTGAGCAGTACGGGGGCGCCGAAGATCGGCACGACCTACACCCTCGACCTCTCGGCATTCGCGGACAAGAGCATGGCGTACGTCGCGGCGCTGAGCGTGGCCGATATCACGCCGGGCATCGGCGTCGACCGTCGGCTCATCCCGCTCGTGCCGGATACCATGTTCTTCCTCACGGTGTTGAACGTGGTGCCCTCGGTATTCGTGGACTTCCAGGGGAGCCTGAGTGCCTCCACCCCGGCCACGGCCCAGGCCAAGATCGTCATTCCGAATCTTCCCGCCCTGGTCAATATCAAGTTCTACGCCGCCTTCATCACCTATCCGGGCGGCCCGATGGGCATCAAGACGATTTCCAATCCGTTCACGTTCACCATCACGAATTGACCGGATTCTTCATGAATGAAAGATGCCCCTGAAATCAGGGGCATCTTTCCATGTCTTGATATTCCTGAAAGGGAAATGAGCCATGCGAATCCTGATCTTCCTGAGCGCCGCTGTCCTGGCGGCCGGTCACCTGGCCTCCCAGACCCCGATCCATTCGGGGCCGGTGCGCACGTTTCACACCGCTGTGGGGGGACAGACCGTCGCCCGTGACGGTCAGGGCTACCTCTATGTGATATACCGGGACCAGTTCAACCATCCGACTTCAACCCAGAATGACATCGCCGTCGGTCGGAGCACCGACGGGGGAAAGACCTGGGACATGAAGTGGCAGACGGGGTTTGCCGCCAATGCCGTAGGTGACGCCGGAAACCTCTCACCGAACCTGGCCATCGATGGCCAGGGCAACCTGCACTGCGCCTGGCACCACCAGGTCGCCACCCAGAGCCGCCCCCCCCGCACGATTCGATACAACCGGTACGACGCCGCGCTCAAGACCTGGGGCTCCGAGGTGACCCTGACCGCCACGGCCCGGTACGAGATCCCCGCTCCGGTCCTGGTGGTGGATTCAGCCAACCACGTCTGGATCATTCACGGCACCTCGGGATGGCGCTGCACCGTGCAGAAGTCCGACAAGCCCTACGCCTCGGGCCTGAAGTTCACTGCAGTGACGCCGGCCTTCACCACCCCCGGTACGTGCCAGAAGATGGACCTGGTCATCGACGCCCTGGATCGCGTGCACGTCTCCTACTATTCCACCTCGAGCGGCGCCACGGTCCACCACCAGTGGTTGGATCCCGCCGCCGCGAAGCCTGTGTGGAGCACGGCGGTGCCCCTCGGAAACAACAACGGCCAGGCCGACTACTACTCCAGCTTGGCTGCCGACCTCGTCGGCAATGTCTACATCGTGTACGGCGTCGATGTCCAGGGCGGCAAGACAGGCGATCCGTTCTGGGAGCTCAGGAAGTGGGACGGCCAGGCCCAGAAGTGGTCGAGCCCGGTGCCCGTCTACAAGACCACGCGCGCCCAGTACAAACCGGGCGGCAAGGACAACGACAGCCGCGTCGTCAGCGCCGCCTGCGACGAGACCACGGGGGAGGTTTACTTCGTGTACCGGAACTTCGACACCGGCGAGTTCCTGCTCGGCCGCTGGCACGACGGTGATGCGGCGCCCACAACCTTCGCCAGGCTCATGAACACCGGCACCCTGCCACTCAATTCCCTGAATTACTTCCTCTACCCGCAGCTTCGCGGCACGCTTTTCCCGGCCTTCAACCGCACCAGCATCGGCCTGGACCTCATCTACACCGTCGGAGACCAGACCGCCCCCACACCGAACTACACCCTCTACTACGATCCGTTTCCCGTCGGTTCCCTGTCCAGTACCGGTATTGCGAAGATCGGCACCACGTTTGCCCTCGATCTCTCGGCGTTCCAGGACGGTGGAATGGCGTACGTCACGGCGCTGAGCCTGACCGGCCTCACGCCGGGACTGCCCATAGACCGCCGCCTCGTTCCCCTCGTGGCGGACGATCTCTTCCTGCTGACGGCCCAGAACAAGGTGCCGGTGCTGTTCCAGAACTTCCAGGGGGTCCTGAGTAAGTCCGGTACTGCCCGATGCAGCATCGCCATTCCGAGCCTTCCGGCCCTGGTCAGCTTGAATTTTTATGCCGCCTACCTGACCTATCCGGGCGGCCCGAAGGGCGTGAAGACGATCTCCAGTCCGTTCACCTTCACCATCACCAAGTGAAGGTACTCCCCGGATAATAAAAGAACCGCCCCTGAACCAATCAGGGGCGGTTTCCATGGGTTCCCGGAGGAACGCCGTCAGGGATTCTTGTTGAGTTTTTTGAGGGCCTCCAGCGGCGAATCGGGACCCACCCGGAAATTTTTCTCGTCCTCTTCTGGGAGCTCCGTGACGTCGATGTCCGAGACGTGCTGGTCCAGGTAGAGGATGTTGATCTTGTGCCGGTGGATCATGACGTTGCCGTCATCTCCGCCGGCGTCGCAGGCGATGACCTCCATGCCGGCAATCCTGCGCTGGAGGGGGAACGCCTGGGTGTTGCGGCCGGCATAGCTGATCACCCCCGGGTCCAGGTTGTCAAGGTCGCTGTATGCCTCCCTCACGCCCTGCTCCCCGACCCTCTGCATGGCCCGGTCGTCGCCCGGGCAGACGTACATGTTCCGGATGGTGTCCTCGGTGAAATCGACCATCCTCTTTTTCAGCGGCGCCAGCAGGAACTGGATGCCCGATTGGGTGCCGGGGTAGTGCTTGAAACGCTGGTGGTGGAGGTGCAGGGCGCCACCGATGCTCTTCAGGTTCGATTTGCACAACGTGGCGTCCTTGGTGTTACTGACGCTGGTCAGGATGGGCACCGCGATCCCGACAATGGCCGCAATGATGGTGAGGACCACCAGGATCTCGATGAGGGTGAAACCGCGGTCTCCGGGGGGGGCGAGGTCGGATCGGCCTGGATTTCGCATGAGGTTCCTCTCCGTCGGGACAGGTCGGCTCGAGCCTGGAGCACGGACGGAGCGAACAGGAATGCAAACCCCATGCCGCTGGACATCCTGATCCGGAGCAGACGCAACTTCTTTTTCCTCGGTGTGTTGGATCTTGTCACGGCCGGGTGGTTTCAGGAGGTTCGTGAATCGGAAACTCCGTTTCCACCCCGATGAGAAACTTGATTACCACCCGACCTTGGGATCCCTCACGGGCAGATCCGCGTGATCAGCCCTCCGGTCAATCCGCCGCTCATCCCGCTATGGAAGAAGCCCTGGAAGTAGAAGGAGACGCCGGCCAGGACGCTGGCGGGGGGAATCGGAATATTGAAGTCGGCGATGCCCTGGGAGTTGGACGTGAGGGGGAACATGAGCATGGTGCCCGGATTGATGAGCAACACGCCAGCGCCGCTCACGCTGGTGTGAAACGGCAGGGTTGAAAGCGCGAGGACACCGGTGGTGCTGGCCGGAATCTTCTGCACCCTGAACGTGGCCATCTGGCCCACCTTGGGCCCCTGGACCGCTATCACCTCGCCTGGGTTGGCCAGGTTATCCTTGGCGTTGTAGAGGAGGTTGCCGCACGGCACAGGCTGGTTCTGGGCGCGCGGTGTCGGGGCGGGAAAGGTCACCCAGACGTTGTGGCCCACCAGGCGGCCCTGGGAGATGTCCGCAGCCTGCTGTCCGAATTTGACGGAGTCGATGAGGGTGGTGCCATCCTTGGCGACGAATCCGATCTCTTCCCCTTCCTTGTCCAGCTTGAAGTTGGTGTGGTACGGGCCGTCCTGCTGGTCTTCGTCGGCCCAGAACAGGAGTACGCCGCCCGGGGGCAAGATCGTACCCTTCGGGATCTGCCACTTCGACAGGTTCGTGAGATTGTCGGTGAGGTAGAAGTCGCTGATGTCCACGGCAGAGACGCCCAGGTTGACGAGTTCAAGCCAGTCTTCGTACTCCCCCTTCTCGTCCTTGATACCTGCGACGTTCTTGGCCAGAAACTCGTGGATCAGGACCTGGCCGGGTGCGACGGCGGCCAGGGATCCGATGAACAGGATCAACGCGGCGATCATCATGAAACGCATGAGTAGTACTCCTTTTTCTTCTCTGGGATTCAGGGGCAGATCCGGCTCAGCACGCCGCCGGTCAGACCTCCCTGCATCCCGTCATGAACATATCCTTGTAAGTAGAATACGACTCCCCTGAGGACCTGCTCGCCGGGTATGGCCAGCGGGAAGTTCGCTGTTCCGTTCGTCCCCGTGGCCAGGGGCAACAGAGCGATGTTGAATGGGTGGATGAGCAGCGTCCCCGGGGAACCCAGGCCGACGTGGATCGGTGCCGTCGAGATCCCGAGCAAGCCGGGCGTCGACGGGGGGGCTCCGGCAACGGAATACACGACCTGTTTTCCAATTCCCGGTGTTCCCGAGGCCGAGAGGCTCAGGGGCGTCGAGGCCGGGTCCAGGGCGTCGTACCGGAGGTGACCGCAGGAGACGGGTAGATTCGGGCTCCGTGGCGTCGGGTCCGGAAAGGTGACCCAGATCCCGTCCTGGCCGGCCATCCGGCCCGTGGAGACGTCTCCCAGCTGCGGGCCGAAGGTGAAGAGGTCCAGGAGAGTCTTCCCGTCCCCGGCAAAGAGCGCGACGGACTCGCCTCCGGCGCTCAGCTTGAAGGTGGCGTGGAGCGGGCCCTCACCCGGTTCGTTGTCGGCCCAGACCAGGAGGGCCTGGCCGGGTTGCAGGAGGGTTTTCGAGGGGATCACCCACCGGGTCGGTACCTTCGGATCATCGGTCAGGTAGTTTCCGCCCAGGTCCACGGCGGCCGGGCCCGTGTTGAGGATTTCGATCCAGTCCTCGTATTCGCCCTTTTCATCCCGGATGCCGGTATCGTTCTTGGCCAGGAACTCGCTGATCCGGATCCGACCCGCCGTGGCGGTGTAGGAGGCGGTCACGAGCTCTGCCCGGGCCGGAGCGAAGGAGGTGCCTCCCGTCGAGGTTCGGGCGCGCACGTAGTATTTCACGGTGGTGCCGAAGCCCACGGGCGCCACGGCGCCGCCGTAGACTCCGTCGCCCTTGAGACCGTCGTGGTGGTTGCCGTCGTCGTGCATTTTCACAGTCACGAAGGTGCCTGCCGTGGCGTGGGCCGCCACCACCTCCGAGATGCTGGTTGAGGCGGTCACCTTGGCGTTGATCCAGACGGTCTCGCCGGCAGGAGGACGCGCAGGGGAATGAGACAGCCCGGTGATTACGGGCGTCGTCTCGGTGATGTCCGGATGAGCGTTCAGATGGCCCGATCGGGCGCTGATGAACGGTTTCAGGCCGGGCAAGAGCTGCAGGACGCTGCTCCCGGGTACGGCGATCTTCAGATCCTGGGACACGCCGAGGTCGAAGAGACTCATGTCGTAGAGCTTGTTCGGGTCGGCCTGGACGTCGCTCCGGATGAGGTCCTGGTACTTCTTGATGAGGGCGTCGAGGGTATTTCGGTTGAAGGACTCCTTCAGCACGGTGCGCACGTGGGCCCGGTAGTGCTCCTTCCAGACCGTTTTACTGAACAGGCGGTTCACCAGCGGATGGGAGATCGTTGAAGTTTCCCCGTGATAGGGAGACAGGGTCTGGAGCGACGTGAGGCTGAGGCCCATGTCGAAGGTGCCGAAGCTCCGGTTCAGGTCCCAGGGGATGGTGTGGAACCGGTCGCCCAGGACTTCGTGGTAGAGATAGTAGTTGTGGCCGCTGCCGATGTAGCTGTCCAGGTTGCAGAAGACGTTGTTGAGGGCGGTGAACCACAGCGCTCGATCCACGTCCAGCACCTGCGGGAGGACCTGCTCCAGCAGCGAGGGCGCGGTGTTGTTCAGCTTGTCGATGAGGTTGACGAGATCCATCCACGGCGTCTGTCGACTCCCGGTCTTCAGGTCGTAGCTCTTCTTATAGGTGTTGACGGAAGCTCCCAGCCACACCAGGGCGGAGTTACCGGCGGGCGTCTTGGAATCCGTGGGATCGGCCTTGTAGTGGTTTCCGTCAATATTGGGGAACCAGCGTCCCGGCAGATCCTGGTTTACCTGCTCCACGCTGGTGTAGAGGCCCCAGTATTGCGTGTTGATGTAGAGCTTGACGAAGACGGCCCGCGGCGCCGGAAGGTAGCGCCGCATCATCTGGAGGGTGATGATCTCCCGGACGAACGTGGGATCCAGAAATCCGTTCTGGAGGTTCAGGGTCTTGATGCCGTAGAGGCGCTGGCCCGAGACAAAGGAATCCATGCTCAGGTTGAAGGGTTTTTTCTTCGAGGCGCCGGCGCCGTTGTAGGAGGCGTGGCTCTTGAAGCGCACTCCGATGTCCTTGTAGACCTTGCTGTCTACCGTCAAGTCGCCGGGGATGTCGGTTTTGGAGGAGCGGTTCCCCTCCAGCAGCTGCCACCAGTTCGATTGCTTGAAGGTGAGGTGAAGGGAGCGGACCACGGAGGGATCGTACAGATCGGGGGTCTGGGCGGGACTGCCGGCTCCGAGGGCCAGGGCCAGGAGGAGTGCTGCGAGGGACCTCTTCGTGTTCATCTTCTACATCCGTGGCAGGGGCAGACAAATCATCTGATTCATTGTAAACCACGGTTCGGGCCTCCCGGACCGGGTAATTCGGAGAAAATAGAAGAATGGCTCCCGAACAGCCGGCGAATCATTTTGATTCCAGCAGCCCTGCACCCCTTGTATGGAACCAGCTGTACATTTCCGGCCGGCCCCGGGCTCACGGGCAGATCCGGGTCAGGACGCCGCTGGAGAATCCCCCCGCGGTGCCGGAGAAGACAAAGGCCTGGAAGTAGAAGACCTGGCCCTTCAGCACCGTCGCGGAGGGGATACCGAGGTTCTGGGTAGTGGATCCGGAGCCGTCGGTGGTGACGGGGAAGAGCACCATCAGGGCCGGATTGACCAGGACGGCGCCCAGGCTTCCCGCATTGGCCTGCAATGGCGCGAGGGAAAGGGCCAGAAATCCGGGTGTCGAGGCGGGTGCGTTCTCGATCTTGTAGGAGACCTGACCGCCAACCACGGGCGATCCGAGGCCCGTGAGGGAGAAGGGGGTGGTCGTGAGGTCGAGGCTGTGATAGTCGAGGTGGCCGCAGGGATCGGGTTGATTCGGGCGGTAGGGCGTGGGATCGGGAAAGGAGGCCCACACGCCGGGGTGACCCGGCAGCCTGCCCGTGGACACGTCTTCCTGCTGGGGCCCGTAGGTGACCGAATCCAGCAGCGTCTTCCCGTCCTTTGCAAAGAGCGCGATCTCCTCGCCGCTGCCGCTCAGCTTGAAGGCGGCGTGGAGCGGCCCCTGGCTTCCCTCGTCGTCCGCCCAGATCAGCAGCGTCTTGCCCGGCTGGATGACCGTGCCCTGGGGAAACTTCCACTTGTCGGGCCTCAGGACGTTGTCGCTGAGGCCGAAGCCGCTCAGGTCCACGGCCGTGGTACCGGTGTTCAGAATTTCGATCCAGTCCTCGGCCTCCGACATTTCGTCCTTGATGCCGTTCCGGTTCCTGGCAAGGAACTCGTGGATCTGCACGGTGCTCTTCCCCGTGGGGGGCTTCACCGTGTACGAGTGGGTGATCCGCTCGGCCCGGGGTGGGTCCAGAGCCATGCCGCCGCCGGTGATCTGGGCCCGCAGGTAGTATCGCACCTCGGCTCCGAGTGAACTCGGCGGGATGGAGGCGCCGAACACGCCGTCACCGGCCTTGCCGTCGTGGTGCATTCCGTCGTCGAACATGGAGACCGTCGTGAAGACCTCGGCCGTGGTGTAGGCGAGCTCCACGGTGGAAACGGACGGACTCCCGGTCACCCTGGCCGTCACCCAGACTGTTTGGTGGATGTCGGGCTCCGCCGGTGCATGGGCCGTCTGGGTGATCGCGGGAACCGGTTTCGCGATGTCGGAGAAGGCGTTCAGGTAGGCGGCACGGTCGGCCACCAGCGGCTTGAGGCCCGGCACCGTGGTGGAGTAGGGCCATGATCCGATCCGGATGTCCTGGGTGAGGTTCTGGGTGAACTGCGCCGTGGTGTAGAGCTTCTTGGTGTCCAGGGCCACCTCGGCGGCGATGAGGCCGTGGTGCTTCGTGATGAGGCGATCCAGCTCGGCAGCGTTGAAGGACTCCTTCAGGAAGGTCCGGATGTGGGCGAGGTACTGTGCTCGCCACGCCGGCACGGCCAGGAGGACGTTCAGTATGGGACGGCTGGTACTGGTTTCCATATAATAGGGGGACAGCTGCTTCAACTGGAGGACGGAGAGCCGGTTGTTGAAACCGCCGAAGCTCTCGTTCATGTCCCAGGGGATCATCTGAAGGACGTGGTGTTCCTCGGTGAAGTAGATGTAGTAGTCATTGCCCCGGACGATGTAGCTGTCCAGGTTCACGATGGTATTGTTGAGGGCGATATACCAAAGCGCCCGGTCCACGTTGATGTAGGGCGGAATCTGGGCTGCGGGCTTCTGGTTCAGGGCTTCACAGGCCTTGATGAGGTCTGTCCAGGGATCGGGATTCTCCTCGGATTTCAGCTCGTATGCCTTCTTGTAAGGTTCGGGCAGGGAGCCCAGCCACTGGAGGGCCGATTTGCCCGGAGTTCCTCCGGTAGGCATGTCGGCGCGGAACCGGTTGCCGTCGTTGCCCTTGAACCACTCCCGCATCATCTGCTTGTCGGGCTGCTGGACGTTGACGTAGATGCCCCAGTTCTCGTTGTTCAGGACGAGCTTCACGTAATTGACCTTGGGTGCCGCTGTGTAGCGCCGCATGAGTTCGTAAGCGACGACTTCCCGGAGAAATGTGGGATCATTGTAGCTGTTGGACAGGTTCAGGTTCTTGTAGTCGTAGAGCTCCTGGTTCGGGACGAAGGAATCGATGGTGATGTTGAAGGACTTCTTCTGGGACTTTCCGATGAAACGGTAGGAGGAAGTGCCCCGGAATCGTACACCCACTTCCTTCAGAACCTTGCCGTCCACGTCCAGGTCGGCGGGGATGTCGATGTCCTTGCCGTAGTTGTTCGTGAGCTGCTGCCACCAGTCGTTCTGCTTGAAGGTGATCTTGAAGGTGCGCAGGGTGGAGACGTCGTAGAGGTCGGGCGCCTGAGCGACAAGGCCGGGTCCTGGAATCAGGACGGTGAGAGCCAGAACCCAGAGGTAGAATTCGAATCGGGCCATCGAAATTCCTTTTCGAATTGTGGGTGACACGTTCGCGGGTAGGACACACCGCTTCAATCCACCGAGACGCCCCCATTATACCTGTATGTCCTGATGCGAGCCAGGACGGATATTACGGAACAACAGCCAAATCAGCCCTGGATTTCTGCCTTCCCAACACAGAACTCGGTGTGTACCAGAACGTGCTTTTTTTGTACCCGCTGCAGGCGAAAAAAATCCTGATTTTCCGTCCCGGTTCCTGCGATTCCGCCGCTTTTTCCCCGAGCAGGAAGGATTGAATCCTGCCGTTTGATCTGGAGGATACCGCGATGAAAGCACGAAGCTCGATTATTCCCCCGGCGGCTTTCGTTCTGGGTCTCCTTACGACTCTCCTGGCGGGGTGCAGCGCCCGCCCGGAATCTCCGAATCCCGGATCCCGGATTGAAATGGATCGGGATCTCCCGGAGGAAAGGAACTTCGACCCCTCGCTCCAGGTGGCCGTCGACGACCTCGGCCGAGGAACCTTCCGGGAGAGAACCCTCGCCAGGATCCGCATCCTCGAGGCAGGTGTCGACGCCCTGCCCATCCTGACCGTGGCCCTCGGTCGAGTACCCTGGTGGAGCCACGCGTATCAGACTTTTCGCGACCTCATGGAGCGCATCCACGAGAACCTCTCCTGCGAGGACCTGGCTGCCGAGGCCCGCACAGATAGCGAGGCCCGCCGCCGTTCAGCCATCAAGGTGCTCTCGAAGCGTGGCGCCGGGGCCGTGCGGTTTTTACTCCCCTTCGTGGAGGAGGAAGACGTGTCGCCCGAGACCCGAAAAGCCGCCATCGTGGCGCTTCGTGAGATCACGGGCCTCTACCCGCTGCTGAAGAACAAGGCCGTGGCCGAGGCCCGGAGGGACTGGGCGAGGTGGGTGGAAAGGCGGCGGTCCGGGCCCGAGCCACTCGTTTCAAGAGCAGCGAAGTAGAGAACCAGGGAGATGCGCCCCTGTCGGATCACTTTTTATGGGGTTTCTGTGTCTTCTGGATCCTGGCCCAGGTGTCGCGCAGCGTGACGGTTCGGTTGAAGACGAGGTTCTCCGGGGTGGATTCCACGGAATCGACGCAGAAATAGCCCAGTCTTTCGAACTGGTACCGGTCCCCCGGGGCCGCCGCAGCCAGAGAGGGTTCCAGCTTGCAGGCGGTGAGGACCTCGAGGGATTTCGGATTCAGGTGCGCCTTGAAATCGGGCTCTTCCCTGTTGCCGGTTGGGTTCTCCTTCACGAAAAGGCGGTCGTACTGCCGGACCTCCGCCTCCACGGCGTGGGCGGCGGACACCCAGTGCAGGGTGGCCTTGACCTTTCGGCCGTCGGGGGCCGACCCGCCCCGGGTTGCCGGATCGTAGGTGCAGCGAATCTCGATCACCTCTCCGGTCCGGTCATCCTTGATCACCTTCTCACACCGTATGAAATAGGCGTACCGCAGCCGTACCTCCCTGCCGGGAGACAGGCGGAAGAACTTCTTCGGCGGGTCCTCGCGGAAGTCGTCCTCCTCGATGTAGAGAACGCGGGAAAAGGGGACCTTCCGGGTTCCCATGCCGGGATCCTCGGGATTGTTCACGGCCTCCATCTCCTCTGTTTGATCTTCCGGGTAGTTCTCGATGACCACCCGGAGCGGGCGGAGGACAGCCATGACCCGCGGCGCCCGCCGGTTCAGATCCTCCCGGACGCTGTATTCGAGGAGAGCCAGGTCCACGACACCGTCCCGCTTGCCCACGCCGATGCGCTCGCAGAAGTTACGGATCGCCTCGGGAGTGAAACCGCGCCGGCGCATACCTGCAATGGTGGGCATGCGCGGATCTTCCCATCCCGCCACGTGTCCCCCTTCCACCAGTTCCAGGAGCTTGCGCTTGCTCAGGACGGTGTAGCTGAGATTGAGGCGGGCGAATTCGATTTGCTGCGGATGACACTCGGTCTCCAGCTCGTCGAGGACCCAGTCGTAGAGCGGCCGGTGGTTCTCGAACTCAAGCGTACAGATGGAGTGGGTGATCCCCTCAATGGAGTCCGAGAGACAGTGTGTGAAGTCGTACATCGGATAGATGCACCAGGCGTCGCCCGTCCGATGGTGCGGGACCCGGCGGATGCGGTAGATCGTGGGATCCCGCATGTTCACGTTGGGCGACGCCATGTCGATCCTGGCCCGGAGTACGTGGGCGCCGTCGGGAAACTCCCCGGCACGCATGCGCCGGAACAGGTCGAGACTTTCCTCCGCGGGCCGGTTGCGGTAGGGGCTGTCCTTTCCCGGCTCGGTCAGGGTGCCGCGGTGGGCTGTGATCTCCTCGGCGCTCAGGCTGCACACGTAGGCCTTGTCCACCTTGATGAGCTGTTCGGCATGGTGGTAGAGCTTCTCGAAGTAGTCGGAGGCGTAGTAGAGTCGGTCTTCCCAGTCGAATCCGAGCCACCGGACGTCCTCCATGATCGAGTCCACGTACTCGACTTCCTCCTTGCTCGGATTGGTATCGTCGAATCGCAGGTTGCAGAGGCCGCTCGTCTCGGCAGCGATGCCGAAGTTGAGGCAGATGGACTTGGCGTGTCCGATGTGCAGGTAGCCGTTGGGTTCCGGCGGAAACCGGGTCATGACCCGGCCGTCGTGCTTGTTCGTCCTGAGGTCCTCGGCCACGATGTCCCGGATGAAGTCGGAAGGCGGGGTGGAATTATCAGGGGCCTCCCCCCCGGAGTCCTTCTTGCTCATTTCTTCATCACTTCAAAGGTGGATCCGCATTCGATGTGCAGGTCGGGCGTACGGAAAAAGGACAAATCCCGCCGGTGTTCCCTCCAACGCCGGGATTTGTCCAAGAATTCGTCGGGCTGCTCTACCTATGAGCGCTTGTCCATCGGGACGTAGTCCCGCATCGTGTAGCCCTGATAGATCTGGCGCGGGCGGTAGATCCGGGCGTCAGGAGACTCGTTCCGCTCCTTCCAGTGGGAGATCCAGCCCGGGAGCCGGCCGATGGCGAACATCACCGTGAACATGTCCGTGGGGATGCCGAGGGCGCGGAGGATCAAGCCGCTGTAGAAGTCCACGTTGGGGTAGAGCTTCCGCTCGACGAAGAACTCGTCGGAGAGGGCTACCTCCTCGAGCTGCTTGGCGATGTCGAGGAGCGGGTCCTTCACGCCCAGCTTGACCAGGACCTCGTCGCTGATGCCCCGGAGGATCTTGGCGCGCGGGTCGTAGTTCTTGTAGACGCGGTGGCCGAATCCCATGAGGCGGAATCCTGATTTCTTGTCCTTGGCCATGGCCACGTACTTGGAGACGTCTCCGCCGTCCTCGTGAATGGCCTGGAGCATCTGGACCACGCGCTGGTTGGCGCCGCCGTGCAGCTGCCCCCACAGGGCGCTGATCCCGGAGGCCACCGAGGCGAACAGGTTGGCCAGCGAGGAGCTGACCATACGCACGGTGGATGTGGAGCAGTTCTGCTCGTGTTCCGCGTGCATGATGAGGATCTGATCCATGGCCCGGACCGCCACAGGATCGATGTCGTAGTTCTCCGTGGGCACCTTGAACATCATGTTCAGGAAGTTCGCTGCGTAGCTCAGCCTGTTCTGAGGGTAGACCAGCGGCTGCCCTTTCGCCTTCTTGTAGGTCCAGGTGGCGATGGTGGGCATCTTGGCCAGCAGGCGGCGGATGGAGATCTCCGGGCTCTCGGTCTCTTTCCGCGGGTAGAAGGCGCTCAGGCAGCATACCACGGCGGAGCATACGGCCATGGGATGGGCGCCAGTGGGGAACATGTCATAGATGTTCTGCAGGTCTTCGTGAAGGAGGGTGTGATAGCGGATGTCCTCCCTCCACTTCGCGTATTGTTCCTCGTTCGGCAGTTCCCCGTAGATGGTGAGATAGGCCGTTTCGGTGAAGGTGGAGTGCTCGCAGAGCTGTTCGATGGGGATACCGCGATAGCGCAGGATGCCCTTCTCTCCGTCGATGAAGCAGACCTTGCTCTCACAGGAGCCGGTATTGGCGTAGCCGTTATCCAGAGTGATCAGGCCGGTGTCACCGCGAAGTTTGCGGATATCTACACCCAGCTCGCCTTCGGTGCCCTCGATGATGGGAAGTTCGTACTCTTTGCCATGAACCGTGAGTCTGGCTTTCTCGGACATTTTGTTCTCCCGTGCGAAAGATCCTGCTGGCCTCAATGTCGCTAAGCGGAGCAGGGCGAAACCGTCAAGTGCGACCGCCGGCAAGTGGCGGCTCTACGACCATCCTGGAACATGCCTGTCTCGAACATGCGCCAGGTGAAATCTCGGTTCACCGGGTTGATCCGCGGTGGCAGGTCTGGTGACTGGCTGTGTGACTGGAAATCAGACTGCCGGGCCGCGACGAACACCGGAGAATTTCTCGGGGTTCTAGTTCCAAAAACTTCTCCGGTCCTTCTCGTTCCCCTGAAGTCCCGGGAAGGGAATAGCATGGTACTACGATTGTGAGATGGCATTGTATAAACCTGGATCCGGATTTTCCAGACCCTCTCTGGTCGAGATGAGACCATTTTTCCAGAATTGCGGATCCCGGTGAAAGGACTGGCCAAAGTCCATGACCGGGGAAGGTCGTTCGCTTTCGAACCGATTAGGGCCCGTCAGGCAACCGGCTGATCCCAAAGGACTTAACAGCCTGCGATAAGCTCTTGTGGGCCAGAATCGGTCCTTTTCGCCCGGGTCCGCCCAGGTCGGATTCACAGTTACTTTCCATTGTACCGACTCATCCACCGAGGATGAATCCGAGCGAAAAATCCTCGATTCTGGCCTCACACAAGCTTATCCACAGACTGTTGTGGGCTGATACCCGACAACCTGACCATCTTCTCGCGCAGACCGTACGGATCTCGGAACCCGCCTCTTTCTCCCGCCCGTTGAGAATCCTCCCCGGTCAGGAGGGTGAGAGAAGTGGTTTTGAAGGCCTCGTTCCTGCGCCGGGCTGTTCCCCCGGGCTATTCCATCCGGCTCGGGGGCGAATCGGAATCGGGGCGAGCAACGGCTGGAATGCGGACGTCGAGGGTTTCCCCGGGACAGAGCTGGAGTTCCGCGGCCGCGATCAGGACGGGGCGTCCCCATTCGCGGATGTTGGGCTTGCGACGCTGCTGGTACGGGATTTCCTCCACCGACGGCCCGACACGGATCACCTTGGCCTCCATCACCTGGATGGGTTGAGTGCGGCGCAACAACTCCACGATGTCCCCAGGCTGGATGTCCATCCGACGGCTGCCCTCCGGGATGTGGGCCACAACGCGGGTGGTGGAGGGGTCGTCGAGGATGACCACGGAGGTCCCGGCCTCGGCCACCTCTCCGGGGCGGAGCAGGACCTGGCTGACCACGCCGTCGCGTGACGCCCTGAGAATGAGAGCCTGACGCCTGAGGGTGAGTTCCTTGATCCGGGCCTGCTGTACCTCCACGGCGTAGCGGAAGGGTTCGAGCAAGGTCTTGATCCTCGCGACATCCGGGCTCGCCGGCAGGGCCTTCAGCCTCGCCGCCGTCGCTGCCCGTCGCTTCCGGGCCGCCTCGATGGCCCGGAGGTTGTTCTGGATGCGGGTGGCCACGGCCTCGCGCTCGAGGCGGGCTTCATCCAGGTCCGACTGTCGGGCCGCGTTTTCCTTGACCAGCTTCTCCAGCCTCTCGAAGATCACGGTGAGTCGCTGGTATTCGACCTGGTCCACTTCCTGAGCCACCTGTCGATCCAGGAGATCCAGTTCGGCGGTCTCCGCGTTCCAGGCGAATCGGCGGACCTCGGCCCTGAGGTCATGTTCCTGGTTTCGTGCCTCCGCCGTCAGCCGCGCCTCTTCTGCGGCAAGCGCCGCCCGGAGGCGGGTGATCTCGGTCTTCACCGTGTTCAGCTCGGCGGCCACGAGGCTGTCGTCCAGGGTGGCCACGATCTCGCCCGCCTTGACCGGTTCGAAGAGATCGTGCGCCAGATGCTTCACGGTTCCGACAACCGGAGAGGACACGGCCACCTTGTGCACCTCGGCGATGCCGATGGCGTCCACCCGCACGGCCTGCCGCCTGGCCAGGAACGCCACCACGAACACCGCCACGGCCCATATGAGCACGGGGAGCTGCTGCTGCCGGAAGAAACGCAGGTGCTGCCTGAGGGGAGTCCGGATCTTCTTGCTCTTTTTCATGGTCGTCAAGGCCTACACCTCCGCCTGCTCTTCCTGGACCACGAGGGAGACGTCGGAAACCCCGGGCGCCTCTTTCAGGTCAGCGACCATTTCGCCCGCCTTCATCGGGTCCCGGAGTGTGAGACGGAAAGACACCTCGCCGAGGCCCTCGGCGGCGGCGACCCTCCTGGATACGAGACGCGAGGACTTGCAGTAACGCCGCATGATCGGTTGCAGGCCCTGCAGGCTTCCAGTGGCCTCGTCGAGGAGAAATCGTAGGTAACTGTCGAATCGCTGCCGGGCACCGAAACTCGTACCGTGGAGGTAGATCATGATCACGGCAATGACCACCGCGCCCAGAATCGAGAGAAGGTGGCGGCCCGTACCTGTGCCGATGCCGACGACCAGGCAACAGAATATGAACGCCGTGTCCCGGGTGTCCTTGAGAACGTTTCGGAAACGGATGATGGCCAGAGCACCGAAGAGGCCGAACGCCGTGTATATGTTGTTGCCGATGACCATCATCACCAGGCAGACGATGGTGGTCAAGAGGACCAGGGCCTGGGAAAAGCTCTGGGAGTAGGACAGCCCACTATGGGTGTAGAGGTAAACCCAGGCCATGAACTGTCCGAGGACGAAGGCCAGGACCAGAGAGAGCAGGGCCGTCTCGAGCCCTGGGCCACCGGCGCTGAAATCGGTGAAGTGGAAGAGTTCTTCGAAGTCGATCATCGCACAACCTGCCAGCCGTTACCGGAAACATGGATACCAAGCCTCCTGGAAGCATCGGTGGACATCACGTACTTGGGGACGGAGGTGCGGGTGAGGTTGAACCTCCGGATCATCCGGAGAACCCACTCGGGCATGACGTGATCGAATTTGACTTCCAGTATCACGGCGATGTTGCAGGCCTTGTGCCACAGGTCCCCGTTTCCGAGGATGTCGCAGGAATCCGTGGGAGAGCAGATGACTTGACGATCGAAGGTGATTCTCAGCCTCCTGTCGACCCGGCCGATGTAGGGCTCCCTCCTGTACCGGACGCGTATCCGGGGAGAGGCATTGCCCTTCATCATGAGGTCACGGAAGAAGAGGAGGTCGGCCAGGTGGCTGGACTCAGGATGCAACAGGTGACTTCTCCGGGGAACGGCGCCCAGGATGAGCTTGTCGACGGCCTCCAGTTTAACCGGTGCCCTGCGCTTCCGGATGATATCGTTCACCCGGCTCTTGACCTCGAAGAAGGCAGGAGAACCGGCTTTCAGATAGCGACGGATTCTCAGCTTGTGCCGGTTCTTTTCTCCGTGCACCGTGTCCAGGTAGAAATCAAGTGCAGGCGTGTCCAGATAGAGAGATACCAGGCTGTATTGTGTGCCCGGCAGATCCGCTGCGTGCGGGTCCGGAACCACGTAGGGCTGGATGCTGTCACGGATGGCTCTGGCGACGGCTTCGGACGTCAGTACGTACTTTGCTTCACGACGACCTGGGCCGAGGTTGGGGGTATAAACGTCCCGTTCTTTTGAAATCACGGCACCAATTCCTCTGGCTCGATCCGGAGCCTTGACCCCTTAATTTTATCAAATCTTTTCCTGCTATAAACATACTACAAGGATGAATGTTCTCCAGAATTCTCGTTCTCTTTTGTCGGCATTGGAGGCCGGGGGGTGTGGTCGATATGGGAATTGTGCACCGAAGTTTGTCAAAGATGGGCAGGAACCGTTACATTCGGGATGTGGGGGACCCCTTCTCAATGTGGAGCAGGATGTGAGTGCGGGTAATTGCGGGTCGTGACGTGGTCCCAGGGAAGGACAACTCCGACGTCGAGGTCGGGATTGAACAGACGATCCGCATCCGCCACGGGGAGGAAGCGGCTCAGGAGGGCGTCCGGGTCCGGGGGGTAGGGTTCCAGGGATGGCACCCTGTACCCGGCCCGGGCCAGTTCCAGGAGGGGGGTGGAGAGGCGACGATCCCCCCGGGTCAAGAGACACTCTGCCAGGGAAAGGGACGGGGATTTCCACCGGATCCGCACCCCGTGCTTCCGGCCCAGGCCCTTGCGTACCAGGATGATCTTCTGTTCGAGATCTTCAATGCAGTTGAAGGCCTCCCGTTCCAGGGGAGAATGGGGCCGGGGAATCCAGGCGTAGCAGTGCATCTCGATACGGCCTCGGCGTCCATTCCCGTCGCGTCGTGCCTCTTCCAGGCGTCGAGCCAGAAAGCCGAGTTGTCTCAGATCCTCGTCTGTTTCCCCCGGGACGCCGACGACGGCCCTGATCTTCAGGCTTCTTGCACCGCTAGCAAAGGCCCGGCGGGTCAAAGCCGGCAGTTCGTCCTGATCGGCCTCCTTTGACATCAATCGACCCAGACGACGGCTGGATTCCGCCGAATGCAGGTGGAACTTCATGCCCGCAATCCCATTCCAGGACATGGCCTCGTTGATGGGCGCCAGGGTTTCGACCTGATCCCGGAAAGAAAGACCCGGCACTGTGACGAGCATGCCCATGTCCTTGAACCGGGCACGGATGGCGGCGAGCAATTCCTCCAGGCGTGGGTGCAGGGCGGGGTGGCGCCCGAGAAGGACGATCTCCTCATGTCCCGTGGCCAGGAAAAGGGCCTCGAGGGAGATCACGAGTTCATCCAGGGATCGGGAGCGGACCGGAGGAAGATCGCTGCCCTTCCTGGGCGTCGGATCCCATGCACCCGAGTCCGGGGGGGAACCCCGCGTGACTTCCAGGTAGACGCTGTCACCTGCCGTCCGTATGCCGGCCACGACCGGAGCCGCTGGAATAACAACGGTGTCGAGGTCCCGGATCCGGGCGGCGCGGATGTGCACGGGCAGACCCGGTTCCGTGGGGATGAGTCCTCGCAGGCGGCCTCCGGCATCGTGTTCCGGACGGTAGAAACCCGGCGCATAGGCTCCTTCCAGGGTCCGGGCCAGTTCCAGGACGATTTCTACCCGGCCGAGACCGGCGGCTCTGAACTCCTGCCAGGTATCCGAGAAAGCCAGGATGACGTCGTCCGTCTCACCGACCAGGAAGATGTCCACGAAGTCGGCCAGGGGTTCCGGCGTCAAGGCGAGGGGCCCTCCGGCCAGGATCAGGGGATCCGTTTCTCTCCGGTTCACGGCCAGGGGGGGGATCCCCGCCATCTCGAGCATGGCCGGGAGGTTCACCGCGTGGAGCGCACTGCCGAGGCAGAAGTGAATCACATCCAGTTCCCCGAGGGGGGTCCGTGATTCCAGGGAGAAGAGCGGCAGACCGGCCCGAGCCAGGGCCGATTCCATGTCCCTGTCAGGGAGGAACACCCGTTCTGCCCCCACCTCCGGTTTCCGGTTGAGGAGTCCATAGAGCCCGGCCAGTTCCGGATTCCCCATCCCCTCTTCGTAGAGTACCGGACAGGCCAGGCCGATGTGAAGCCCGAGGGATCGGAGGTCCTTGAGGACGGTATTCCATTCCCCCCCTGCGTATCGCCCTGGTTGGGTCACGGTCAACAGAATCCGGCCGATGCGGTCGAACAGGGGGTGACGCTTTGCGTCTCGGTTCATGAAACCCTCATGGGATTGGGAGGACGTCGGTTTCTGCCGATACGAAAATACAGGAACGTAAATATTGTGGATAACGAATGGCCTTCCTCAAGGCAAGGGGGCACCCGAACGGTTCGGAAAGCTGCCGGGAACCATGGAGTCGAAAACACTGTTTCTCCCCGCTCGACCGGAACGGTCCTCGCGATTCCAGAGCGCTCTCGCCGGAGACCGGCGGGCGTTCAGGGATCTGACGGAACCCGTGGGTTTCCTGATACACGGCGTGATATTCCAGGTTCTCGGGGATGCCGGGGCTGCAAGGGAGACACTGATCCGGGTCCTCGAGGACGCCTTCGCCGGCCTGAGGCGGTGCCAGGATGCAACGTCATTTCCGGTCTGGTTGATTCGCCGGGGAATTGTACGGGCATTTGAAAGAGCCGAAGCCCTCAGATCCGAAAAGCGGATCGAGGAAGAGGACCCGTACAGCCTTCCCGCGGATTCGAGACGAGGGAATCATAGGATCGAGAGCGGGGCCGGGAAACCCACGAGAGCGATCTCACCCCTGGAGCCTGGGCTCCAGGACCTCCCGCAAAAGACCAGACTCGTGGTCTATCTCCGCTATTTTCCGGGGCTGCATGTTTGCGAACTGGCAGCCGTATTCGAGACGAATCCGTTACGGATCAGCAGGATTCTGTTCCAGGCCCTGGAGGGATTGTTACGGAGCGGTGCGATGCGTGCCCGGCATTCCCGGACTCCCCGGAAGCGGGGATCGGAAGCGTCAGAGATTTCGCCTCCCTCGGGTCCCCTTTCCCGGATGTGCATGGCGGCCCGAGAAAACAGGGCCCTCTTCGTGGACGGCGACCTGTCCGAGGAGGACCTGGTCCAATATCGAGACCATTTACGGAACTGTCAGACTTGCCTGGAATACCAGAACCACATGAAGCACCTGGAGCAGGAGATCCGGGGCCTGTTCAGGGAGATGCGCATCACCCACGGCACCCTGCGACTCCTCATGGATCGTGCCCTGGCCAAGAAGAAGAGGAAAGGATTTCTCGGGTGGTTCTCAAGACGATAATCCACGAGCTACAATTCAATGTCTGAACCCGGATTGTCGATGGATCCCTTGCTAGCTGCGTTACGCCCTAGAAGTCTCGGTTATTGGAGCAGCGAATGATCCGTAATCACCACCTTCCATTCGTCTTGTGCCTGGTCCTCGGGTGCATGGCTGGAATCGAGGCCCAGAAATCGGCCCGGACGCCCGGCAAGCCGGTGGCCATTCCTGTGGAAGACAAGGGGGCGGCCCGGAAGGTCGTCGGAGTGAAGAAGGAAAAGGTGCCCCTCTGGGCGTGCCTGAACTTCAAAATGCTCGTCAAGCTGTATAACGGCCGCACCATCGTGGGCATCGCACGACGGGGGCGGCTGTTCGAAAAGATCGTTCACCACGGAAAGATCTCGGATTTCGAGAAATCGTTGAAGCGCGATTTCAACATCACGCCTTCCTCGCCGCTGAGTCACCACTTCGTGCAGGCCAAGCCCACCGACAAGAATGTGGGAATCCGTCTCTGGCACCATGACTCCACGGGCGGGTATATTTTCCTGCATTATCAGCACGTCGAATCGGTGAGGCAGCTCAAGATCATCACGCCTGCTGAACTCCTGGAACTGGATGAACTGGCGCGCCGCAGAAATGCCGCAAAGAAGGAAAAGATCCACAAGAAGTGGAATGAACAGCGCAAGAAACGGCTCGAAACCCTGAAGAAGAAGCAGGCCGAGAAAATGAAGGCGACCGGGCAGAAGAAGGGCAAGGGCCGGAAAGGGGACGAGAACAGCTTCCTGGGTGATCAGGAGCTGGCGGCCCTGTTCAAGCGATTTCATCCTGCCCAGGGCTGGACACCGGGGCGAAAACGGGTTATCGAATGGCGGAAGTGGACACTCGGTGTGTTTCCCACCGAGGAGGAGAAGGAGTTCCTGAACCGGTTCGCTGACTGGAAGAAGGCGTACGACAATTGGATGATCACATCCGAGGTGGAGAAGGAGGACCCGAAGCCCTCGAAGGACAAACCGCCGGCAGAGACTCCGAAAACAACCCGACCGAAACCCGGTCGATAAATCCACAGATCGGGCCTCCGGCCGCCAGGGGCAAGCTCTTCTCGACCCGGACCCTTCCACAACCTTTCACGCCCAGGGAGGCGCCGTTCTGGCTCACCCTGATCTTTGCCGCCCTGTCCTTCCCGTATGCTCTGGGGGTCCGGATCCGGAACTTTTTCTATGACATGGGCCTCCTGCCGGTCAAGAAGCTGCCGCTCAAGGCCGTGTGTGTCGGGAATCTCACGGTGGGCGGCACCGGCAAGACGCCGGCCGTTTCCTGGATCGCCCGGTTTTTTCGGGCCCGGGATATCCCCGTTGCCATTCTCCGGCGCGGGTACAAGCGCGGCTCGGGAACCGGCCCCGCCGATGAAACCCTGCTGCTCATGGAACAGGTGCCCGGCGTTCAGGTTCTGGAAAGCCCGAACCGGGTTTCCGGTGCAAACAGAGCGGCCGCCAGCGGAGCCCGTCTGGTCGTCCTCGACGACGGATTTCAGCACCGACGGGCCAGGCGGGACCTCGACGTCGTGCTGGTGGATGCGGCGGATCCTTTCGGGGGGGGGCACCTCCTCCCATGGGGGATGCTGCGAGAGCCGATTCAGGGGCTATCCAGGGCCCATGTCGTCGTCCTGACGCGGTGCGACCAGGCCTCCGAAGCGACACAGGAGGATCTGGAATCCCGGCTGAAGGGCCTGAACCTCGAAGCACCCGTGATCCGGACTGCCCACGCTCCTCGTCGCCTTCTGGAGGCCGCGGGCGGGGATACTCTGGACCTGAAGCACCTGGTCGGGAAGAAGATCCGGGCATTTGCCGGCGTCGCCAGGCCGGAGGCGTTCGTCCGAACCCTCGAAGACCTGGGCGCCCATGTGGAACGCTTTCACGCCTTTCCGGACCACCACGACTACAAGGCTGCCGAGGTGGAATCTCTCATGAGCCGACCGGGGCCGACCTGGATCACCACGGAGAAAGACTGGGTCAAGATCAAGGGGATGCTCCCCGAGGAGCCGGATCTCTGGATCCTGGGCATCGATCTCGAAATCCTTGAGGGGGAGGAGCTTCTGGAGAGGAGTCTGCTGGCGGTCCTGGCCGAGGAAGGGTGCTGACGCCGTCCGTCTCTAATCCGGACTAAACACCCGGGAAAATAATTCCGGGTCACGCCTTCCTTAACCCGGATTATTCATGAAACACCGGCTGCAAATGGATCTGAGCCCGCCTGGCTGCGTTGAAACGACGATTTCGATCCTCAACGTATTGCAGGGAATACGCCTGCGGTCGAAACCGCCGTTTCGCCTTGCCAGACAGACTCAGATCCATTTTCGCTCGGTGTTTCATGAATAATCCGGGTTAACGGCTCCTGACAGAAAAAGCGGTGAAAAACAGGGTCTTCCTCTCAAGCAATGGTTCACCCCGGGATCAAAAATGACGAAGTCTCCTCAAGGGAATTTTAATACCGCAGATATTCTCAAGGGGAAACAATGGAAGTCCAGCTTGCCATTGAACAGCCCAATGGGACTGTTTCTCAACACCGATTCACGGAAGAGCCGATCACCGTCGGCTCGGGTCTGGCCAATCACGTCGTATTCGAAGATCCTGATCTGGCCGCGCATCAGCTCATCCTCTTCCGGGAAAAAGGAAGATGGGTGATCCGTAACCTCGCCCAGGGTGTGGAGGTCCAGTGTGACAACAACCTTCTGCCCCCGGGAGAGACGCTTACCATGAAGCCGGAATCCCGTATCCAGATGGGGAGCTACGCCATTGATTGGTGTTCAGAGGCACCCCCGGAGGACGCCCAGAAGGAGCTGGCACGCCCTCGCGTGCTGGAGTCCGCTGCGATTGCGGAAAGCTCGGAATCCACCTGGGCGAGCGGTTCGGAAGCGTCCGGCCAGGAAACCGCCGATGCGCCCTCATCCGACTTGTCCGGGGACATTTTCGACGAGTTCAACGAGGATACTCCATCCGACATGCACTCCGAAATTGATTCCGAATCCGAGGCCGTCATGGATGTGGCCGAGGGTTTCAGCGAGGAGGAGGAAGAACAGGAACTCATGTCTTCCGAGGAGACCTCGACTTCGGAGATGGAGGAAGAGGAACCCACAATGGCCTTCCTACTGGACCAGGAAGTGCCGGACGATAGTGAGCCCGGTGGCGAGGTCGAGGAGGCGAACAACTTCGACTTTACTGGGGAGGAAACCGGATCGGATTTCATGCCGCAAGAACAGCAAGAGCCGAATCCGTTCATGGAGGATCCTCTACCGATAACCGAGACCACGCCGAGGGTCACGATCCAGGGGTACGACCGCATGCGTCCGTTTCGCACGTATCCTCTGCTGGTGAACATCACCCACACCGACACCATGGGACAACCCGTGGATGCGACCGGGTGTGACGGCACCGAAGGGCCTGTTGTCCGCTTCGTGCCCAGCCTCCCCGGATGCGTCGTGACTCCGGCCTCGGCTCGCGCAGACCTGGCCTGTGGGGCCGCCGGCCTGAAGTTCTGGGTGACCCCGGTGGCCACGGGTCGATTCGAGGACGCCCGGATGCACGTCATGTGGGAGGGTCGGAACCCCGCCCAGATCCAGATGCCCCTCTCCCTGGTGCGGAGTTCAGCAGCGAAGATCTGGACGGTTCTGGCCCTGGTCATGGGCCTCCTGGCCCTTTACAAGCACCAGTCCGCCTGGGACGTGGACGGGCTCCTGACCCGCGCCCTCCCTGACGGGATCACGTCTCCCCTCCTGCAGGGCGTCGAGGCAATGGGCGGCGCGGTGAACTTCGGCCTGGCGTTCACCGGCCTGTTCCTGGCGCTGGCGCTCGTTGCGTATCTCATGCGAAAGACCAGGACCATCACCCTGACAACCACTCCGCCCCAGGAGTAGGAAACCGATTACCGGCCGGTCCCCCTGGACCGGCCGGGGCCCACACCACCTCCCCTCGAATGCCGTGTTTTGGCGGCCCCGTCTATGACTTTTCAGCCCCTCGGCCTCGATCTCGTCCCACCGGATGTGTTACACTTTACCGGGGGAGCGGTACCAGTATCCACACGCTTTACGTCGAGGAGTTGAAGCCGTGTTCACAACACACACCACACGGTTCTGCGTGAATCGATCCTTCTTCGTGGTGTCCCTTTACCTGTTCGCACTCTCCCTGACCCTCCCGGCCCAGTCGGGCGTCGAGAAAGAGCGCTGGAAGGACATCGCCCGTCGTGTCCAGCGCGTCATGGAAAAGGGCAATCGCGAAGAACGCCTGGCCAAGGTCAAGGAGCTGTGCGACGAGGGCCATCCCTTCTGTGCCCGTCTCATCGCCCGGGGCATCTCCGCCTCACACATGCGGTCCAGGCGTATGGAGAGGAAGATCTCCAGGACCTTCGAGCGCAACGCGGACCTCTACAAACGCCTGAAGATCCAACCGGTCCAGAAAAAGGGTGACCGCACCCGACACGACGAGATCAACGAGAACCTGGACCTCATCGACATGCTCCAGGAGCTCAACAGGGAGGAGAAGAGATTCCGGCGTAAGACCCTGGAAATGACCAAGGCCCTGGTACGCTCAATGGACAACGAGAAGAAGGGACTCCTCGCCAGGGACCTCCTGGGCGAGATGAAGGGGGCCAAGGACAGCTACAGGATCGCCCTCGTGGACGTGGTGGGTCGGATCCCGCTACCGGCGACGATCGAGACGGCGCTCACCATCGTCCGGACCCACAAGGATCAGCTACTCCGTCTCACCGCCATCGATGCCCTGGGAGATTCGGGTGACGAAGAGGCCGCCGACGGCCTGATCCCCTTCCTGAAGGCCCCCCGGTGGCAGATCCGGGTGGCGGTGGTGGAGGCCCTGGGCAACCTCCGCAAGAAGGTGGCCGTCCCCGCCCTCATCGAGGCCATGGGCCGGGAGGAGGGTCGGGTTCGGGAGGACATCCTGGAGACCCTCCAGGCCATGACCGGGCTGGACAAGGCCGACAATCCCGCCGTGTGGCGCAACTGGTGGAACGAGAACAAGGACCTGCCGCTCCGGGGAATGAAGAAGAAGAAGGGCCGGAGGGGAAAGAGCCCGCACGCCCGGCCCGCCGGGCGGAAGCGGGCCGGGAAATCCGCGGCCGGCTGGCGTAGCCGGCAGGAGGGCACCTCCTTCTACGGCATCCAGACCAAGTCCAAACACATCGTCTACATCCTCGACCATTCCGGAAGCATGCAGTTACCCGCCTCTCCGTCCGAACAGTCGGGCAACGAGGGTACGGCCGGCCTGATCAAGGTCGAGGTGGCCAAGAACGAACTCCTGAAGTCCATCGAATCGCTGCCCCCCGACGCCACCTTCAACATTCTGTTCTACAACGACCACTACACTGTCTTCAAGGAGAGGATGGTCAAGGCCAACGGCGCCAACAAGCGGGAGGCTCGGGACTACATCTCGGGCATCACCGCCAGCAGTTCCACCAACATCTACGACACCCTGGAGCGGGCCTTCCAGATCGGCGGACAGGGCGCGGTGGACAGGGCTTACAAGGTCAACTTCGACACCATCTTTTTCCTCACCGACGGCAGTCCGACCTCGGGCAAGACCACGGATACGGGGGAGATCCTGGCCGAGGTGGATCGCTGGAACAAGACCAAGAGGATCAAGGTGCACTGCGTGGGCATCGGCCAGCACAACTCACGTTTTCTTCAGCGGCTGGCCGCCAAGACCGGCGGTAAGTACACCAGTAAGGGATAGCGGTCCGGCTGGACGGCCCATTCTGGAGTTGGAATCCATGTCCGACGTGCAACCTCTGGATCCAGGACCGATCAAGCAGAGGCCCATTGAAGAACGGGCGAATCTCGTTCATCGTGGTCTGCTCGGCAAGGTGGAGGGGCCCGACGCCACAGTGGCCCGATTCCTGGAGAGTCTCCCCGACGTGCTCGGGGCCCGGGCGCTCCGGCGCCTCATCGACGCCGTGGTCACGGCCCGGCACGACGATCGCTCCGTGGGGGCGGCCCTCGGCGCGCATATTGTCAAGACCGGCACGGCCCCTTATCTCATCGATCTCATGGAACGCGGAGTCCTCGGACTCCTGGCCATGAACGGGGCCACGGCCGTCCACGATCTGGAGATGGCCCTCCAGGGAGAGACCTCGGAGGATGTCAAGGCCGGCCTCGAGGACGGATCCTTCGGCATGGCCCGGGAGACGTTCCAGTTCTACAACCGGGCGTATGAAGAGGGAGCGAAGGGAAGCGGCCTGGGCAGGGCTCTGGGCCAGATCATCCTCGGGGACCCGATCTTCGGGGCCAAGGAACTGAGCCTTCTCGCCGCAGCTGCGCGCCTCGACGTGCCGGTCACCGTCCACGTGGCCGTGGGCACGGACATCGTCCACATGCACCCGGGCCTGGATGCCGAGGCCCTGGGCCGGGCCAGCTACCTCGACTTCCTGAAGCTGGCCCAGTGGGTGCGGGGTCTCGAGGGCGGCGTCTGGATGAATCTCGGATCGGCCGTCATCCTGCCCGAGGTGTTCATGAAGGCTCTCAACATGGCCCGGAACCTGGACGATGGAAAACCGCGCGGCTTCACGGCCGCCAACCTGGACATGCTCCGGCACTACCGGCCGCGGGTGAACGTCCTGGACCGGCCCACGGGCGGAGGCGGCATCGAGATCCTCGGCCACCACGAGATCCTGATTCCGCTGTTGCACGCGGGGATCCTGGCCGGATACGGATAAGGGATCAGGCCGAATTATTGGGTGAGTAATACCACGTCCTCCGGGCGTGGACCCAGAGAGGTTCTACCGATCCGGCGTTGATCTGCTCTCCTATTTCACCTGCCATGAAGCACTTCATCGGCCCCGAATGAGTCTGATTCGACTCATTCAGGGCGGATGAAATCCAGGTAAGCGTGTCTGTGCTTGTGGGCACCGTGCTTCCCCTTCGAGGAGCTTCCAAAACCACTCGCTATGTGAGGGGTCGTTCATTCCGGCTCCGCTTGGAGAATAATCCCTCCAGCGCCAGCCAGCGTCCCCCCCAAACAAAGGCGGCCAGCCCGGCCACGATGAAGGCGGTATCCTCGGCGATGCGCACCCAGCTCACGGTGTAGTCGCCCGGGAAACAGCCGCACACGCAGTTCATGTTCCGGGTGAGGAGGGTGTAGATGGCCGCGATGAACACCAGCAGCGTCCCCAGCAGCACCAGGGATGCAGGCCGGGTGCCGAGGCCGAGGACGAGGAGAGCGCCGGCCAGGGCCTCCATTGCGGGAAGGCACACGGTGAACACCGGCACGGCCTGCGCCGGAAGCAGCTTGTAACAGGCCACCATCTGCTGGAAGCCGCCGGGATCGGCCAGCTTGAAGTAGCACGCGTAGAGGAAAACGGCACCCAGGGCCAGGCGGAACACCAGACCCAGGGCTGGTGGAATCCCGGAGATGAACCGGTTTTTTCTCCTCCCCAGGAGGATGCCTCCGACCAGGAGGATCCATGGAATCACGAGAAAGACCGCCAGCAGGCCTCCGGGCGGCAACCACGCGACACCGGTGTCGCTGAGGGTCGGTATGTCCTTGCCCTTGCGGAGCACCTCCTTGCCGTCCACGGTCGTGGCGACCTCGTATTTCTCGTTCTCCCGCCCGGCGTTCACCCAGCTGTCCAGGCCCGTGGCCATGCAACGGGCCCGCTTGAATCCGAGGTCCTTCAACAGGAGCAGGACGGTCTTGGCCTCGTCGCAGAACCGGTTGTTGCAGTAGACCAGGATGGGGTATCCGTGGTGGAACTTCTCTCGATCCTCGGGCAGGACCGGATGAAAGAGGATATCTTGCTGTTCCGAGAGATGTTTATGGAAGCTCTGGTCGTGCATGTTCAAGGCGCCCGGAATGTGCAGCGCCCGGAACTCCTTTTCAGACCGGGCATCCACGAAGAAGACCCGGCCGTCCATCCAGAACTTGTGCGCCTCCTCGAGGGAGATCTTGTCCTCGGGGGGCATGTTCCGGGTGACGTCGAACATGTCCTCGTACGCGGTGCCGGGATTTCCACCCTCGGGTGGAGACTGTGGGGAGAGGGAGATGCCCTCGGGATTCACGAGGTTCCACGTGAGGCCGAGACCCAGACCGAGGGCAGTGATAAGAAGCGCATGCAAGAGAATCCTGGCCGTCGTGTTCATGGACATTTCCGCCCGCATGGGGTCGTTTCATATCCCCTGCACCATTTTACGGCGATTTGCCGAACAATGCTTTCGGTAAATTTCAGGCCCCTACCCAGGGGAAAATCGGCCCAATCGAGGGTATCATTGCCCTCCTGCCCTGCGAATCGGCAGGGATCGAAGAATCGAGACATTCTCGCGGGAGAGACACCGTGGCGCAAGGCGAGGTCAGAGGACTTGTGGACCGCCTCCTGTCCATCCAGTCCCCCCGGATCGCGGTCCTCGGTGACATCATCCTGGATCGCTACATCTGGGGCCAGGTCGACCGGATCAGTCCGGAAGCCCCCATCCAGGTCTTTCGGGTTGCCCGGGAGGAATACCGGCTGGGCGGCGCCGGGAACGTGGCCAACAACCTCAAGGCCTTGGGCGCCGAGGTGTTACTTGCGGGGCTGTGCGGAGAGGATGCCGCGGGCGAGGCGCTTCTGGACCTGGTGAGGCAGCGGGATCTCCCAACCGGGGGGATCCTCCAGGATCCCGACCGACCCACCATCCTGAAATCCCGCCACCTCGCCCAGAACCAGCAGATTCTCCGGGTGGATCGCGAAGGCTCGGCGCCCGTGTCCAGGGACCAGGGTCGGGACCTGCTCCGCAGGGTGACGGACTTCGCTCCGGACTGTTTGATCCTGAGCGACTACGGAAAAGGGGTGTGTACGGCCGATACTGTTCGAACGATGATCGACCGGGCAGAGGAAATGGCCGTTCCCGTCCTCGTCGATCCGAAGTCGACCGACTACAGCCGGTACGCCGGGGCCACGTCCATCACGCCCAATCGTCTCGAGTTCGAGAAGGCGTCCGGTTGTAGCGCCGACGATCCCGATTCCCTCCAGGCGGGTGCCCGGGACCTCATCCGGATCGCCCGGCTGGAGGGATTGATCATTACAATGGCATCAGAAGGTATTTGCCTGGTTCACCCTGACGGCCGGATCGAGCGGGTTCCTGCCCGGGCCCGGGCGGTCTACGACGTGACAGGCGCTGGAGACACGGTCATTGCAATACTCGGCTATGCTCTGGGTGGCGGTCTATCCCTCTCCGACGGCGTTCGTCTGGCCAATGCCGGGGCGGGCGTTGTCGTGGGACGCGTGGGGGCGGCGACCGTGACGGCCCAGGAGATCCGCGAGGCCTTGCTGCTTCCCGACCGCCCCGAGGGCGGGAAGATCCGCACCCGGGAAGAGATCGCCTCTCTGGTCGAAACCCTCAAGGCCGCGGGTAAAAAGGTCGTCCTGACCAACGGCTGCTTTGACGTGCTCCACGCCGGCCACGTGGAATACCTGGCCTACGCCCGGTCCCTCGGATCCGTGCTCGTCGTGGGTGTGAACAGCGATGAGAGCGTCCGGCGCATGAACAAGGGCGAAGGGAGGCCCATCGTGCCCCTCGAGGACCGGATGCGGATTCTGGCCGCCCTGGAGTCGGTGGATCTGGTGGTGCCCTTCGAGGAGGACACACCCCAGGCTCTCGTGGAGGCGATTTTGCCCCATACCCTGGTGAAGGGAGAGGACTGGCGGGACAAGGGCGTCATCGGCCGGGACGTTGTGGAAGCCAATGGAGGCCGAGTGGTCCTGGCTCCGATGCGGCCGGGCGTCAGCTCCTCCGCCATCATCGAGAAGATCAGAAAGGGGCCCTGAACCCGGGGCACCCCCTTTTTCAGGACCGTATCCCTGTGATAGAGTCCGGTCGGATTCTCGCGCCTTGCCCGGCAGGGTCGTGAATCCGAGGACCGGTATGGAAACGACAGCTTCAGCTGGGGAGGGAAATATGGTTTTTCGAGCATCCAGGCGCAAAGGAAGCGCCGTGGGAGTCAAGTTTGTTCCCGACCACACGGATCTCGTGAGCATCGTCAAGGGCCTGCAGTTCCAGGGCAAGGTGGTGGTCTTCACCACCGGCACCTTCGACCTGCTCCACGTCGGCCACCTCAGGTGCCTCAGGGACGCGAAGAGCCGCGGCGACTTCCTGGTGATGGGGGTGCACAGCGATCGACAGGTGCGGCGGTACAAGCACGCCACCCTGCCGATCATCCCGGAAAAGGAGCGCGTGGAGCTCCTCGAATCCATCGACTGCGTGGACTACCTGACTCTCTATCACGATGAAAGCGCGGAAAAGCTTCTGCTGAAGCTGAAACCGAATATCTACGCCATGGGCACGGACCACAAGGTGTCCACCCTTCCCGAGCGGGAGACGGTCCTCTCGTACGGAGGGCGCATCCTCATCGTCGGCGACTCCAAGAAGCACTCCAGCACGGACATCATGCGACGGATCAAGAGCATCCGGAGGATTCCGGCCGTGAGGCCGCCGGCCGTGAAACCCAGGGCCAAGGTGAAGAAATCCAAGGTGGCAAAGGTTGAAAAGAAGGTGGAAGCCGCAAGGTGACGACATCGAGCGCCGGCTTCCCCTTCGACGCGAGGGCGGAGGCGGGGTGCTCTACCTGAGCGAGAAGGCCGCCCCCCGCCTGGAGAGACTCCATCTGGATCGCTTCGACCACCTGTTCTCTCTGGAGGGTCCATACCTGGACCGGAACCGCCTCCGGGACGTGATCCGCATTGAAACGCCCGGGGGAAGCCTCTACCGCAAGCGCCAGCACGGCATCAAGGCACGGGACCACGTCCGGGCCGCCCTGAGGGGCCGGCGCCTCCGGAGCCACTCCCGCGAGGAGGCCCGCCACCTCGTCCAGCTGCAGGAGCGCGGTTTCCGGGTCCCGGTGCCGGCGGGTCTGGGCGAAGGGAGCCGGGGAAGGTCCCTGCTCCTGGTGGAGGAGCTGGAGGGCGATCCGCTGCCGAACCTCCTGGAGGCCGAGGCGGAGGTGGAGGCGGCGGCCGGGGCCCTGGCCGCCCTGGTGCACGGGCTCCTGGAGGCGCGGATCTACTGGCCCGATCTGGACGCCCGCCACGTGTTCCTGAGGCCCGGCCCCGAGGGGCTGGAGGCCGGCTTCCTGGATGTCCAGCGCCTGAACGTGGGGGATCCGCTCCGCACCAAGGCCCGGTCCAAGATGCTGGATCGCCTGGACCGGAGTCTCGGCCCGGGCAAGGCGGGCCGCCTCGTGTTTCAACGGGTTCAGGAGGTTCTTGCCGGATGAACGGTCGTGAGGAGCTGTTTCTCGCCCGGGCGTTTTCCACGGCCTTCCGGAAGGCCGGGTACTCCCATGCTTATCACTTCCTCTATCCGGCCGGCGCCAGGCTCCTCCGGAAGCTTCCCGGTCGCACCAACTGGACCCTGACCCTGGAGGTGGACGGCAAGGAGCAGACGTTTTTTCTGAAGCGCCATGCCCCGTGCCGGTTCGGAGTCCCGCCGGGCGTCCGGGAGTGGACCCACCACCAGCTCCTCGAGGACCACGGCATTCCCGTGCCCAGGCCGGCCGCTGCGGGACAGGAGATCCAGGGCGCCTCGTTCTTCTGTTCCGCCGAAGTTCCGGGCGCGGTTTCCCTGGAGGTCCATCTGTCCCGGGCCAAGAATCGCGACCGAGGCGTGGTGGCGAGGCTGGCCGCAATGGTCAGGAAGCTCCATGACATCCCGGTCTGTCACCGGGATCTCTACCTGTGCCACCTGTTCATCCAACCGGGTGCAGGAGACCTTATCCTACTGGACCTCCAGCGCCTCATCGGCCAGCCGGGCGGGCCCATGAGGCGGAGGTGGAAGGTGAAGGATCTGGCGGCCCTTCTGCACTCCTCACACCTCGAAGGCGTGACCCGTACGGACCGCGTGCGGTTTCTGCTGCGTTACCTGGGGAAGGACCGCCTGGATGGCGAGGCCCGCACCTGGGCCCGGAGGGTGCGTTGCAAGGCGCGGAAGATGGCCCGGCACGTTCCGAGGTTCGACGGCCGGGGGCGAGCGAGGAAGTAGGGGTTGGTCTTTAATTCATTTGATTTCGGTAAGTTATGCCGGTTTTGCAGTGTTTCTTTCCATGAAGACGTGCAATCTTGCACCGGATTTCTACAATGCTGAGTCTCGGCAATGGTGCCAGGAACCGACCTCGAAGGTTGGAAGAAAACATGAACACGCGCTGGCTCTGTCTGACAAGCCTCCTCCTGTGCCTCATCTCGGCGTCCGGGGCCTCCCAGGGCTCCGGGGAGGGCAGCTCCTCGTCCTTTTGCATCTACCCCTCGGTCTGGTTTCCCAAGTTGACGAAGTCGGATCTCCTCATCAGGGACTCCGTGGGCTCAGGCCCCACCCTCGGGCAGGAGATCGACATGGAGAAGGACTTCGGTGTCCGGGACGGCCCCAAGACGTTTCCCGGCGTGCGCGTCTGCCTCGGGTATAAGGGGGCT
>CAZAKZ010000055.1:0-33998 GCA_964485695.1 uncultured Planctomycetota bacterium | reverse complement strand
GCCCCGCCCTCGCCCAGCATCTTCAAAATCGATCCCCTCACGGGCATGGTGCTCAAGTCGTTCGTGGCCCCGTTCACCGGCGGCAAGAGCCACGGCCTGGCCTGGGATGCCAAGGGAGGCGTCCTCTGGCTCGGGGAAGAACTGAACCGGATCTACAAGATGGACTGGGTCCAGTGGAAGGTCATCACCATGATCACAGTCCCTTCCACGAGCAGCTACAATCCCCGCGGCCTGGCCTGGGACAGTATCTCCAAAAACCTGTGGGTCGGATATCAGTCCCGGGGCCTGATCCGAAAGCACAATCCTCTGAACGGCACCGTCATCGAGGAATTCAAATCCATGTACGGGGGCCTGCAGCAGGGCCTGGCCTGGGACAGCTGGTTCCTCTGGGCCACTGGCGGCAGCAGCCAACTGAACATGAGCCAGATCGACGTCACCATGCCCTTCATGGTGCTCAATGGGTCGCTTACCCCCAATACCAACATCCAGTTCATGCTCACCCGGGCGGACAACCAGTCCGGCAACCTGTTCGTGGTCGGTTGGAGCGGCAGCGGCACCGCCGGGTTCCAGGTGGGCAGTGCTACCATTCCACTCACCTTCGACAACTTCACCCTGGCCGGCCTGGCCCTGATCCCCTTCTTCTCCATGGTCATTGATGCCAGCGGTTCCGCCACCACGGTCCCGTTCACCTGGCCAAACGTGCCTTCGGGCATCCCATTCTGGGTGTGCGGCGTCACCCTGGATTCCAAGGGGGTCGTGAGCGTCAACGAACCCATCAAGTACGTCTCTCAATAGAATCACACATCCCCGGGGCGGCCCATATCGGGTCGCCCCGTTCTCTAACCGGTTCCCACGTATCCCATTCCTCCAGTGCTCCTGCTACAATGGCCGTCAGAAGCTTTCAATCCCACCGGAGATATTGACGGAACAGGAGGCCCCACGTGCGATACCTCGCCCTTATCCTCGCCCTGTGTCTGGCCGTAGCCGCGCCTGCCCAGAAGAAAAAAACCGCTCCGCCGAAGAAGAAGAAACCCCCGGTTCTCAATCTGGAACTCGTGGCCCAGAATCAGATCTGGTGCGACATCTCGCCCCGGTACCGGGGCTGGTCGGCTGACGGCAAGACCGTCTATTACACCCATTCCCTGAAAGACCGGACCAAGGCCCGACCGATGTACGTCTACGACATCAAGACCGGCAAGGCGAAGAAGCTCGGCCTGAAGCAGGTATGGGCTCTGCCCCCGAGCCTCTATTCCTCCATGGGGACATCCCGGCGCGGTTCCGCAGGGTACGTACGTAGCCGCACGACCCCGGACCGAAAACACCAGGTATTCATGCGGAACGGCGACATCTTCATCCTGGAGACGGCCACGGGCAAGGAGCGGCGGCTGACCCGGACCTCCGCCGCCGAGACCGGCGCCCGATTTTCGCGGGACGGCAAGCGCATCTTCTTCCTGCGCAGCGGCAACTTTCACGCCCTGGACCTGAAAGACAGCTCCGTACGCCAGCTCACCGACCTGAAAACCGGGCCCAAGGCCAAGAAGAAAAAACCGGAGGACGCGGCCAAGACCGACCTCCAGAAGGAGCTCTTCAAGCAGCAGAAGGGCCTGTTCAAGTGGATCAAGGAGCGCCGGCGCATCCGCGAAGCGAGCGACAAGCGGAGAGAGCAGGCCGAGAAGTACGACAAGAACCGGGTGCGAACCTTCTATACCCCGGACAAGAGCCGCCCCTCGCCGGTGACCATTTCGCCGGACGGACGTTACGTGGTGGTGCGTCTCAGCACTGTATCCCCGGGTAGCGGCAAGCGGACCGTGGTGCCGAAATACGTCACCGAGAGCGGCTTCGTGGAGACGACCGGTTCCCGCACCAAGGTGGGAGAACCCCTCACCGTGGACCGCTACGGCATCCTGAACCTGAAGTCCCTCAAGATGAAGTTCATCGATCCCGAGGCGCTCCGGAACCACAAGGCGTCCTGCCGCTCGTTCCGATGGTCGCCGAACGGAAGGACCCTGGCGGTCATCGGCCTGGCACAGGACTATCGCACCCGGTGGCTCCTGACCCTGAATCCCGCCACGGCCAAGGCCGAGGTGGTGGACGCCCACCACGATCCCGCCTGGATCGGCGGACCGGCATGGAGCCGCTTCGGCTGGCTGAAGGACTCGAGGACCCTCTGGTTCATCTCCGAGGCGACGGGCTACGCACACCTCTACACCGCCGACAGGTCCGGCCGATTCCGCAAGCAGCTCACCCGCGGTGAGTTCGAGGTGCAGAACGTCCGCCTCTCCTGGAACCGGGATCGGTTCTATCTCGTCACCAACGAAAGGCACCCGGGAGAGCGGCACCTCTACACCCTGCCGCTCGCGGGCGGCAAGCGCCGCTGCCTCACGGGCGCGTTCCGGGGCATCGAAGACGCGGCGTTTTCCCCCGATGGTAAGCATATCGTGGTGACGCACTCCACCCCGACCCAGCCGGCGGCCCTGACCCTGATGGAACTCACCGGAAAGAAGGAGAATCCCAGAGTGGTTCGCCGCATCATCCGCGGTGCCACGGACGCGTTCCGATCCATGAAGTGGATCGCCCCGAAGGTGGTCCACTTCCCGGACAGCCACGGCAACCCCGTCTATGCCCGCCTCTTCGTGCCGCCGAAACCCCGGAAGGAGAAGGCGGCCATCATCCACGTCCACGGCGCGGGCTATGCCCAGTACGCCCACAAGCGCTGGCAGAGGAGGGCCTTCAACTTCCTCTTCGGGCAGTACCTGCTCCGGAAGGGCTACTACATTCTGGACCTCGATTACCGCGGCAGCTCGGGGTATGGCCGCGGCTGCCGCACCGAGATCTATCGCTACATGGGCTGCACCGAGGTGGACAGCGGCCGGGCGGCCATCCAGTATCTGTCGAAGACGTGCGGCGTGGACCGAAAGCGGGTAGGCCTCTACGGCGGCAGCTACGGGGGCTTCTACACCCTCATGGCCCTGTTCACCCGGCCGGGCCTCTTCCGGGCGGGGGTGGCACTGTATCCGGTGACGGACTGGAACCACTACAACCACTGGTACACCTCCCGCATCCTGAACCTGCCCCAGGAGGACAAGGACGCCTACAAGCGGAGCTCTCCCATTTTCCTCGCCAAGAACCTGAAGGACCGGCTCCAGATCCAGCACGGCGTGGCGGACACGAACGTCCATTTCCAGGACACCATGCGCCTCGTGCAGCGCCTCATCGAGCTCAAAAAGACCGGCTGGGACCTGGTGTCCTATCCGGTGGAGGGCCACGGCTGGCGTACGGCGGAGTCGAGGCTGGATTCCTTCAGGCGAATGGAGAAGGTGTTCGACGAGGCGCTGCTGGATCCCGGAATGGAGTGATCGAAGGGAGTCGGATCTCCTGCTATGTTTACTTGTCGAATTCACTACCCTCATCCGGAGGTCCGCATATCGTCATGAACATCCAGGAACGAATCCAGGCCTTCCTCGACGGAAAGCCCCACGCCGTGGTGGGTGCCTCCACCAACCGCGAGAAGTACGGCAACAAGGTGCTGCGGTGCTACCTGCAGAACGGCAGGTCCGTGTTCCCCGTCAACCCGCGAGCCACCGAGGTCGAGGGCCTCGAGGCCTTTCCGGACCTGGCCTCTCTGCCCGAGAAGGCACACGGCGTGTCCGTCATCACGCCGCCGAAGGTGACCGAGCAGGTGGTGGAGGCGGCCGCTGCCGCGGGCATCCGGCACGTGTGGATGCAGCCCGGCGCCGAGAGCCCGGAGGCCGTGGAAAAGGCCGAGGCCCTGGGGCTGAACGTCATTGCCGACGGCTCCTGCCTCCTGGTGGCCCTGGGATACCGGGAGTGACCGGAGACGACATCCCATGGACGTTCGCCTCCTCCACCTCCTCGAGGGCGCAACCCGGGCCGAAGGTCTGGCCGTGGTCATCGACGTATTTCGCGCCTTTTCCACGGCCTGCTGCCTCACGGCCCAGGGTGTCGAGACCTACCTGGCGGTCGCCCACGTGGAGGACGCGTTCCGGCTGAAGGCGGAGCATCCGGACTGCGTCCTCATCGGCGAGCGGGGCGGCAAGAAAGTCCCGGGCTTCGACCACGGCAACTCCCCCACGGAGATCGAGGGCGTGGACTTTACCCATTGCACCGTGGTCCACACCACCAGCGCCGGCACCCGGGGCCTGGCAGCCGCGGCCGGGTCGGCCGACGCGGTGATCACCGGCAGTTTCCTCAACGCCACGGCGATCCTCGAAACCATCCGTTCCCGAAATCCCGCGGTGGTCTCCCTGGTCTGCATGGGCGACGACGGCCGGGTCCGGACCCCGGAGGACCACCTGTGCGGGGAATACCTGCGGGCCCGCCTGATCGGCGAGGCGTGCGATTTCGACGCCGCCGCCCGCGTCATCCGGGCCTCGCCGAGCGGACAGAAGTTCCTGGACCCGGTCCGGCCCTGGTTCCCGCCGGGCGACCTCGACCATTGCCTTTGCCTGGACCGGTTCGATTTCGTCCTCGAAGTCGAGGCGGCCGGCGAGGGCGTGTTCGCCCTGAAGAGAATCCCCGCGAAATATGAGGGGTGACCCCGCGTATTCCGCCCCCTCGATCCCCCGGCTCAAAAGGGTATAATCACCGCCATGAAGACCATCCGAGAAAGACTGGAAGGCCTGGAATCGGTCCTATCCAAGCATTCCCTCCCCGAAAGCCTGCGCATCATCTCGAGCGAGCTGGACAGCCTGGCCGCGTACGCCGGCGTCGCCGACGGCGTGGAGCCGTCCCTCCGGCAAGAGCTCCTCTGGACCGCCGGCCTGGCGCGCGACTGCTGGCAGCTGACCGAGTCCGACCGCCGTTCCACGGATTCCACCTCGGAGAACAAGGCGGCCCGTGCCTGGTCCATCCTCGGCGCCGTCCTGGACCGCACCCAGGACCTCATGAGCGCCGACCCCATGACCCTCTCCGACGTTTTCCTCGACGCCATGAGCATCATCCTGCCCTGGGTCGGCAGCACGAACTACATCAAGGGCACCCTGTCCACGCACCACGGCGCAGTGGCGGGGGCCCAGGGACGACTGGAGGAAGTCCTCTGGCACCACTTCCTGGACGGCCGCAAAAAGATGCCCCCCGGAGACGCCTGGGCCGAGGTGGAGAAGAAGCGCGGCGTGGTCCAGCGCTGCTCCGACCTCATCTTCCTGAAGACCACCGACCCCAGGGCCCGTGCCGCAACCCTGCTGCTCCTCTACCTGAGCGTGGTCATCGCACGCATTGACGCCATGAAGGAGACGGGCGAAGAGGGCGAGCCGCCCCGGACGGAAAAGGGTTGAATTTCATCGCGGCAATATGAGCCGATTTGAGCTCATTCTACTGCCGCGGGATGACGTAGGAATACACACCGGGTCAACGCCCATAGGATTTTTACAGGCGATATTGTCTACGTCTTCTTCACCGAGCTGAATCCTTTTAGGATGAACGACCCACTCGGCAGATTGACCACGATTTGAAGCGCTCCCCCCAATGACTCGACATATTTCCGAAGCGTGCTTACATACATGTCGGATTGCCGCTCAATCTTGGATATACTCGCCTGTGTTATTTCAAGGCCTTCCGCAAGCTGCTCCTGGGTCACTTTGCAGGCCTTGCGCAGCTCCTGGAGCTGGATCCCTGCCAGAATCCTGTCCACACGCTTCTCGACGCGTGACCGCCGCTCGGCACTCATCTTGCCCCGCAGGGTTTTGAAATTCTTAGTCATCCGAGTTGCCCTCCTGATCGAGATCCTATCCCGTCTTGTCACTCCCAATAACTGGATCGCAATACTCCGAAGGTCGAACATGCAAGATTATAACCCAATGGCTATATTCGTCAATCGTTATATTCTGAGGCGTCCAGAACTCGGTTGTTCCGTCCTGGGCACACGGTCGTATTCAGCCGGATCGGGTTACGGATTTTTCATGTTTTTTTCCGGAACAACATTCAAGCGGCTGGCGAAACTCGATCCCTGTTGCCCCCTGAGTCGCCCATGGATAAACTCTTCCGGAGATTCAGCCCGAGAAGCTCCATGACCACAAAGAGACAGAAGACCTCGCGCACGGTTTCTCTCTCCTCGCGCATCACGGGAGCCGTCCTGCTGGTGCTGCTGCCCGTCATCGGTGCGTGGGTGGTGCTCGAGGGGCGGAGTCATGAGGCGGAGGTACCTGTCCCCGAAGCGACACCGCCGGTCGCCGGCAACCTGATTCCAGACTCTCTCCTGCCGCTCGTGGCCGCCGACGCCCCGTACCGGGTGTCCGGGCCGGTGGAGCACTACGACACGGAGACGGTGTACGAGAAGATCAACGGCGCGGCGCCTGAGTACCTGGCCCTGGGCTTCCGCGAGCTCATGACCCTGTCCTATGCCCCGAAGGACCCCGAGAGATTCGGCTGCGAGGTCTTCCTCTATGACATGGCCTCGGGGGAGAATGCCCGGAAGATCTTCCAGCAGCAGCGCGGCGAGAAGGTCGAGGACGTGGCCGTGGGCGAAGCGGGCTACCGGGTCGACGCCACGTGGTATTTTCACCAGGGGCCGTACTACGTGAACGTCCTGAACGCCGACGAGGGCGAGGCGGCGGAGGCGTTCTCCGAGGGGCTGGCAAAGGGCCTGGCCGGGCGCATCGGCGCCGCAGCCAGGAGGTGACGTGCATGAACAGGGTTCCTGAAACCGAGGACCGGCGCGCGTTCCTGAAACGCCTGGCGGCCGCCGGCGCCATTGTGGCGGGCAGTGGCGGGGCCGCGCTCTGGCTCCACGACCGGGAGGTCCCGGAGGATTCCGGTGCTCCGAGGCTGGGGACGTTCGGCGTCGAGGTGCCGGCGTCGGCGCCCCGCATGGCCATCTGCCGCGGCCGCGATGCCCGGGCCATGCTCGCCGCAGCGCTCGACCGCATGGGGGGACTCTCTCACTTCATCCAGAAGGGCGACGTGGTCCTCGTGAAGCCCAACGTGGCCTTTGACCGCCCCCCCGCCCTGGGCGCCACCACCTCCCCCGAGGTGGTGGGAGCCGTGGTGTCGCTCTGCCGTGAGGCCGGAGCCACCCGGGTCATTGTCACCGACAACCCCATCCACAACCCCGAGGGGAGCTTCCTGAAGACCCGCATCCGGCGAGCCACCGAGGAGAACGGCGGCGAGGTGCTACTGCCCGTGGCGCGGCACTTCCGGGAGATCGAACTGGGCGGCCGGGTTCTGGACCGGTGGACCTTCTTTCACGAGCCCTTCCGCCACGCCACCAAGGTCATCGGGCTGCCCACGGCCAAGGATCACAACCTCAGCCACGCCTCCCTCGCCATGAAGAACTGGTACGGCCTTCTGGGGGGAGGACGAAACCGGTTCCACCAGTCCATCGACGAGGTCATCGCCGATCTGGGCTGCGCAGTGCAGCCGACCCTGGTGGTTCTCGACGCCACCCGCCTGCTCATGCGCAACGGCCCCACCGGAGGCAGCCCGGCCGACGTGAAGCGAGGCGACACCCTGGTCGTCGGCACCGACCAGGTGGCTCTGGACGCGTTCGGCTTCGAGCTGCTGGGCAAAGATCCAGAAAAAGCCCGCTACCTGAAACTGGCCGAGGCCCGGGGCCTGGGAACGCGAAACTGGCGCCGCCTCTCGCCCCTCGAGATCCGCACCGGCTGAAGGAGCACCGTGGAAGGAACATGAAACGAATTCGCATCCTCTACCAGGTCTTCTTCCTCGGACTGTTCCTGCTCCTGGTGGCCGTCATGGACCTGAGCTACATGAAGGGCTACCCGGTCCTGTGGTTCCTGCAGATCGACCCCCTCGTGGCCCTGGGGACATCCCTTGCGGCCCACACCCTGGTTCACGGCCTGATCTGGTGCCTGGTCCTGGTAGGGGTGACGGTGCTGTTCGGCCGGGTCTTCTGCGGATGGGCCTGCCCCCTGGGCACCCTGCACCATTTTTTCGGCGCCCTCTTCGATGCCCGTCCGACCCCGGAGAGAACGGCCTCGAACCGATTTCGTTCCCTCTACAACCTGAAGTACTACCTGCTGGTCATGCTCCTGGTCATGGCCGCAGGCAACAGCCTGCAGATCGGATGGCTCGACCCGATCCCCTTTCTCGTCCGGGCCATGGCCGTATTCGTCCAGCCCACGAGCCAGTGGCTGGGACAGTCGGCAGGTCTGGACGCCGGGACATCAATAGGCACGGCAATATTGATCCTCACCGCTGCGGCGGGGCTGGGCTGGTGCCTCTCCCGCGCGCTTGGGAAGAGAGCCGGCCGGCCCGGCCGTGCCGTGCGTGACGCATTGTTCGCCGCCGCCCTGGCCGCGGGCATCCTGATCCTCGCCTGCATGAGCCCCGTGGATCAGCGCCGGTTCCACTGGGGATTCTGGATCACCCTCGTCTTCCTCGTGGCCGTGGCCCTGAACCGCGTGGTGCCGCGGTTCTGGTGCCGCGCCCTCTGCCCGCTCGGGGCCCTGTTGGGTCTGGTGGCGAAGTTCAGCCTCTGGCAGATCCACCGCAGCCCTGAGCAATGCAAGGAATGCGGCCTCTGTGCAGCCGACTGCCAGGGCGCCAGCGACCCCGACAAGCTCCTTCGCAAGAGCGAGTGCTTTGGCTGCCTGAACTGCCGCGACGTCTGTCCCGAAGGCGGCATTTCCTACCGGTTCATGCCCCCGGTCCGGGGCGAACTGCGCCCGTCCCCCGATCTCGGCCGCAGGCGCCTCATCGGAGCGGCCTCCGTGGGTGCAATGTGGATCCTGGGCGTACGCGTCGGGGGCGCGAGCACGCGGTCCGACCGCAGCCATCGGATCCGCCCGCCGGGAAGCGTTCCCGAGGCGAGGTTCCTGGAGCAATGCCTGAAATGCGGGGCCTGCATGCGCGTGTGTCCCACCAATGCCATCCAGCCCGCCCTGTCGGAGGCGGGCGTCGAGGGACTCTGGTCTCCGATCCTGGTCTACCGGGTGGGCGCGTGCGAGCCCGAGTGCACCCTGTGCGGCCGGGTGTGTCCCACGGGTGCGATCCGCGTCCTTACTCTCGACGAAAAGCTCGGCCGCGGCCGATGGGCGGGCAGTCCCGTTCGCATGGGCACCGCCTTCTTCGACCGGGGCCGCTGCCTGCCCTGGTCCACGGGAAAGCCCTGCGTGGTCTGCCAGGAGGTGTGCCCGGTCTCTCCCAAGGCCATCTACACCAAGCCAACAGAGCTGACGACACGAGAGGGCTCGAAGGTCACCTTAGGGCTTCCCCACGTGGACCCGGACCTCTGCACCGGCTGCGGCATGTGCGAGAAGGAATGCCCGGTGCACGACCTCCGGGCCATCCGCGTCACGAGCGTGGGCGAGACCCGATCCAGTGAGAACCGGATGCTGCTGGGAAAGGGTGGCGGTAGAACTGAAAAGGAGTGAATGCCCGGAAAAGTGGGCATTGGATCTCTTCAAGCTCTTGAAAAGGGGTGAATGCTACCAGATTTGAGCAGAACGGGCCTTTCAGTTGGGCTCGATGTGGAGATGTTTCGGCTACCCCGGCACGTAGACCGTGGTCCCGAAATCGGCCAGACGCCCACCCGTTTTCGCGTCCTCGAGGTCGATCCTGAGCTCGTGCTTGCCGGGTGTGAGGGTGCCGGCAATGATGCTCCCGGCCGGGTGCACCCGGTCCTGACGTTCCGGGATGTCGAACTCCAGGGAGTCGAGCTCCAGGGGGGCGCCGCCCTCCGCGGGCACCGCCCGGATCCGGGCGCGCACGCTAAGCGGCTCGGTTGTCTCATTGAACGCCCAGACGGTCAGATCCAGCCGTGGGGTTTCCGTGCCGGCGGGCACCTCGTACGACAGCTTGACCCGGGCGCGGGGCTTGGGAGGCGGGGTGGGATCGAATCCGCAGAACAGCACCGGGACCGGTGAGTCGACCGCCCAGGCATCGATGTTGCGCTTGACCTCGCAGATGCGCGCCCCCCCGTCGTCGAATGAGGCGCCGCCGGCCGTGTCCGTCTGCACGAAGCGCAACTGGTCGACGCCGATCTCGCCGGCGAGGCGAAAGGCCTCGCGAATTTCCGCGTCCGAGGAGTTCCACTCGAAGAGGATCATCTTCCAGGCCACGCGCGTGGCGCAGTCGTCATTCCGGCGCTTGAACTCGATGCAGTCGCGCAGCAACCGGAGCACCCGCGATAGCCGTCCACCCCGGCGGTAGCGCTCGTAGCTCGCCTGGGTCACGCCGTCCACGGCAACGAGGAGCCAGTCGAGGCCGCAAGTCATGATCTCGGGGCGGAAAGGCACGTTTCCGTTGGTGTCGCAGGCGGTCTGCGCGTTCAGGTTCTCTTTGGCGTAGCGCACGATCTCCGGGAGGTCGGAGCAGAGCAGGGGCTCGCCGCGACCGGAGAACTGGCAGACGTCGACCTCGATGCGGTGGCGCACCAGGTCGTCGACGAGCTTCCGGAAGACGGCGGGATCCAGGAGGTGGGGAGGATCCTGACTTTCCTTTCGCTCGTGAAGGCGGACACACAGGGGGCAATCCACGTTGCAGAGGTACGACGGCTCCACCAGCAGGGTCTGAATCCGGCGGAGTGCAAAGGTCCGGGTGTCGACGTACCTCCAGGGATCCGGCCGGTCCGGATCGATGCAGGTGCACCATCTACAGTAGTCGAACGGTTCCTCACCCCCGTACAAGGAGCGCCGCATGGCGCGGAACACCTCCCCGTTCAGGACGTCCTCGATGAAGTCCACCCCGTCGAGATCCCGCGCGTCCACCTGCAGCATGGGGTGCGCGTCGCCGGGCGAAGACCAGCACGCGAAGGAGCCGTTGGCCTTCAGGTAGAGGCCGTCGGCGGCGGGGCAGTACATTCAAGCTCCAGGTTGCAGGAAAACCGTACGATCGCCGCGCAGTTCATCCACGCAATGCTACCTCCCCGTCGCGGCCCGGACGCGGCTCCAGGCGATGCGGAGGTTCACCCGTTCAGACGCCAGCTCCGCCTCGCTGACGACGTAGTCCCGCTGGGCCTCGTTGAGGCGGACCAGGGTCGCGTGGCCCGCGTCGTACTCCTTGCGCACCAGGTCGCGAGTCTGGCGCGTCAGACGCAGCTTTTCTCGCTGGGCCGCCATCTGTTGCTGGGCCGTCACCACCGCTTCCACGGCCTGGCGCACCTCGGAGATGACCCGGTTCCGGGTCTCGGCCAGCGCGGCCTCGGCCGCCCGCTGGTCGGCCAGGGCTTCGCGGTGGCCGGCCAGGCTCGCTCCCCCCGAGAAGAGGTTCCAGGTCGCGTCCAGGGAGACGGAGGATCCCGTGTCTTCCGACCGGTAGTGGGCGTTGCCGAAACGCATGCGGCCGATCTCCCCCACCAGGGTGAGATTGGGCCACCAGGAACTGTCCACCACCCCCACCTCGGCTTCGGTGCGGGCCACGGCGGTCCGGGACGCGCCCAGGTCCGGCCGGTGCTTGAGCCCCTCCTTCACCAGCGTATTGGCATCGGGGGCCGAGAGTTCCACGGTACTCTCTTCGTTCAACGCTGCCAGGTTCACCGACGCGGGGAACTCGCCGTCCTTCAGATCCAGTAGCTCTGCGAGGATCACCCTGAGGGTCTGGAGCAGGGACCGGGCCTGCACCAGGGAGGTGAGCGCCGTCTGGACCCGCACCTCGAAATTGAGGCGTTCGGACAGGGACCTGGCGCCGGCATTGTATCTTTTGGTCGTCTCCTCCAGGAGCTCCTTCTGGAAGGCCAGGTCCGCCTCGGCGATGCGGACGCCCTCGGCGGCCCCCAGGGCATCGAAGAAAGCACCCTCCACGGCCTGCTTCAGCAGCCGGCGGACGTCGTCGTGCATGGCCCGGCTCTCATCCACGCCGAGGCTCGCCGCCTTGAGCCGGTATTCCCGCGAAAGCCCGTCAAACAGCAGCCAGGTCGCCCGAAGGCCGATGGTATTATGGAGCTCGGTTTCCTGGTTGATTCCGGGTACGCCGCGCTGCTGAGGGACCTCGAAGGTGTTGGAGTACCCGACCTGGCCGTCGAGGCCGGGCAAGTACGAGCTCTTCGACGCCGTCAGCCGGGCCCGGGCCGCTTCCACCCGCATGAAGGCGCTCTCCAGGCCCGGGTTCTTCGAAAGCGCGATTTCCACCGCCGTTTCCACGTCCAGGACATCGGGTAGCACCGGTCCGGATTCCCCGGCGGTGTCCGACTCGGAGGTCCGGGCAGGAGGCGTCCAGAGGGGCCCGGGAGAGTAGCTGACCGGCTGGCCGTAGGGGGATGAGCACCCGAATAATCCTGCGATTACAAAGACCCAGAACACGCGCATCATCACTCCGCCTTTCGTAGCTCGTACATATATCACTCTCACGCTCTCAAACCGTGTCATCAGTCACGAGTTTCGGCTCCGCCCCCTCCGGCGACGGAAAAATTCCGGTCCAGAACCAGATCCAGCCCCTCCGTACGTCATTGAGAATCACCAGCAGGGCCGGCAGCCCCATGAGGGTGCTCAACGTGGCAAAGATCAGGCCGAAGGATACCGACACCGCCATGGGGATGAGGAACTGGGCCTGGAAGCTGGTCTCGAGCATGAGCGGCAGGAGCCCGGCCATGGTGGTAAATGAAGTGAGGAACATGGCCCGGAACCGCCGCCCTCCCGTCAGGACCAGGGCAGAGACAAGCTTCTCCCCCTCCTTTATGCGGTTGTTGAAGTAGTCGATGTAGACGATGGCGTCGTTCACCACCACGCCGGCCAGCGCCACAACGCCCAGCAGACTGAACAGGGTCAAGGTCATGCCGAGGATCAGGTGGCCGATCACCACGCCGACGAATCCCATGGGGACCACCAGCAAGATCAGAAAGGGCTGCACGTAGGATCGGAACACCGTGGCCAGGATGACGAAGATGCCCAGGATGGCCACGCCCAGGCCCCTGAACAGGCTGCCCACGGATTCACGCTGGTCCCGATCCATGCCCTCGATCTTGAAGACCAACCCCGGGTGCATATCGGTCAGGTCCTTGAGGTACCCGGTCTTCAAATCCCCCAGGATCTCCGTGGCGTTGGCAACCTCGTCGTCCACCTCCGCCGAAACCACGATCCTGCGGAATCCGCCCTGGCGGTCGATGGTGGCATACCCCTGCTCGAAGCCGAGGTCGGCCACCTCGGCGAGCGGCACCTCGCCCCCGGCCGGGGTGCGTACCCGGGCCTCGTCCAGCGTGGACAGGCTGAAACGCTCCGATTGCGGGTAGCGGATCTTGATGCGGATATCGTCACGACCGCGCTGGATGCGCATGGCCTCGTCGCCGTACCACATGGCGCGCACCTGCACGGCCAGGTCCCACAGGGTGAGACCGAGGGTGCGGGCCAGGGGTTTCAGACGGACGCGCAGCTCCTTCTTCCCCGGCAGGTGGTCGTCGCTGATGTCGTAGACTCCGGGATACTCCCTAAGCTTGTTCTTCAGGGCGCGTGAAGCTTCGATCAGTGTATCCAGATCATGGCTGAGCATCCGGACCTCGATGGGCTTGCCCCGCGGTCCGCCCGTGTGGGCCAGAAACTCGAGGCGCCTGGCATCGGCCAAGGGCCCCACCCGCTGCCGCCAGACCCGCTTGATCTTCTCGCTGTGGATGCCCCGCCGCTCGGACGGAAGCAGGTCCACCGAGACCTCTCCCAGGTAGTTTCCCTTCATGACCACGGCATGGCGCTGCTCGCCGATGGTGGCCCAGCTGCACTGGATCAGGGGCTCGCCCGTCCGGGTCTGGAATTCTGGGTCCTTGCCGATTTCATCGAATGTCCTGGCCATGCGGACCACGGCCTCCCGCGTTCTGGATTCCGGAGTACCCTCGGGAAAATCCACGTGGACGACGAGAAAGTCGGCGTCCATTTCCGGAAAGAGGACGAACTTGAGGAAGCCTCCTTGGTGCACCCCCATGATGGCGAGCAGGACAAACATCCCGACGGCCGCAACCCCATAGCGCCAGCGCACCGCGAACCGGATGTAGGGCTGGTATACCTTCTCCACGAACCGCTCGAGACCTCGGTTGAAGAAGAGGTTGACGCTCTTCACCACACTCCATATGCCCGGCTTGCGCCGCCGGGCGGTGGGGTCCGGGAGATGGTTGAGGTGGGCGGGCAGGATGAACAGGCTCTCGACGAGGGAGGTACCGATGGCGCCGATCACCACCACCGGCATGACGGCCAGGAACTTCCCCATGATCCCCTCGATGAAGAAGAACGGGATGAAGGCGACGATGGTGGTGGTGATGCCGCCCGTCACTGGCCACCACACCTCCTTCACCCCGTCGATGGCCGCCCGGAGGGGAGGCTTGCCCTGTTTCCTGTGGACGTAGACGGACTCTCCCACCACGATGGCGTCATCCACCACGATCCCCAGCACCAGGATCATGCCGAACAGGGAGAGCATGTTGATGCTGCCGCCTGCGATGCCGGTGATCACAAGCCCCCCGGCCAGGGACACCGGAATGCCCAGTCCCACCCAGAAGGCCAGCCTCAGGTCCAGGAACATCCAGAGCAGGATGAACACCAGCATGAATCCGAGGAGACCATTCTTGGTCAAAATGTCGATGCGCTCCTGGATCAGCCGCGAGAGGTCCCGCCACGGCGTGAGCTTCAGGGTTCCGGGAAGTTCGAGTCTCTTCTGCTGGAGATACACCTGCACGGCCTCGGAGATGGAGATGGCGTCCTCGCCCTCGATGGCCTGAACCACCACCAGGGCCGCACGCTTGCCGTTGAAGGTGCCGAACTGGGCCGTCTCCTCGAAGTCGTCATGAATTTCTGCGATCTGATCGAGGCGCACCAGGGAGCCGTCGGGCCGGGCCAGCACCACCAGATCGGAGAACTCCGCGGCTGTGTACCGCCTGCCCAGGGTGCGCACCTTGATCTCGCCTTCGCGAGTCCGGACGGTGCCGCTCGGCATGTTGAGGCTGCCGCGGCGCACGGCATCACTCACCTGGATCAGGCTCAGGCCGTACTGGCGCAGCCGCTCCTCCGAGACCTCGATGGAGATCTCGTAGGGCCGGATGCCGCCGAGGCTCACCTGGGAGACCTCGGGCAGCGCCCTCAGTTCACTCTTGATGTCCTCGGCCACCTCCTTCAGCACCGACTCCTCGGCGTCGCCCCAGAGGGAGAGGTACATGACATCGCGGCGGAAATAGAGCTCCGAGATGATGGGTCGCTCTGCGTCCACGGGAAAGGTATTGATGGACTCCACGCGGTCGCGGATGTCGTTCTGCACCGACTGCTTGTCCTCGACGTCCGGGTCGATTTCGATGACGGCGGAGCCGCCGCTCTCGGAGGCGCTGGTGTAGTACTCCTTCACGCCGATGACGCTCTCGAGGACCTCCTCCAGCTTGCGGCAGATGCCCTCCTCCACCTCCTCGGGATCGGCGCCCGGGTAGGGCACCCGGATGGTGACGATGTCCAGGGAGAAGACCGGAAACAGCTCTCGAATCATGGTGTAGGTGGCGAGGAGGCCCGACACCAGGATGAAGACCAGGACCAGGTTGGCGAAGACCGAGTTGCGGGCCGCCAGGCGGAAGATGCTCATGGACGGATCTCCTGCGCGGCCCGGAGCGCGGTGCCCGGCGCCGGATGGATGAGGGGGGTGAGCACCAGGGAGTCGCCCGGATGCAATCCCTTGTCGACGAGGGCCACGTCTCCCTGAAAACGCCGCACCTCGACCGGCCGCAGGTCAAGCTTGCCGTCCACGAGGAGGGGCAGGGTTCGGTCCTGACGCAGGAGGCCGCGGGGTACGGAATAGACGCCACGGAGCACGAATCCGGTCACGGTCACGCGGCAGAACATCCCCTCTTCCAGCTGCAGCCGACCGTCCGCCGGAACCACACGCGAATTTTCCGTCACCTCCACCACCAGGATGAGAGTCCGGGTGGCGGCCTCGAAGCGCTCGAGGCGGCTGATGCGGCCTTTCCAGGAGTAGCGGCTCGTATCCTGGGTCCATCGAATGTTGACGTCGGCGCTCGAATCGAAAACGTACTCGCCCTTCTCATCGACCTTCCGGATGGGCAGCCACTCGAGGTCGGTATTATCCAGAGCCACGGGAATTTCCAGCGCACCGAGATCGGTGAGCACACCCAGGCTGCCGCCGGATCCTCCCGGGCTAACCACCTGGCCGACCTGGATGTGGGCCGCCTCCACGCGGGCGTCGAAGGGGGCGGTGATGCGGGTGCGATCCAGGTCGAGCTGCGCCTGGTCCTTCTGCGCTCTGGCTCCCTTAAGGGCGGCGCACAGGTCCAGGACGCGGAGGGGCTCGGCGGCGATGCTGTTCTCGAGGAGGATCACCTCGCGCTCCCGGTCCTGGAAAAAACGCTCGGCGGTCTCCACCTCGGACTCCGACCCCACCTTGTCGTTCTTGAGCAGGTCCCGGACGCGGTGATACTCCTTCCTGGCGAGATCCCTGGAGCGCCTGGAAACCTCGAGACGCTTCCGGTCGTGCTTCAGGTTCTCCCCCAGCAGCCGGATCTGTGCCTCGAGGCGGTCCTCCTCGGCCCCTGCCCGGCTCAGGGCATTCTGGTAGTTGTCCCGCTCGATCTCGAAGAGAACCGTCCCCCCGGCCACGCGATGGCCGGCCTTGAAGAGGGGCGAGACCTTGACCGCCTTTCCGCCGACCTGGGGAACGACCTGGACCCGATATTTCGCCCGCACCGTTCCGTGGCCGGTCACCTTGACGGGAACATCCGTAGATTTCAGTGCCTTGACTTCCACCTCGCGGACAAGGGGTTTTGCCTCACGTTTTTCCGGCGGTTTCTTGAGGGACTTGTGGAGAAGCATGAGACTCACCCCGGCGCCCACGATGAGGATCGCCAGCACCGCCTGGAGGTATCGCCGCAGCAGCGGCATCGGCCTCGATCCGGCCGGATCAGAGGCCGCGGAATCGACATCATTCATGGTCCTCTCCCACCATCATTCGGGTCACCAGCTCCATGGCCTCGGCCACGCGCCGGGCCTTGGCGGCCGGCATGGTGGTCATCTCGGCCATGACCCGCCCTGGCCCCACCTGAGGCTCCTTCTTCAGCATCCTCCGCGCCTTGGGCGTGAGGGTGAGTTCCAACTTCCTGCGGTCCTCGGGATTCCGCCGCCGCTCGAGCCAGCCGGCGCTCTCGAGGCGGTCCACCTTCTGGCCGAGAGCGGAAAGGTGGCCGGCGGTCAGCTTCTGGATGTCCCGGAGACCGCAAGGGCCGAGATGCTCGATAAGCCGGAGTATGCCCATCTGGGGTCCGGAGATGTCATACCGCCGGTTCAGAGTCCGCCCCGTTTCCCAGAGCCGCCTGAGAAGACGGGAATAGGCCTGGAGAAAGCGGACAGAGGCGTCGTCCAGGGTCATGGCCGTGATCCTCCAAAAGGTTCATAAACTGTATAATGCATAACATGGATCATACAGTTTGTGAAGTATATCCCCGGTGCTACTTCACCTCCAGCACCCTCTGGAAATCTTCCTTCCCGGCATAGAGGATCAGCCGGCTGGTGTTGAGTTTCCCGTCGATCTTGATCGGGGCCCCGTCGGGCTTGAAATAGATCCCGATGGTGTCCCCCTTGCCATCCAGCGGCCAGAATCTCAAGCTGATCATTTCCTTTTCGGGCCCGAGCACCATGGCCGGGATGATCTTGCTGAACCACCCGATCTCCTGTCCGGTCTCCACCGCCCGGATGGCCGCCACGAAAAAGGCCTCCTTGCCGCGCCGGGTCACCATCATGAGCGGAACCCGGTCGTCAGCGCTCGCGCCCCGGCCGTCTCCCGTCAGCACGCGCGCGTCCATGTCGACGGCCATCTGGACCCGAGTGGTCACTTCCTTGCCCGGAAAAACGGCCTTGACCGGATCATCGGCTTCACCGGTGAAGACGTTCCGCACGTACTCGAATCCGCTCGCCTTCGGGGCGCCCCCCCTGGTCGAAGCGGCATCGCACACCACCTTCTCTCCCCGGTTGTGGTAGACCCAGGTGAAGTCGTGCTCGGCGCCGTCCAGCGACTTCAGGTCGTCCACCACGATGAGATCCTCGGGGCCCAGGCAGAGGAGCCGGCGGTGCCGCACGTTGGGGTATGCCGTGTAGCACGATGCGCACACCGCGGTCCAGCCGCCCGAGGCGCCGAAGAACTCGCACTTGCCCTGGGCCTCGCACTGGCTCTTGAAGTCCACGAGCACCGTGTTGTGGCTCAGGGTGGAACGATACCAGCGGCGGTGGACCGGTAGGCGGTAGGCCTGGCTCCTCGCCCGTCCCGGGTCCACGCCCAGCTCCCGGCCCTTTCCGAACAGAACGAAGCTCAGCTTGTCGAAGTGGCCGTGAAAGCCGCCGGGCGGTCCGAAGGTGATGGCCGCGGTGAGGTCCCGACTCCGGAGGATCGCGTGGCCGGGGCCGGGGAAGAGCCGGCTTTCGAGTGCTGCGGGGGGCGGCCGCCTCACGGGCGGCGAGATCCCCAGCAGGATCGACTGCCAGGTGGGCTTTCCGGACAGTCCTGGGATCAGGAGCGGGTCTTTCAGGGCGGCAAAGGCGGGCTCTGCATGGCGGGTGAAGCTCCGGATCCGGGTGTTCACGTCATCCCCGAACCGGGGAAGCACACCCCCCGGCATCGCGAAGTAAAACGGCAGGGTCAGCATGGACCGGAACACCGGATGGCCGTAGAGGTCGATGCCCAGGCGCCGGGCGCCCTCGGCCAGATGCACAAGCGCGGTGAGGGTGTACGCGTGATACCCCCAGCTGTTCTCGTACCACATGCCCCCGGGCAGCACGGACTTTTTCATCTGAAAGTGGAAACCGTTCTTCGGGTCCCGGAGCGCACGGTTCACCCAAGCCGCCTCCCCGAGCACGGCGCCGCCCCAGAGCATTGCGGCGTTGTGCCAGGACTGCCAGTTGGACTTGCCGGCTCGGTGCTTGGCGATGTTCTTCAATACCGGCAAGAAAAGTCGGTCCCGGAGCAGGGCGTGGTCCTTCGCCCCCAGAACGCCGCTCTCGTGGACCAGGTCGTACGCCGCGGCCAGCTTGAGGGTCCAGCCGGCCTCGTTCAGGGTCTGTTCGTACACGTGGCCACCCGACCTGGACTGCCTGGCCCTGGGGTCCTTCCGGTTCGAGTGGTAGGGATACTCGAGGTAGCGATCGGCATACCCCTTCAGCACCGCAGCCGCATGGCGGGCATATTTGAGATCACCGGTTATCGCGTAGGCCCAGGCAGCGTCCTCCATGCCGCGCGAGAGGGTTCGGTGGTGTCGCGAATAGAGGACGTTGTCGTACGGGTAGCCCGAATACACCTTGCGGCACTTCGAGCAGACGTGTCGACCCTGCTGGTGGACAAGCGGGCGCTGGCAACCGTCGCACTGATACCACTGGTTGTGCTGGCCCCCTTCCGGGGGAAAATCCAGAGGTGCCGCCAGCGCTCGGTCCGCCCGCTTGACGCGCGCCGCGATGATCTCGCGGCCGGGGCCCTTGCTCTTCCAGGCCGCCCGGAGGCGCTTCAGCTCGACGGGGGAACACGCCAGGAAGGGATGCGCCTGCGTTGCCGAGAGCTTCACTTCAGGCAGGGATTCCTCCTGGACCGAAACAGAAACCGAAAGCAGACAGATCCCCAGAATCATGGGAAAAACGAAGCGTACCACGGTTTCCTCCTTGCGTTCTGACCACGGCGGTGAGACGTTCATCCCGGCATGGATTCCATACTATCATGGATGAACCAATAGAGCCCTGTGCCATGTGCACGTACGTCACCAGGATCCGGTTTCGCCATTTGAAGAAATTATACAAACAGTAGAGTGTGACAGTCAGGTAGGCTGATCCGGATCTTCCGCGTGCCCGGCACCAGGTCGGTGAATCCGTACGCGCCGTGGGTGCCCTGATTCGTGCCGGTCATGAAGCGGGTTCAGCTCACCGAGGCGATCCCCGGCATGGGCCGGCGGCGATGCGGTCTTTTCCGCCGGCCGGATCCTCGCTATGATGGTGGCGACATCGGCCAGCGGAGGAGAACATCATGGCAGCGGCGGCCGCTCTTGACTTCACTTATCGCTACCCGTTCGCGTCGGCGGTCGGCGAGACCGCCGGCCGAGGCATCGGACTGCAGCTTGCGACCTGCGGAGCGCAGTGTGAGAATCCCTTTTTCTTCGAGGGCCTGTTGCGCGAGCCACGCATGGTCGGCGACATGTTGCTCGTGCTGAGCAAGGTCGTGCGCACCCACTTCTTCCTGCCCCGCATTCCGATGCTCTATCCCGTGGTGACCAGCAACGAGGCCATGCTGCGGTTCGAGGGCTTCAGCGGCTGTTGCGGGGTGTATGCCCGCGTCGATCTCCCGGCGGAGAGCTTCGACGGCGACATCCGGGATCGCGGCACCACCAACGTGGATTTCAACGATCCCATGAGAGCCGCCCTGACCCGCCTCGGGATCGCGACGAGGCCCGCCTGGCCGTCGGCAAATCATCCGTGGCCCTGACGCGGGCCGGGGACGCCGTCATCGAGAAGAAGGTGAAGCTGCCCGTGCGCTGGATTCAGGGCTTCAGCGAGGTGCAGGCCTACCAGCCGGATCTCCAGCTCCGACTCGAGGTGCCCGCGGCCGAAGCCCGGCGGTTCATCCGCACCCTGCCTCGGGGCGGCGCACCCAAGCGCCCGTCGTTCGTGACGCAGTCGGGGCGCACGATTCGAGTCAGCCAGCGCGAAGGGCGGGGCGCGATCCGGGTGCACGGCACTCATCGCGTTGCGGTGCTCGAGGCCCTGATGGGTGCCGCCCGCTCGCTCCGGATCTGGGCGGACGACGACGTCGGCACCAGTGCGTGGGAGATCACGTTCCGGACAGGCCGGTTCTTCCTCATGCTGAGCCCCGAGGTCTACCGCGGTTTCTCCGGAGAGGGCCAGGCGCTCGAGACCCTCGGCGCCGGGCGCTGGCAGGAAGCGCTGCCCAAGATTCGTGCCCAGCTCTCCTGGCAGAACGAGATCGATGTCGACGCGCTGGCTGCAACCGCAGGCGCGACTCCGGACGAAGTCCGCGGCGCGCTGGCGCTATGGGGTTGCGGCCGTCGGGATGTTTGTCCTGCTCGCCATCATGGGGGTGCACCAAGGAGGCTTCCTCAAGTTCGTCCTCTTTCCGGAAATGGACGCCGACTTTCTCGTCGTCCACGTGGATTTTCCCGAGGGGACTCCGGAATCCAGAACGCGGGAGGCCGTGGTCCGCATGGCCAGGGCATTCGATGAAATCGGCAAGGACCCCGGGTTCCAGACCCGGACGGGCGAGCCCCTGATCCCGAGCAGCGCCAGCGCATCGAGGAGATCTTCAACGAGGCTGCCGATCTGCCTTCCGGAGTCTGCGAATGCAGACTCCGCGTTTATTGCAGGAGTGGAAGAGGGATTCTTGGCCGCCAGAAGAAGGCTCTGGATTTATGGCTGTAGATCAAGCTCGTGTCAAGATCCAATACCGACGCCCTCCAGGGATTCTGCCGTGACTACCAGGTCCAGCCATGCATCCAGCCGAACCGGATCGCTCTCAGACTGAATGACAGCCACGGTCTCCTCAGGCAGCGCACCGAAACGAACACGCAGCTGGCGGATCAGGGTTGCACGGGCCTTTTCAAGCCGACCCTTTTCCATCAGGTCTTCCGCAATCGTCTTTCCCATCCTGAACACCTCCTGTCGGTGGGTGTCTGTCTCCACGACAGCCTCGATCTCCTGCTGGAGCCGAGGTTGCTCCTCGGGATGCCGTACATGATATACCAGGGCGTGGATGTACTCAAGAAACTCCTGCCAGCGAACGCGGTCCGCCTCCGGTATGGATCCGAGGTGGCGGATGATTCGAACGAGGAGCCGACGGAACGTGCGACGCTTCTCGTTCCGGGCCTGCGTCAGCTGGAGCACCCACCCGAAGAAACCACCCTTTGTCTCCAGAACCTCGGGCGCGACAGCCGGCAGACTCAGGAACAGGGGATGCATGAGAGGAATCTGTTTCCGGAATTGCTCGCCGGGCGTGACGAGGTCCGCGAGCGTTCCCATATCGTCCCAGCGGGTACTCCCCGTGTAAAATACAACCGGCAATACGGGCTCGAAGCGAAGGGGCGCATACAGCCCGTGATGCCGCCTCCACCCTCGCTCCTGGAACCGGTAGATCTCCACCACGTACTCCAGCATCCGGAGCGGCATGGTCGGGTCCTTCTCGGACTGGTGCTCGATGAGGATGTAGATCCAGAGCCTCTTCTTCCCTTTCTTATCCGGAACCATCGGCGCATGCAGCACCACATCCGCCTCCACGTGGCGGTACGACCGCTTGACGAACGTTGCCTTCACAGACGTCGATCGGTCGAAATCGACATCCTCCACGATCCCCCGGCCCGTGAGGGCAAGGAGATCGCGGACGTTCTTGGGATTCTCCAGGAGGATCTTCATCCCGTTCTCGGGAAAGTTCCGGATGATCTCCCGCGGTCGAGGTCGTTCCATGGCGCTGCTCCGCTGCCGGGATATCGGTATGCGTTCGGGCGGTGAGTCGCAGCAGAGCGGCGCGGGTTAACAGAATTTTTGAAAAAAAACCATGCTCTGATAGAATCCGGATTTCCGCATCTGATCACGGCAGGATCGTTCCATGGCTGATCCCAACGCCGCGGAACCCGCCATCCTGACGAGAGACCCAGGTGAGTCTGTTGGAGAGGTTCATCCCGGCGACATTTCCATACTATCATAGATGACACGATCAAATCCGGTATCTGGAGTACGTATGGCGCTTGATCCCACAGGAATGACCCATGCAAACGTTACGGCCATTGCCCTCGACATCCAGGACATCCTGGAGATCCCCTGGCCGATCCTCGTCTATGCCTGCATGAGCCTGATCACCTTCGTCTTCCTGGCCGTGGACAAGTACAAGGCCAGGAAGGGGAAAAGACGCATCTCCGAGGCCACGCTCCACGGCCTGGAGCTGGCCTTTGGCTGGCCCGGCTCGCTGCTGGCGCAGCACCTCTGTCGGCACAAGCGGAGGAAGAGGTCGTATCAGGTCGCATTTTGGCTCATCGTGATCCTGCACGCCGCGTTCTGGGCATGGTGGTTCCTGAGGTGACAGAAACGCCATGATCATCTCGGCCAGCTACAAGACGGACATCCCGGCCTTCTACGGCGCCTGGTTCATGAACCGCCTGGATGCGGGGTATTGCCGCACGGTCAACCCGTATGGAGGCCAGGTCTACCGGGTGGACCTGGACGCCGGTACGGTAGACGGCTTCGTCTTCTGGACCAAGAACCTGGGTCCCTTCCTCCCCCGACTGGAAGAGATCCGGTACCGGGGATTTCCCTTCGTGGTCCAGTATTCCATCACCGGATATCCGCGCGCCCTCGAGTTCACGGTATGCGACGCGGACCGATCCGCCCGGCACGTGAACCAGGTGGCGGAGCGCTACGGCCCCCGAGCCGTTGTGTGGCGCTACGATCCGATCCTCTTCACCTCCCTCACACCGGCCGCGTTCCACCTGGAAAGATTCGAGTCGCTGGCCACGGAGTTCCGCGGCAAGGTGGACGAGGTCGTCATCTCCTTCGCCCACATCTACAAGAAGACGCTGCGCCGCCTGAACGACAGGGCCGCCACGGCCGGATTCTCCTGGGAAGATCCGGGTGACGAGGCCAAGCGCTCCCTGGCCGCAAAACTGGTGCGTATCGCCGGACACAATCGCATGCGCTTGACGGTGTGTTCGCAGTTCAGATACGTGGTCCCGGGCGCGGGCGAGGCCCTGTGCGTGGACGCCGGGCGACTCTCGGATGTGGCCGGAAAGAGGATCCAGGCCCCGGTCCAGGGCAACCGCCCGGACTGCCGGTGCCATCGATCCCGGGATATCGGCGAATACGACACCTGCCCCCACGGCTGCGTCTACTGCTATGCCGTCAGCGACCACGGCCTCGCCCGGAATCGATTCAGGTCCCACGATCCCGGGGGTGAGTTTCTCCGCGAGAAACGAACCTGACGCCATCAGGGGTTGCGTGGTATAATCGGTTCTGTTGCAACAGGACCGAATCGACTCATCTCCTGCTTGAAGCTCGCAGCCATGAGAATCCAGAAAGCCGCCGAAGCTCTGCTCCTGCTCCTGGTCCTGATCACCCCTGTTGCGGGCCAGGACCGGCGCCGGGGACCGCTGACCTTCGACCGGTACCACGATTCCAAACAGACGGTCCGTGCCCTCCAGAGATTGGCCCGGCAGCATCCCCGGTCCATGAAGCTGGAGGTCATCGGGAAGTCGGGCCAGGGAAAAGACATTCACGTCGCCATTGTCACCGATTTCTCCTCGGGCAAGGCCGATGAAAAACCCGGCATTTTCGTGGAAGGCAACATCCACGGCAACGAACGGGTGGCGGGTGAGGCGGCTCTGTTCCTCATCCACCAGCTCCTCACTCGAGGGGAGCAGGATCCCAAGCTTTCGGATCTGATGCGGACCCGGACCTTCTATGTCATTCCCAAGTCCAATCCGGACGCCGCCGACGCCTGGGTGCGCGGCATCCTCAGACCCGACGACGAGGACGAGGACGGCGAAGAGGACGAGGACGGGCCCGAGGACGTGGACGGCAACGGCCTCGTAACGGGCATGCGCATCCTGGATCCCGAAGGGCCGTTCATCCCCGGCGATGACGAACGCCTCCTGGTGTCGATCAGAACCCTCAGCGTCAAGGAGCGAAGGCGCTACCGCGGCCCCCGGTACAGGCTCATGCAAGAGGGCATCGACAACGACGATGATGGCGAAGTGAACGAGGACGGCCCGGACTGGGAGATCGACCCCAACCGCGACTTTCCAGCCGATTTGAAGATGGAGCGGAAGTACCGGAAGAAATTCGCCCGCGGGGGGAACACCCGGTCACGGAGCCGCCCGCCCAAGGTCAGGCGGGGCAAGAAACAACCGGAAGAGGAATTCGGGCGCTGCGCCGAGGTCCAGGCCATTATGAAATTCCTCGAGACGCACCCCTCCATTGCCCTGGCCGTATCCTTCCACAGCTACGGAAACGCCCTGTTCCGCCCGTTCGGTTACATGCCCGACAAACCCGTCATCCCCAAGGATGACATGAAACGTCTGGACGAGTTGGGCCGGCTGTTCAGACAGACCACCGGATTCAAGGGCTACGGCCCACCCTACCTGGGCGAAAGGCAGGTGGTGGGCGGACTCCACGATTTCACATACTGGCATCTGGGATACCCCGGCGTCACCGTGGAGATCTGGGGCGTGCCCGGCATCGGCAGGGACTGGGCCGATCGCGGCAGGAGAAGTAACCGTAACAACCGCAACAACCGCGGCCGGCGCAACCGAGGCGACCCCACCTCGATCAGAAAGATCCTCGACTACATCGACCAGGAGAAGATCCAGGACGCCTGTTTTCCCTGGACCCCCTTCGACCATCCCACCCTCGGTCAGGTGGAGATCGGAGGACTGTGGGACAGGCGACGCATGACCTACAATCCGCCGCCGAGCAAGCTGGTTTCCGTGATCGAACCCTTTGTCCTGTTCACCCTCGAGGCGGCCCAGATGACGCCCCGGGTGCAAATCCTGAACATCCGGTCCAGGCAGATCAAAGCTCGGGTTCATCGTCTTGACATCGAAGTCATGAATGTGGGCAATGCACCCTCGTCCTGGAGGCTGGCCGAGAAGCGAAAGCTCTCCAGGCCTGTCACCCTTCGCCTCGATCTCCCCCCGGGAGCGAGGCTGACCTCGGGTAAACCCGCACGAGACCTGGGTACTCTGCAGGTCGGCCAGGCGGCCAGGGTGCGCTGGAACGTGGTCCTGCCCGAGGGCCGGGGTACCCGGACCGTTGTCGTGACCTCCCGATCCGAAAAGGGCGGCGTCCACCGGCGGGAGATCAAACTCGAGCCCGGAGTGGAAGCTCACTAGCTCCCGTTTCTGTAACTCCTTGTAGAGAAAAGAGTTCCTGTTTCCCCTCCTGGGCCCGAACCAGGAGGGGAAACAGGAACCAATAAGAAAGCCGCAGAAGAAAAGTAGGATTCTCCTGCGGCCCAACGCAACGCTTATTAGGAGAGTAGCTAAATGCGTTAGATTCCCTTACGGGAGTCAGACCGGATCATTTGTACTTGATTGGAAATAGCTACAAAACAGCCCTCCGGTGTCGGGATCCCGGCTTAACAGCCTGTGGAAACAATCTCGATCAGGTGGCCGGGCACCACCTCAAAGGGGGTATTTTCCACCCGAACTCCGGGAGGCGACCCGGGCACGGCAACGCGGGGATCGCCGGATTCCAGGTCCGTTTCCACCCGGGCCACTTTCTTGAACGGGTGGGACAGGGCAAACACTGGAATCCCGGCCAGATTCGCGGCCAGCGCCATGGGTAGGCTGCCGCACTTGTTCACCACCGATCCGTCAGGGTATTCGGCGTCCACGCCCATCAGCGCCAGATCCGAAGCCTGGGCGGCTCTGCCGACCTGGGAATCAACCACTACCTCCACCTGGATGCCGCGCCCGGCCAGATCGGCCGCCACCCGGAGTCCTTCCCCACCCGGTCGACTTTCCAGAACCAAGACCCAGGATGGTTCCAGGGCTTTCAGAGCGGCTTCCACCGCTGAACTCCGGCTCAGGGTCAATACCCGCTTTCCCTTGCCCACCCTCTCGACCAGTTTCCCGGCCGCCTGGACGCTTCCTTCCCGGATCAGACGCCGGGCCTCCCGAATCCGCTTTCCGACGTCTTTGCCGCCGAAGCAGAACGCGGCCGCCCCGGCAATGGGGGCCAGGGTTGGCCGGGCCCGGGAGAGCGCCGCATTAAGCGCTTCGAACACCCGGGGGCGGTCCAGGGCCCTCTCCACGGTCTCGACGGCCTTGGCCGCCAGCTCCAGGGCCCCATGAATCCGGTCCTCCTCGATGGCGCGGACCGCATTGGCCAGGTCCTCCGGAAGCTCGGACACAGGATCTCGATTCAAGGCAAGGCATCCCCCACGCGATTATAGGCTTCCACCAGATCAGGAACGGTATCCAGGGATCCGAGGTCTCCGGGATCAATCCACTGAAATGCCTCGTGCTCCCAGTCCAGGCGCACCCTCACCCCCTCTGCAATCCGGAACAGAAACGGGTGGACGATCCACTGCCGCGCGAGTCCAGGATCTTGCACCGATAGCGCCTCTCCCCTCTTCAGGAGCTCCAGACGCTCTGCCTCGATGCCCGTCTCCTCCTGGATTTCCAGCCACGCCCGGTCCCCCGGATCCTCCTCGCCCTCCACGAATCCGCTCACCCCGGCCCACAAGCCGGGGTAGGTGCCGACCTTATCACTCCGACGCAGAACCAGGATCTTGCTCCCACGGGTGAGAAAGCAAGTCACCACCCGATGCCCGGCCATGGAGACCTCCTGCAAACTGGATCCATGAGTCGACCCAGGGTAATCGAAATCCATACTCCGGGGATAGGGAACAGGAGCGCGAATTCATTTCTATCGCCAACCTGTTGCGAGGCAACCATTTAGCCCGAGCTCGCATTCTTTGCAGTTGATGGAATCGCACGAAACCCTACCATGGATGGCAAGGGAAAAGAGGGTAACTGCCCCTCGAGGAGGGTATAGATGTCGGCGTCACGTCCTCCACTCCTTCCAATCTTCCTCCTCGTGATCCTCATCGCCGCCTCCTCCGCCGCCGCTCAAGACCAACCGGGCCGTCGCGGACTCTACTTCGTGGCCGAGTACGAAGGCATAGAGCTCTGGATCCCCGGGCTGGTGAACAAGTCCGACGCCCCCCGGTCGGGTATGGTCGGCGAGTTCGGCATCATCGCGCAGAATCTTTATCTCCAGATGTACATCACGGCGCCCTCTCAGTCCCTGGAGGAATTCGTCGAGGAACGGAAAGAGAAAGACGGCGGGGTCTTCAAGGAAGGCAAACTGAAGATCATCGAGAGACTGGAAGAATGCGGCTACCCGACCACCGTGGCCCTGCACACCGACATCGACTCCGTGGCGGGATACGAGGACAAGGACCTCATCGTGGCGGCCGTGAACCTGGTGGGAAACAAGATCATCTGTTTTCACATCATCAGCGCCAAGGGCAAGGGCGAGGAGGCTCTCTTTGCAGTGAAGTGGATGGCCTCCTCCATGCGGCTGAGCGGTGACAGGGGCCTGGACCGCCACATGGCACCGCGAACCATGCACCAGGCCACGGGCCTGAGCTACCGCATACCCATCCGGTACCTGAAGCAGTCGGCCGTGGGCAAGGATCATATCTGCGAAGCCGTGGATGAAACGTCCGACGACTCCATCGTGATCCGCAAGGACACCCCCGAGGCCATGGAGGCACTGAACGCAAAACTGAAGGCCAAGAGAATCAAGGGAAAACCCCGGATCTTCACCCTGCCCCACCCGGAGAAGTCCACCATCCTCATGGAATTCCTGGCACCGGCGGAAGGGGAAAAACTGGGTACGGCCCAGGCCGTGGTGAAGTTCGAGGGCGACCGCGTTTTCACAATCGAGGTCAAAGGCACGTCGGACCGGCAGGAAGACCTGCTGCTCAGCGCCGAACTCACGGCTCTGGGCCTCCGGTGGATCGACGTGGATGCCGTCCGGACCCGAGCCGCCAGCGCAGTCAAGGAGCTGGACCGGGCCCTGAGGAAGAAGGACAAGGACCTCGTCAGGGAACTGGTGAAGATCCTGGCCGACGGCGCCTTCCTGCCTGCCGGCCGCCAGGCCCTCGAGAAGGCCCTGCCGGTGCTGGACGAAGCCGAACAGGTCTGCGGGATTCAGGCCCTGGCGGCCAGCGAGGACGTGAAATGCCTCCCCGTTCTCGCCAAGCTCTACAAGAACGGGAAATTCAAGAAACGCCTCACCATGCGCCGAGAAGTCCTGAGGGCGTTTCGATACATACGGGATCCGTCGGCCCTGAAACTTCTGCTTGCGGAAGCGGCATCGAAAAAGCCGATGCTTGCGGCCACGGCTCTCTTTACCCTCGGTCACTACAAGAGCGACCGCGCCGCTATTCTCAGAAAGGTCATCCCCCTGTTCAAGAAGGCGGAAGCCTTGAAGAAGAGCCCGCGCCTCCGTTCGAGGGAGCGCTGGACGATCCTCGGCCCGGCCTATGAATCGATGCTGAAACGCCTCACCGGCCGGAGCTTCCTGGGCGCGAAAGACGCTCAGGACTGGTATCGCACTAACAAGAACAGCTTGTAGGAGGATAGAAATGCTATCCCGCATGATCCTCATCCCCCTCGCCATCCTCGCAGCCTCATCCGGCCGTTCCCCCGACGCGAACGTCCTGCGAGGAACCTACTACCAGGACAAGGAACACGGCTTCGAGATCTGGATCCCACGGGGATACGCCAGGGTGCCCCGGGAGTCCCGGAAAGTCGCAGAGGTCATAGCCTGCTTCGACGGCGGAATTTACGGCGGTACTTCCGTGGATTTCCTGATGCCGGAGCCGATGACGATGTCCAAGTACATCCAGCGATGGAAGGACACGTCAAAGAAGAGAATACCGGGTTGTGAAATCGAGGTCATCCGCGACGTGGATGCATGCGGCCACAAGGCGGTGATTCTCTGGCACAAGAACCTGGACGGAAACGAGATCTACAAGGGCAGAGAGTTCCTCCACGTCGGAGTCCCCATGGGCGATGGAAAAGTCATGGATGTTCTCATGTACCTGAAGGCCGGCAACGTGGAGCAGGCTCTGGAGGAAATGCGCTGGATGCTGGGCACCATCCGCTACACCTGCAATGCGGGTCTGGACGCATATCTGTGCTGCCGTCGCGTCGACAAGAAGACCGGCATCTGCTTCCGTCCACCGAAGGGATTCATACAAAAAAAAGTCGCGGCCGAAAATACCATCTACACGGGAATCGAACAGGAAAAAGACCTCCGGCTGGAGCTATCCAAGGTGGACGAGACGTCCCTCGACGCGGTGATCGAGTCCGGCAAGAACCTCGGGAAACAGACCCTCGATGTGTGGAAAATTCCGCTTCCCGAAGACGCAGCCCTCCAGGGCACTTTCTACACCTCCGGCGAACAGGGCTGGGCACAGGTGGCCGTCAAGGTGAGAAAAGGCGTTTATTGCTGCGTCAAGTGCTTCGGGAAGAAGAGCCCGGTAGAGCCGCTGCTCCGCACCGCCGAACTCGTTGGATTGAATCTCGACTTCATCGACATCCAGTCGGCCGCGCAAGAAGCGAAAACCGCAATTACAGCCCTGGAGTCGGCAATGAGCCGGAAGGACACGGCCCGGATTCTGGCACAGATCAAGATCCTGATCCGGTACCCCTTCCTGAATCGAGTCTCCACGGCTCTCATCAAGAACCTCCCGAAGCTGAAAGATGAAAAACACCAGGTCGCGGTGGCCGAAGCCCTCGCTACTCAGGGGCAGCCTGACCTCTCTTCCGCCCTGCTCAACGTGGCGAGGAATGGCCGTATCCGGAAGAACCCCATCGTCCTTGCGGCCGTTCTCAAAGCCCTTGGAGCCTCCCGGAGCAAAAGGGCGATCTCGCTCCTCCACGACCACGCGAAACGGGGTGAAAACCGCGTTGCCGCAGCCGCCATCCTCGCCCTCGGCCAATATGCCGAGCACCGGAAGAAGGTGATCAAGAAACTCGTGAAGCTCATGATCCGGGCGGAGAAGGACGGCAACAAGGGCGCTTTCGCCGCCCGGGAGCGGTGGGATCTGCTGCAGCCCGCCTACCGGACGGCCCTGCTAAACCTGACCGGCGAATCTTTCCAATCGGCGGCAGAGGCGAACTTCTGGGTGAAACAGAAGAAGATTTGACGGCTTGTAGATTATCCGTGATTGCGCAGCATCAGCTCCTTCGGGTGCGGTTCCAGGTAGGTCTGTCCGGCCAGATATTCAACGTCGTGGATGCGGACATGGTGCCGGAGCAGGGTGACGGGCACGACGAGGGGTACGAGGCCGAGGCGGTAGTCCTGGATCAGGTCAGCCAGCTCCTTCTTCTCCACCGATGTCAACAGCTTCTTGAGATGGCCCTGAGCGTGCTGTAGCACGTTTGTGTTCTTGCGCACCGTGGCAATTTTACGCAGCGCAGTCATGAAGGCCTCCTCGTAGTCCGCCCGCAGGATCGCTCGAGGCGCCTTCCCGGCCTCGGCCACGAGCTTCCCGAGAGCCCGGTATTTCTGCGGATCGTGGGCCATCAGGTTGAGCTTCTCTCTGGTGTGGAAACGGACGAGATCACCCGGCTTCCACCGGCCGGTGAACAGCGTCTTCATGCGCCGGTAGGCGAAAACCCTCTCCAGGAAGTTCTCGCGGAGCTTGGCATCGTTCAAGCGGCCCTCCTCCTCCACGGGCAGCAGAGGAATGCGTTCGATGAGAATACCGGCGTACACTCCCCGACCGGACTTCGAAGGCATGCCGCCTTCGGTGTAGACCTTCACACGCTCCATGCCGCAGCTCGGTGAACCCTTCTTGAGGATGTAGCCGCAGAGATCCTGCTTCTCGAGGCGGCGCATCGTGGTGCGGGCATACTTCTCCATGGCAGGGGTGTGGTCCGTCCGGCTCCGGACGCCCTCGAGCTTCCAGCCGTCCGGGATCCGGACCAGCCGGATGGCCTCCCGCGGCGTCCCCAGCCCCATCTCCACCTCCGGGCAGACCGGCACGAACCGGACGTGAGGGCCAAGGACCTCCATGAGGTAGCAATCGCGCTTGTGGCCGCCGTCATAGCGGACCTTCTTGCCGAGGAGGCAGGTCGAAATGCCGATGCGGATCTCCGTGGCGTCCGCCTCCCCGCCCTTCGGGAGGGATTTTGCTTTCATGTCAGTCCTTCCGCCAGAGTTCGGGCGATTTTCACCAACGCTTGAGCCGCCCTCCATCCCCTGTTATTTTATCCTCATACTGGACCCGTGACTCTAGCACGAAAGTCGAACCGTCGATCCATGAGTGAAAATGAATCCGCCCAGCAAGGGTCGTCTGCTCCCGAGACCGCCATCGAGGTCGACTCCATCAGCAAGGTCTACAAGCTCTACGGCGGCGCCTGGCCGCGGGTCATCGAGGCCCTGACCTTCAACAAGAAGCGCTTCCATGTCCCCCACTGGGCCCTCAAGGACATCTCCTTCGATGTCCCGAAGGGCGAAACCCTCGGTATTGTCGGATCCAATGGAGCCGGCAAGAGCACCCTGCTCAAGATCCTCACCGGCACCACCACCCAGACCTCCGGAACCTACACCATCAAGGGTAAGGTCTCCAGCCTCCTGGAGCTGGGAGCGGGATTCAATATGGAGTTCAGCGGCCGCGACAACATCTACATGAACGCCTCCATCCTGGGATTCACGCGGAAGCAGACCGATGCCATCTACAAGCAAATAGTCGACTTCAGCGAGCTGGGACCCTACATCGAACAACCGCTCCGCACCTACTCCTCAGGCATGTCCATCCGGCTGGGATTTTCCATCGCCATCAACGTCGATCCGGAGGTTCTCATCCTGGACGAGGTGTTCGCCGTCGGCGACGCCCACTTCCAGAAGAAGTGCATCAACCGCATCACCCGGTTCAAGGAGGAGCGCAAGACCATCCTCTTCGTTTCCCACGCCATCGCCCAGGTACGCGAGATCTGCGACCGTGTCCTGTGGATCCGGGATGGGCGCCAGGAAATGCTGGGGGAGCCGGTGATGGTGACCCAGGAGTACGAGAACTACGAGCGCGAGCGGGAAATGGAGGCACGCGACCACTACGAGAACATCCTGTTCGAACACCTGGGCAAGGCCAGGGGCCCCAAGCTACACTCGGTCGCCCTCCGCCGTCCGGGAGAAACGAAGCCCGTGGACAAGATCCGCCACTGCGACCCCTTCGAGGTGCATCTGAAGTACGAGACCTTCGTTCCCGATCAGAAGATCAACCTGGTCATCTGCATCCTCAGAAACGACGGTCTCCTCGTCTCCGTGTCCAGCACCAAACACGAGGACCTGGAAGTCCCACACACCGGAAAGGCTGTCTACCGCATCCCTTCCCAGCCCCTGCTGGCCGCAGCCTACGCCATCTCGGCCTACATCTTCGACGACTCCGGACTCCTCATCTACGACCAGATCCTCAGCGCGGCCCGGTTCCAGGTCATCCCCTCGGACTGGGACCTCGGTATCATCCGGACCCAGGGAGAGTGGGAGTTTCCGGAGTCATGAGACATCAACGCGCCGTTAGGCAGGTCACGAGTACGGGCGGAAATCGTTGCTGTCCTCCGTGAGCAGGTGCATCAATCGGGGCTGGAGGCCAGTCTCCGCTTCGGTTGTTTCAAAAACTCCCATTTTGCGACACGTCCGCAGCATATGTCGTCCTGAACGACATGCCAATGGAACGTGTCGCAAAAATCGCATTTCAGCGACACGTTTTGGCCCATCGCCCGAGGTGGCCGCCTTGAAAGGGGCGTTCGGTCCACACCGCCAGGCACACGCTGGATTTCATGGGGACTGAACGCGCCGTTTTGGGCGCGTCCAGGCCCGATGAAGTGCTTCATTGGGGGTGAACGCGCCCGTTTTGACGCGTTCAACCTCGATGAAACTGGATGTTCGCCGGATCGTTAGAACCTCTTCGGGGCCACGACCAGAGGACGTGGTATGACTCGCACGAATCAGGTTCCTGCTACTTCGTGATCCTGAAGGAGAACGTGTTCGAGATGGACCGGATGCCGGATGGTGCAGCCGGAACCAGAGTCACGAAGGCCGAGTGAAGGCGGAAGCCGATCAGAGCCGGGATGTTCGGGATGTGGATCGCGGCCTTGGCGGTGCCCTGAGCGGTGATGGTTCCGGCGTAGTTCGAGAAGATCGTGGGGAACACGTTCCAGATGGTGAGCATGAAAAGCCCGTCGGGGCTGAGCCCGATTTGCCGCGTATCAATCGGGATCGGTCCCGTGCCGAAGGATGAGGCGAGCTGATAAGGCAGCCCGGCGGACGCGCTCGCGGTCAGCGCGAGGTTCACGGTAGTTCCCGGTCGCGTCGCACCGCTGCCCTGGAGGAGCGTCAGAGATATCTTGGCCACGAAGACGTCAGCCCCACCGTTGTGCGTCGGGTCGGGCCCCCCCTTCACCGGGAAGCTGGTCTCGGTGCTATTCGTACGTCCGGTCACATACGCGTTTCCGGTCGCATCGACCGAAATGCCATATCCATAATCTGAGCCAGTCCCCCCGATGTAACCGCAGTACACGAGCCTGGTGCCCGCCGCATTCACCTTGGCCACGAAGGCATCAG
>CAZAKZ010000054.1:0-34049 GCA_964485695.1 uncultured Planctomycetota bacterium | reverse complement strand
CGAAGCGAAGGGCGGCATAATGCTGAATGCTACGAATCATGACCGGCTATTTAGCCCGGAAACCGTACAAAAAAGAAGAGCGAGTAAGAAGGGTAGAACCCTTTTTATCCGCTCTTCTTTCTATTGGGTAGCAGGGGAGCCCCGGTGGGCCCCCTGAGGGTCAACGCAGGTTGTATTTCTTCACTTTCCGGTAGAGGGTGGCGCGTCCAATGGCCAACCTCTTTGCAGCCTCGGGTATCTTTCCCCCGGTGACTTCGAGGGCATGCTTCAGGATGGCGCGTTCCTCTTCGATGAAGGGGATGATCTCACCCGCGGGCCGGATTCCCGCGCCGGTGGCCCTGGAAATCTCCGCTGGCAGGTGGCGGGCATCCAGCTCTTCCTCGCAGGCCAGCAACATGGCTCGCTCGATGATGCTGCGAAGTTCCCGCAGATTTCCCGGCCAGTCGTAGGTCTTGAGGAGCTCTTCCGCTCTGGGGGTGAGGCGCGGAGGAATGAGACCCTCCTCCTCGGCGAACCGGAGAATGAGCTCCCTGGCCAGATGGGGGATTTCCTCCCTGCGTTCGGCCAGAGGCGAGATGTGAATCGTGCTCGCGAAGAGGACCTCCTTGAGTTCCGGGAGGAACTCGCCCTGGGCGACCTGGGCAGCCAGGTCTTTCCGGGTGGCGGCCATGACCTGAACGTCCACCTGTGTCTTCTGGCCACCCGATTCGAACTGACCCCGGGTGATGACCTCGTACAGGACCTTCTGCGCGTCCAGGGTGAGGTTGGCCGTCTCCTCGATGAAGAGCGTTCCGCCGTGGGCTGCCCGAAGGAGACCGGGCTTGTGATTGTTGGTCCCGACCAGATGGTCGGCGTAACTTACCGGGGATCCTCCGATGACGAGCGCCGTGATAAACGGTTTCTCGCGGCGGGCTCCACCGTGGTGGAGCGCTTTGGCCAGGAAGGCGATCTCCGTTCCGGTATCTCCCGTGAGTAAAATCGGCAAGGCACGGTCCGCCGAACCGCGGGTCCACTCCAGGGCCTTTTCCAGGACGTCGAGATCCTTCACCACGTCTACGGGCCGGAAGGGGACGTTCTGGTCATACCGTAATCCCTCGAAACACTTGTTTAAAGCGCTGAGACGATGCGCCTGTTGAACGTTGGCCATGAGCCACTCCTGCGTATGAATACTCCGCTACGATCTCCTCGACATGGTCGGAGTATCGTCAAACTGAGGGCTCGAACTGAGACCAAAGCCAGAAATGAGACCCCTCTACGGTCGTGGCTGCTCGGGCTCGAGGGCGGCAAGGGCGCGACGGATTTCGAGGTCGGAGGGATCCAGCTCCAGGGCATGGCGGTAGTTATGGAGGGCGAGCCGTGGGTGCCCCGATTTCAAGGCCACATCCCCCAGACCCTTCCAGGCCCGGGCCGCAAGGGCGGAATCCTTTGCGGCATCGAGGAATGCAGATTTTGCTTCATCGAGGCGATTTTTTCCCAGGTGAATCGAGGCGATTTCGAGAAATACCTTTCCCCGGTCCTCCAGCAGCCCGGCGGCCTTCGACAGGGCCTCCATGGCCCGATCAGCGTGTCCCATTTCGCGCCGGGTCTTTCCCAGCCAGAACCAGGCAAGGCCGTTTTTCGGGTCGTCCTTCAGCAGGGCCTCCAGCACCTCGGACGCCCTGGCCGTGTTCTTCTCGTGCGCCAGTGAGAGACTCCAGCGCATCCGGGTCTGTGCGTCCCTGACGCCCGCGACGTGAGCCTGCCCGTAGACCTCTGCGGCTTCCCGGTAGCGGCGGGCGTGGAAGTGGAGGTCGCCCAGGACCTGGAGGACCGCGGGTCGGCAGCGGCCAAGAAGGCGGAGCATTTCGAGAAGATCCGTGGCTGCGCCGTAGTCTCCCTTGCGGATGTGGGCGTCGGCCAGATGGGTGATCAGGGGGGTGTGGAGGGGAAAGAGACCGAGGGCCTCCTCGCCCGTCCGTACGGCCTCCTCCAGGTCGCTCTTGCGCCGGAGTGCGGTGATCAGGCCCACCCGGATGGCCGGATTCTCGGGATCGAGGAGAAGGGCTCTTCGGTACGCGGTCTCGGCCGCCAGGACGTCCCCAAGCTCCAGGTGGAGCGCGGCGAGCCAGACCAGGAGGTCGGCATCCATTCCCCCGTACTTCAAAGCGCGGCTCAGGAAGGGAACCGCGGCCGGGCCCCGCCCCTGTTTGATCAGGGACACGGCCAGGTTGCGCAACGTCGTGGCATGGCCGGGAGTTTTCTCCAGGGCCTTGCGGAATGCCGCCTCGGCACCGGCGAAGTCCTTCAACCGGGAGCGCAGAGTCCCCAGGGTGAACCAGAGGGCGGGGTGGTCGGAATCGCGGAGGTGACTTTCCAGGACCTCCCGGGCCGCTGCCGGACGCCTTGCCTTCTCGAGGCGTCCGGCCTCCTCCAGGGCTTTCCGATCCGCGGACGTCTTCAGCGGAGGGAACCGGACGTCCACCTGGCCGGGAGCCAGGGAGGCCAGAAGCCACAACCAGAGCATCAGGCGCATCACCGGTCCTCCAGCACGAAGGTGTAGGTCTTCGAACACCACCTGTCCACGGGGCAATGCCGGCGCAGGGCGGGAGAAAACCGTGCCCTCTGCAGGGCCCTTTTCACTGCCTCCTCGAAGTAGCCTACGGGTTCGGCGCGGACCACGTTCACCGCGTCCACCCGGCCGTTGCGGTTAACCCGGAAGTGTACCACCACCACGGCGCTGCGGATGTTCCGCCGGACCGCGGCTCCTGGATACCGGGGGCGCGGGAGAAAGACCGCCCGGGGTTCTGAGTTCCCCTCCTGGCCGGGATCGGTTCTACACGGGGAAGTGGATCCGGGCCCCTGGTCGGTCCATGGGTTCGAGGCCGGGGCCGTGAAGGGGTCGAGATCCATGTCCTCCAGCAAGTCCTCCAGGGAGGCGGCCGGATCCACCCAGAGTCTGGGCAGCTCGGGAACGTCGAGGGTACCCGCCAGGGACAGGCGCAGGGCGGGCGGCGGGGCCGGGGCCCGGGGCGTAGCGCGGGGATCGGTCGGCACTTGTTGGGGCTGCTTCCGGGGTCGGGGCGACGGCCGGGGGGGGCGGGATTCCTGCATGTCAGACCAGGTTTCAACCGGCCCGGGAGCGACTTCCAGGAATCCTGTTTCCCGGTGTCCGGCCTGGCCGGGATCCGTACCCTGGAACCGGGAGAGGTTGAGGAGCAGGAGAACGAGGAGCCCATTGGCGCCCACGGCGAGAACCAGGGCCGAGGCCTCGGCGAGGGAGAGGCGAAAGAGGAGACGATTCTTTCTCTTCAACGCTCGTATCCTCATCGAGATCATTCCCCCCTTCCCCGGGTTCCCACCAATACCCGTTCGGCGCCACCCTGACGGCATGCATCCATGACCTGGACCAGGAGACCCGTGGGCACGGTGACGTCGGCCAGGACCATGACGGTCTTGCGTTCTCCGGCCAGGAGCAGGCTGTGCACCCGGTCTTCCACCGAGGCGAGGGCAATTCGCATCCCTTCCATGTGGATGGTGCCCGTGGGAGAGATGCCCACCCGCACCATGGACTCATCCCGGGTCTCGCCGGTCACCGCCCGGGGCCGTTCGATGTCCACCCCCGGGTCCCGTTCAAAGGTGGCCCCCACCAGGAAGAAGATGAGGAGGATGAACACCAGGTCGATGAGCGGCGCAATGCCGATTTCCACGGCCTGGCCGCGACGCCGACGCCTAGCCATGCCGCCACCGCCTTCCGGAACGGCGGGGAAGGGGGCGGCCATTGCGCCCGACGGTTTCCACGGATTCCATGCGTGCGATGCGGCTCTCCAGGAAGACCAGGAGAAGGAGGCCGCAGAGGGCCACCAGAAGGCCTGCCTGGGTGGTGACGAGGGCCCGGGCAATGCCGCCCGACAGGCCGCGAATGCTGCCGGGTCCGTGTCGCAGCAATCCCTCGAAGGCCATCATCATGCCGCTCACCGTCCCCAGGAGCCCCAGGTAGGGCGCCACACCGGTCAGGGTCCTGAGAACCCGGAGCGTGTTTCGCGGCTTCAATCCATTGCCGGAGGCGAGGTGGACACCGGAGCCGCGGGGTCGGAGCCAGAGGCGGATGCCGATCCACCAGATGAGGATCGAAACCCCCAGGAGGGGAATCATGACCATGCCGCCCTGACAGAGGTATTTCCAGAGGTTCACGATGCCCCACCCTCCTCCCGAGCGCCGGCGGCAAAGGCGGCGGCTGTTCCCTCGATGCGGTCGGCCACGTCGTCCACCCGGCTGGACAGAAATGCGTGGGTGAGCAGGATGGGTATGGCCACGATCAGGCCCGCCTGGGTGGTGATGAGGGCTTCCGAGATGCCGCCGGCCAGGAGGCGGGGCTCGTTGGAGCCCAGGGCCGTGAGGGCGCCGAAGGTGGTGATCAGCCCGGTCACCGTACCGAGGAGACCGAGAAACGGCGCCACGGAACCCAGGACGCCGAGGAGGCCCAGGGACTTCTCCAGCACCGGAGTCTCCAGCCGGAGGGCATGGTCCACCGCGGCTTCTCCGCCCTCGGGATGGGCCAGTACCGCGGCGAGAACCCGGGCCAGGGGCCCCGGGTGGCTATCAAGGAGGCGTGCAGCGTCCCGGGACCGGCCGCGGCCGGCCAGATCCAGGGCAGGCCCTCCGAGGACCTTCAGGTTTTTCCGGGCCCGGAACAGGAACACCAGGCGCTCGCCGGCGAGAAAGAGGGCCACCAGGACCAGGAGCCCGATGGCCACCATGACCGGCCCACCCGCCGCGAGGTGAGTGAGGAACGAGCCTCCGGTCCCGTTGTCCCGGAGGGCCAGGCCGCCCGAGGGATCCAGCGGCAGCTGCCAGTCTCCGGACCCCGCGGGCGGGGAGAAGAGGGCTCGGATCTCCCGGGCGGAATCGGAGTCCCGCATCTGCCAGCGACCCTCCTCGCCCAGGACCAGATGACCGGTGGTCTCCCCGTCCTTGAAGAAGGCCGTCACCTGGCCGAGGCGCACCATCTCGACGCATCGAATCCGGCCGTCCGATCCGGCTGCTTCGCCCTCGAACCGGGCGATCTTCCGGCCTTCGTGGAGGTACCTCGCGAGGTCATCGAACAGGGCCTCTGCCTCCTCGGGAGTGATCGACTCCCGGGCCAGGAGGATCCGGCGGAGGGCCTGAAACCGGTCCAGGATGTCGGGATGCTCGAGGGTGACCAGGGAGCCGGCTTCGGAACGGAGCAGGGTCTTGAGGCCCCGCCTCAAGGTGGCGGTGAGGCCCACCTGATGTCTCTTGCTCTCCTTGAGGCGGGTGTCATTGCGGTACTTTCCGGCCTCCAGGTCCTCGATGCGTTCTCGAAGATCTTCGGCCTCGGTCTCCACCTCCTGCCTCGTCTGCCTTGCGGCCTCGATCCTGGACAGGAGATCCAGGCGCTTTTCGGCCCTGACCCTGCGGTGCTTCTGGTTCTCCTGACGCGCCGCCTCGAGTCGCTTCTTCGCCTCCTGGATAGCAGCCTCCAGCACGTCGGGGGAGGTTTTGTCCTGGGAAGAAAGAGGCGCGGCCGCGGCCAGCAACACGGCCAGGAACCGGACTACAAGGTTGTTCATGGCCGGGATGTTCCCTTCCCGGTACGGGGCGAGGGGGGCTTCACCTGGGCCGGCCAGTGGGGAACGGGCAGGCTCAGCACCTCCGGGGTTCGGCGCCGGAGCAGGATGTCCAGGGCACGACGCACGGTCTCGGCCAGAGCCGGGTCCTTCCGGGGGGGACTCCAGGCCGGATTCCCGGTGTCATCGAGGTGGATACCCAGCACCCACTTTCTGTCCGGGGCCAGGCTCAGGGCCTGGATCGAACCGATGCGCAGGGTCTCCACTCTGCAGCGCTCGCCGGAGGCGTCTTTCACCTCGGTGCTGTCGGCCGAAAAGGTGCGCGACTCGGTCAGGGCCTGGAACACCAGGCTCAACAGGTCTCCGACCGTACTGGAAAGCGTGGCCTTTGTCCCGGTCGACGCGTTCCTGACCTCGCGGATCCTCTCGAGTCGCTCGTTCCGTTTCAGGGGAAGCGACTGTCCGGCAAGGGCTTTCATCCTGGAGAGGAATTGCTGGAATACCGACCGGATCTTCCGGTCGCATCGATGGTCGGCCTCCAGGGCCGTCCGCTGGTCCCGGGTCTCCTTTCCAAGGCGGGCTTCCTTTTCGCGTACCTTCGGCAACGCGCTCTTCACGCGGTCGATTTCTCTCTCCAGGGACTCCACCTCGAACTCCAGGGCGGCTCGGTCCCGGTCCCAGGCTTCCTTGTCGGCCACGGCCTTCTCCCTCTCCTTGCGGATTTCCGAGACGAGACGCCGGAGCTCGGCCGCCCGGGACGCTGCAGCGGGATCCGACACCGGGGTGCGCACGGCCGGGGGTTTTCCCTGGCCCTGAGCCGAGGCGAGGCCCGGAGTGCCCGGCATGGCTGCGAAGGCCAGGAGGAGGAGCGTGATGAACCGGATTTCATTCATGGGATGCACCGGGTTTCATGAGGACCGAAGGCCAGGAAGCACCAAAATGCGTGGCTCTGACCGGGTATTCTGTACCGAAAATCATGCCGTTCCCATGGAATCGTGACATTGAGAGCCAATTCCCGGAACACCAGCCATTAGCTCGGGATCTCCGGTTCCAGCCGGTTACGACCGGGTAACCCTGTCGCTGGAACGGACACCGCGCCTCCTGTCGTGGCCGGCTGGAATCAATCCCTGAACGAGTTCGAGATCCCACAGGATCAGATCAATCCTCTTTCCCACAGATCCAGCCACGAAAACGCGGCAACCACCAGGGAATGATGGATCTCTCCCCGGGCAATGAGGCCTGGAATTTCCGACCGATGCCTCAACTCCACCTCCAGGATCTCCGTCGGCTCCGGGCGGGGCTCTGACACGGGTCGGGCGCCGGTGACCAGGAGAGTGCCGCACCGGTTCTGGAGGAACGCCGGGTTGGGCGTCAGGGTGCCCAGCAGGCGGACGTCGTCTCCGGCATATCCGGTTTCCTCCCGGAGTTCACGCAGGCCCGCGGTGAGAAGGTCTTCTCCCGGATCCACGGCGCCGCCCGGGATTTCCAGAGTGACCTCCCGGGTACCGAAGCGGTACTGGCGGATCAGCACGATGTTCTCCTCCGGCGTCACCGCCACCACGTTGATCCAGTCGGGCGCATCCACCACCACGAAGGCGTGGTCCCCGCCTTCAGGTGAACGGCAGTGGTCGATGCGCGTGGAGAAGATTCGATAGTCGTGCTGCTTCTCGGATCGAAGGTGCTGCCAGGGATGGATCATCTTGATGTCCGTGATCGGCTACTCATTCGCCGTGGGATTCGTTTCGGGGTTACCAACCTTTGAAAGACCGCGCGGACAGGCGCGACTCCGGAAATCATAGTTCCAAACCGCGCGGACCTCAAAATCCAGGTCGGTTCCGGCCGGGAGAAAAAAATGGACAGAAAGGACTGGCCGTTCCTCCTGAAAAATGTATTGATCCACTTTTCGATCGTTTTCAAAGCGAGGAGATGATGAGCCAGTCCCCGGCCGATCCTCCGGAAACCCGGGGTTGGAGCGCCCTGGTGTGGGGATGTGTCATCGTCGGAATCTTCCTGGTGGCGGTGCGGGCCGGAACCCTCGGCCTGATGGCCATCCAGGACACCACCGAGAGCCGCTACGTGGAGGTGTCCCGGGAGATGGCCCGATCCGGTGACTACCTCACACCCCGGCTCCACATGTGGGGCGTCCAGGGGCCCTATATCGGCAAGCCGCCCCTTCACTTCTGGCTGACTGCCCTCTCCTTCCGGATATTCGGAATCCACGAGTGGGCCGCCCGGCTGCCGTCCTTTCTGGGAGGCCTCCTGGTTCTGGGTCTCACCCTCGGGTTCACCCGTCGCTTCTGGGGAATGGGGCCGGGACTCCTGGCCACGGTGATCCTCGCCTCGTCGGGCATGTTCCTGGCACTCATGGGAGTGTGCATGATCGGCATGACCCTGACGGTGGCCATGACCGGTGCCATGGTGTCCTTTGCCAGGTTTGCCGGGACGGAGCGGCCCGGGCGCAGGTGGCTCTGGGGCCATGGCTTCTTTCTCTGCCTGGCCTTGGGGCTCCTGGCCAAAGGGCCCATAGCTCCGGTCCTGGTCGCCCTGTCCCTCGGGATCTGGGCCGCCTGGCAGCGGGAATGGCGATGCGTTGCCTCGCTGCCATGGGGTACCGGAATCCTCCTGATGGGGGTCGTGGCTGGCCCCTGGTACGTCCTGGCCGAGGTGGAGAATCCGGGGTTCCTGAAGTATTTCCTCCTGAACGAGCACCTGCTTCGGTTCCTGGTCTCGGACTACGGGGATCGGTACGGCCGGGGACACGGAAAGCTGTACGGGGCGGCGTGGCCCATGCTGGCGGTCACCTTTCTGCCCTGGACGGGCTACTTTCTCGGACTCCTGGTGCGGTGCCGGGGGCGTGAGGGCCACAGGTCCGGAGGGGAGACCCGGAAGTGGGAAAGGTACGCCCTGGTGTGGGGTCTTGTCCCGGCCCTCTTTTTCACATTTTCCAGGAACCTGATCCCGTCCTATTTCCTGCCTGGTTTTCCGGCCCTGGCGGTCTGGGTGGCCGTGGGCCTGTACAGATGGAAGACCACGGAGGATGGGGCGAGTCTCCGGCCCTGGATTCGCTGGCACGCTCCGGTGCCCGGCCTCGCTCTGGCAGGTATCCTCGTGGCGGGGATCCGCCTGGGGGCGGGGCCAACCTCCACCTGGCTGGCGGCCTTGCTGCTCCTCGGAGCCGGGATCGCGGGGCTGGCGGTTTTCTTGCGGCCCGTGGGCTGGTGGGGGATCCTCCTTCCCGCAGCATCTGCACCCTTTCTCCTGGTTGCGGCCATCCTGAACTGGACACCTCTGATGGAAGGATCTTTTTCCACGCGTCTCATCCTCCAGGGCAAGGCTGCCGAGGATCGAACCGTTTCCATCACCTTTCCTTACGGGGTGCCTGCTTCGGCCAACTTCTATGCGCCCGGCCAGGTGAAGCACCAGCCCGCAGAGGGCCTGGGTCCCCTCCTGGCAGAACTCTCCGACGGTCGTCCTGATCTGTTCGTCCTCAAGGAGAAGAAATGGAATCAGCTGCCAGAGTTTGTGCGGCGGCGTTTGAAACCCGTGGAACACGTGGGGGACTGGATCCTGCTGGAGGAGGCGCCCTGACTCCTCCATGAAATCCGGACCAGGGGGGCAACCTGAAACCACCGCGAAACGGGAGGACGATTACTCCACGCCTACTCCACTTCCTTGAGGATGTTGAGGAAGGTGTTGGCGTCGGGCGCGTTGAGGAGGCGTTCGTAGACCGTCTTGTTCTTCATGAGGCGGGCGATGTGGGCCAGGGCCTGGAGATGCTGGGTCCGGACCCCTTGGCGGGCCACCAGCAGGAAGAAGATGCGGGCCGGCTTCTTGTCGATGGCCTTGTATTCGATGCCGGGTTCTCCGGCCAGGCCTGCAGAGATCACCAGATCGGATTCGATAGATGCACTGCCGTGGGGAATGGCGATGCCCTCACCGATGCCCGTGCTCATCTGGGCCTCCCGGTGGAGAACGGCCTTGAGGATTTCTGCCCTGAGATCCGGGTTGGCGGCGTCTGGAAGCAGGTCCACCAGCTCCTCGATGACCGACTCCTTGCCGGCGTCGTCTCGAAGGGAACCCTCCAGGGGGACCTTGATGCTTCCCTCCGGAATGAAATTCGTGAGCAATGGAGTCTCCAGACCTGGTAGTATTCACAGATTCTCTGACTGGACGAAAACATAGCAGATCGTGGTGAAGGTTACAGGAAAATCATGGGAGGAAGCTTCGACTTCGGCCTGTTTTCCGAGCGCGTGATCCAGCCGGACTCGGTGGCGCCGCGATTTCTCGGAATCCGCCGGGGGCGCATCGAGGCCGTCCTGGATGCGCCTCCCGCCGGAGAACGGACGGAGGATCTGGGCCGGGCCTGGCTCGGTCCGGGCCTCATCGATGTCCACACCCACGGTCTCGGCGGGGTGGCCGTGGACGGTATCCGTCCGGAAGGCCTCGAGGTGCTGGCGGATCAATACCCCCGCCACGGGGTCACGGCATTCCTGCTGAGCACCCTGGCCGGCCCGGAGACCCGACTCCGGGAAACTCTGACCGTGGGAGAGGTCTCCCCCCGGGGGGCGGCGTTCCTCGGCTTCCATCTGGAGGGGCCGTTTCTCAATCCTGACTGGTCCGGCGCCCACGATCCCCGGTTCTGCCGCTCCGCCACCCTGGACGAGGCCGGACGACTCCTTCAGGCCGCCCGGGGCCGGCTCCGCTACGTCACCCTGGCCCCCGAGGTCGACCCCGACCTCGAAGTGGTCCGGTTCTTTGCGGACCACGGGGTGGTGGTGTCCCTGGGCCATTCCGGGGCGGATGCGGCCACGGTGCGGCGCGCCGTCCGGGCCGGGGCCACCACCGTCACCCACCTCTTCAACGCCATGAAACCCTTTCACCACAGGGAACCCGGCCTGGTCGGGGCGGCCCTGTCCGAGAAAGCCCTGACCTGCGAGATCATCTGCGACGGGGTGCACGTGGCCGACACCGCCCTCGGGCTGGCGCTGCAGATCAAGGGGCCGGAGGGCTGCCTCCTGGTCTCCGATTCGATTCCGGCCACGGGTCTCCCGGACGGCGACCACGCCCTGGGAGGGCGGCCGATCCGGGTTCATCACGGTGAGGCGCGTTTGAACGACGGCCGCCTGGCAGGGAGCACCCTGACCCTGGACCGGGCCGTTGTCAACGCGGCCCGGCTGGCGGGGGTGTCCATGGCCGAGGCCGTGCGAATGGCCAGTGCGGTTCCGGCCGCCGTGATGGGGGAGGCGGATCGGGGCCGTGTCGCCGTGGGATGCCGGGCGGATCTTGTGGTGCTGGATGACCGGGGCGCATGCGCGACCTGGGTGGAAGGCAGGCCGATGTGGCGCCGACCGGGCTGACGGGCTAGATAGTTCCTGCTACGACAGGAACTCTATTGCCGCCTGGGGATACGCTCTCGCGGACCTGCGATCAATCCAGCTGCACCGACATGGGGTCGCTGATGGCACCGATGTTGAGCGGTTCATTCTCGTGGATGGTTGCGGCCACGAGCCACACCACGAGACCGTTTGCCCAGGAACGCAGGATGCGCAGGTCCAGGTTGGCCATGGCCATGCCCGAGGCGTCCAGCTGTCCACGAAAGGCGCGAGTGTAAGGATGGATGTCTCCCACGAAGGCCAGGTGCGTGGTGAGGCCGTCCGGAACGATACAGGCGCGTCTCCCGTCGGGCAGGACCTGGGCGGGGCGCACGCCGTGCAAGGTCGGGAGGATGGCGTACTGCTGGCTGGCTTTGGCTGGAAAGCTCACCTTGATGGTCCACAGGCCGGGCTCGGTCCGGAATGAGGCGAGGTTCCGGCTCCGGGCGAACGCGACACCCGTGAGGGTGCCGGGCATGTCGGCGATACGGGTGATCTTCCGGGTCGCCAGTTCAACGGAGTAGAGGCCGCGGCTGGAGGGACCTGTGTCGAATGCCCCGACCAGCAGGCGCTGGGCCGGGGTTCTGGAGCTGGAACGCTCCAGGGCGAGGCTGGCCACGGCCTGGAGGTTCACGGAGGGTGCGAGCCAGGTGGTTGCCGCGGTCGAGCCCGTTTCCAGACGATATAGAGCCGTGTTCTGGGTGTCCGCCGAGGCAATATAGAGATCTCCGGTCTCGTAGTGCTGGGCGAGGGCATGGCCCGGCTTGAGACCGGTGGCCAGGGTGCTGATGTGGGTGCCGTCTCTCCACATCTTCAAGAGAGGGGCGCCGAGGGTGGGGTCGGTTTCCTGGATCAGAAGCTCCGTGGAATCCACGTGAATCTCCATGCCGCCATGGGGGTCCTTGAAGATACCTGGATGGACGAGGACCGTGGACACCTGGCCGGTTCGGTTGACCTTGAGGAGAGCGGTGCGGGTCATGTCGGCCACCAGGAGGCAACCGTCGGGATCCATGACCATGCTCACGGGCTTGCCGAGACCCGTGGCCACGGTTCCCACCACGGACAGGGTGGTCGGATCGACGCGCAGAACGGCTCCTGTCCCGGGTACGGCCACCAGCGCGGAGCCGTTGTCCAGGTCCACCACCGGACCCGTGAGGCTCCCGGTGAAGATTCGGGCGGAGTGAACCCGACCGCCCGCTTCGATGCGATAGAAGGTCCCGTCCTGCCCGAGGGCCAGGTAGCCCTGGTCCAGGGCCTGGCCCGGCGCTCCAGCAGCAGCCAGGGTGACGAGAAGGATCAGAGTCAAGCCGAGTGGGTGTGGGTGTTGCATATCCCGATCTCCATATTCATTCTTCAGGTCGTAATTCTATTATAGAAACAAAGTTACAGGACTTTAACGGGGACGAGGAAATGTTGCGGTCCGGGTCGGGATTCGTACCGGATTGAGATTCAGTTTTCCAGCCCTCCCGGCCGATAGTAGGCGTCGTCACATGGACCCGTAGCCCTGGGCCCACGTGGAGTGGGTCCCAGCCTACGGAAGTATCAAGCAAGGAGGCTGAGAAATGGCCAAGAATCCATGCCCCGTGTCGCGTGAACAGTTCTGGTCCGGGGCGAAATCCCTGAAGATCGAATTGAACCAGATCCCCATGACGGCCGAGCCCAAGGAGTTTTCCACCGGGTCTCTCGGGTGGTATCTCAACGGCAAGACCACCATCACGATCGGGGAAACCCCGGTCCCGGTGCAGATCGGTATGAACGTCACCGTCATCGGCAGCAAGGACAACGTCAAGGCCAGGAGGGGAAAGGTCGCTCTGGCGGCCACGACCTGATCTCGTCAGTTCAAGCTCAGACCGATCAGCACGCCCAGCACCGCGACGATGAGGCCGAGCCCGAAGGTGGCCGGCCATCGCATCCGACGTCCGCCGACGATCCACACCACGCACAGCTTGAACACCGTGTTCGCGGTACAGGCGATGAGAATGCACTGATAGGCCGTGGACAGGGTCAGGCTCGTGTCGTTGGTCAGACGGGCCGTGGAGAGGGCGATGGCGTCGAGGCCGGTGAGACCGGTAAGGCCGGAGACGGCCAGTACGGCCGAGGGGCCCACCATCTCGCTGCATACCTTGATGGCCACCAGGGCCACCGCAAAGATTCCGGCAAAGGTGAGAGCCGGTGTCAACTCCATGGGATTCTTCATGGAGATCTTCCCGGCCTTTTCACGACCGAGGGCCCGGGCCCACAGCCCCAGGCCCAGGGCCGAGGTCAGACCCGCTACCGCCGCCAGGGTCATGGCGGGCCATAGAGAAATGAACAGAGGCCAGCTCACCAGGGCAATCATCGCCAGGAGGCGCAGGTACATCGTGGTCGTGGCCAGGGCCACGCCGGCGGCGAATCCGGGCCCGAGGGTCTCGTTTTCCCGGCTTCGCCGGCTGAAAGTGAAGGTGACACCGGTGCTGGTGGCGATGCCGCCCAGGGCGCCGGTGAGGCCGATGCCGGCCCGGGGGCCCAGCCACTGGATGAGGATGTAGCCCGCGAAGCTGATGCCCGAGAACAGCACCACCATCAACCAGATGAAGTAGGGATTGAGGACGTGCCAGGGGTCGTAGGTCTCGTCCGGCACCAGCGGCAGGATGATGAGGGTGATGACGCCGAACTTGAGGACGGAGTAGACGTCGGCCTCGCTGATGACCCGGGCGAAGTGGTGGAGCTGCATCTTGAACTTGAGCAGCAACGTGATGGCCACGGCCAGGGCGCCCGCCAGTTCCGGCTGGCCAAAGTGCACCATCGCCCCCACGCAGAACGTGAGCACGAAGGCCACCTCGGTAGTGACGCTCCGATCCCCTTCCCGGGCGCGGATGATCTGGGCCGTCACGGCAAAGGCGCCGACGCCCACGAGGCCGATGGGCAGGAGGACCGGGGAATGGGTGATGTCGGCAAGAAAGCCCGTCACCCACCCCAGGATGGCCACCAGCGAGAAGGTACGGATGCCGGCCAGCTGCTTTTCCTGCTTCAGCACGCCGGTGTGCTGGCGTTCCAGACCGATGAGCATGCCCAGGAGCATGGCCATGCCCGCGCGCCAGAACGGGCCTGGGTCGAGTTCCGCGAAGATCATGGAGTATCCGCAAGCTGCTAGTGAATTACGTCTCCGGTTTCAAACAGACAGGGGACTCAATATTCCTCCCAGCTCTTCACCTCGAGCTGGTCCAGGGTCCTGTGGCACAGGGCACTGGCCAGGCGCTGGGCCAGCTGGATGTTGGTCACGAGGGGGATGCCGTGGTCCACGGCTGCGCGGCGGATCATGTAGTCGTTCTGGAGCTCTTCGTCACTCGCATCCTTGGGGATGTTCACCACCAGGTCGATCCCGTGGCTTTGAATCAGGTCCAGGGCGCTGGGGGACTTCTCCTCCAGGGGCCAGTGTACCGGCGTGACCGAGATGCCGCTGTCGGCCATGAATGCGGCGGTGCCCTTGGTTCCAAAGAACTCGACCCCGGTCCTGGCGAGTTCCCGGGTGCTCGAGAGGAAGGCCGCCTTGTGCTCCACCGGGCCGGTGCTCAGGAGCACCCGGCGGATGGGCATACGGAATCCCACCGAGAGTAGCGACTTCAGGAAGGCGTCCTCGAAATCCTCGCCGATGCAACCCACCTCGCCCGTGGAGGACATCTCCACGCCGAGGATGGGGTCCGCGCCCACCAGCCGCATGAAGGAGAACTGGGGAGCTTTGACCCCCACGTAGTCCAGCTCGAACACCGACTGGTCCACTTTTTTGATGGGCCGGTTCATGATGACGCGCGTGGCCAGATCGATGAAGTTCACCTTGAAGATCTTTGAGGCGAAGGGGAAGGACCGGGACGCCCTCAGGTTCAGCTCGATGACCATGAGCTTGTTTTCGCGGGCCATGAACTGGATGTTGAAGGGGCCGTTGATGTTCAGGGCCTTGGCCATCTTGGCCGCGGTGAGGCGTGCCCGGCGCATGGTCTCGATGTAGGTGAACTGGGGGGGCAGCACCAGGGTGGCGTCCCCCGAGTGCACGCCTGCGTTTTCCACGTGTTCGGAGATGGCGTAGACCACGATCTCTCCGTCCCGGGCCACGGCGTCCACCTCGATCTCCTTGGCGCCGGTGATGAACTTGGTGATGACCGTGGGATACTCGGCAGAGACGTCGGCGGCGCGCACGAGGACCTTGTGGAGATTATCGGGATTCTCCGCCACGGCCATGGCCGCACCGCTCAACACGTACGAGGGACGCACCAGGACCGGGTAGCCCACCTCTTCGGCAAAGGCATCGGCCGCCTCGATGGACGTGGCCTCGATCCAGGCGGGCTGGCCGATGCCCAGCCGGTCGCACAGGGCCGAGAACTTGTGCCGGTCCTCGGCGTTGTCGATGCTGGCGGGGGAGGTGCCGAGGATGCGGATGCCGGCTCGGTCCAGGCCGGTGGCCAGGTTGTTGGGCGTCTGGCCTCCCACCGAGATGATGACGCCGTGGGCCTTCTCCCTCTCGTAGATCTCCCGCACCGTCTCGAAGGTGATCTCGTCGAAGTAGAGGCGGTCGCATTCATCGTAGTCGGTGCTGACGGTCTCCGGATTGCAGTTCAGCATCAGCGTGGAGTAACCCAGTTCCCTCAGCGTGCGTACGGTGTTGACGCAGCACCAGTCGAACTCCACCGAGCTGCCGATGCGATACGCGCCGGGCCCGAGCACCAGCACCGATCGCTCGGTTTCGAATTCGATGTCGTTCTCGGAGCCGTTGTAGGTCAGGTAGAGATAGTTGGTGCGGGCCGGGTACTCGGCGGCGAGGGTGTCGATCTGCTTCACCACGGGCCGGATGCCGGCCGCCTGGCGAGCCTCGTGCACCGCCTCCTGGCTGCGACCGGAAAAGACGCCGATCTGCCGGTCCGAGAAGCCGGCCTGCTTGGCCTCGAGGAGGAGATCGGTCTCGAGCTCGCCCTGGCGGGTTTCGCGAATCCTGGCCGCCAGGTCGGTGAGCCGCCGGATGCGCGTCAGAAACCAGAGGTCGATGCGGGTGAGGCGATGGGCCTCTTCCAGGGTCATGTCGCTCTCGAAGGCCCGGGCCAGGGCGAAGGCCCGGCGGTCGGTGGGCTCAGACAGCTCGGTGGCCAGGTCCTCGAAGGCCATTCCTTTGTCGGGGAGTACGCCTTCCTGGCCGATGTCGAGCATCCGGAAGGCCTTCTGGACCGCCTCCTCGAAGGTGCGGCCGATGGCCATGACCTCGCCCACGGACTTCATGCCCGACCCGAGGCGGGTGGACACCATGCGAAACTTCTTCAGATCCCACCGCGGCACCTTGACCACGACGTAGTCCAGGGCCGGCTCGAAGCAGGCGCTGGTGACCCCGGTCACCTTGTTGGGGACGGAGTTCAGGGGATACCCCAGGGCGAGCTTCGCGGCCACGAAGGCCAGGGGATAGCCCGTGGCCTTGGAAGCCAGGGCGGAGCTCCGGGACAGGCGGGCATTCACCTCGATGATGCGGTAGTCGTCGGAGTGCGGGTCGAGAGCGTACTGGATGTTGCACTCTCCCACGATGCCCAGATGGCGGATGACCCGGATGGCGATCTCTCTCAGCTTGTGGTATTCGTGGTTGGTCAGGGTCTGGCTGGGCGCGATCACGATGGACTCCCCGGTGTGGATGCCCATGGGATCGAAGTTCTCCATGTTGCACACGGTGACGCAGTTGTCGAAGGCGTCGCGTACGACCTCGTACTCGATCTCCTTCCAGCCGCTGAGCCACTCCTCGATGAGGATCTGCGAGGTGTGAGAAAAAGCGGCCGAGGCCCGGTCCCGGAGCGACCGGGCATCGGTGCACATGCCCGACCCGAGGCCGCCCAGGGCGTAGGCGATGCGCAGCATGACCGGATAGCCGATGGCGTCCGCCGCCTCCAGGGCCTCGTCGATGGAGGTGACGGCGCGGCTTCGCGGCACCTTGGCGTCGATCTCGGCCAGCCGGGAGATGAAGAGGCCGCGGTCCTCGGTCTCGCGGATGGTCTGGACCGAGGTGCCCAGCACCTGGACGCCGTAGGTCTCGAAGACTCCGGCCTCCTCCAGGGCCACGCCGCAGTTCAGTGCGGTCTGACCCCCGAACCCGAGGAGGATGCCGTCGGGCCGCTCCCTCTCCACGATCTGCTCAACGAAGGCCGGGGTCACGGGCAGGAAGTAGACCCGGTCGGCCAGATAGTCCGAGGTCTGGATGGTGGCGATGTTGGGATTCACCAGGATCGTGCGGATGTTCTCTTCCTTCAGGGCCTTGATGGCCTGGCTGCCCGAGTAGTCGAACTCACCGGCCTCGCCGATCTTCAGGGCGGAGCTCCCGAGGATCAGGATCTTTCCGGGGAGCGGGGGGGTCGGGTCCGCGTGGGGGGGGGTGTTCACCGGAGCATCTCCAGGAAGCGCTTGAAGAGTTCCAGGGTGTCGGTGGGGCCGGGCGTGGCTTCCGGATGGAACTGCACGCTCCGCATGGGCCTGTACTCGTGCCGGATGCCCTCGTTGGTGCCGTCGTTGGCGTTCAGGAACCATTCCCGCCAGCCCTCGGGCAGGGTGGCGCCGTTCACCGCGTAGCCGTGGTTCTGGGAGGTGACGTAGCAGCGCCGGGTGCCCACCTCGAGGCAGGGCTGATTCTGGGCGCGGTGGCCGAACTTCAGCTTGTAGGTGTCCGCGCCGGCGGCCAGGGCCAGGAGCTGATTGCCGAGGCAGATGCCGAAGGTGGGGATCTTCTCCTCCATGGCGCGCCGGACGTGCTCCACGGTCTTCCGGGCCATCTTGGGATCGCCGGGGCCGTTTGAGAGGAAGAGGCCGTCGAAGTCCTCGTCGAAGAAATCGTGGTCCCAGGGCACCTGGAGCACACGGGCTCCGGCCTGGACCAGACAGCGGAGGATACTGGCCTTCACCCCCGTGTCGATGAGCACCACCCGGGGGCCGTCGCGGCCGAACTCGCGCGGCTCGGGGGTACTCACCTCGGCCACCAGATTGGTCAGGTTCGGATCGGCCATCTCGATGTCCCGGCCCGCGGAAACAATCCTTCCCAGCAGGACACCCTTCTCCCGGATCCGCTTGGCCAGGGCCCGGGTGTCCACGCCCTGGAGGCCGGGCACGCCGGATTCCAGGAGCCAGTCGTCGAGGCTGCGACGGGCCGACCAGTGTGACGTGTCCGAGGAGAGAGAGGACACCACCAGGCCTCGGATCTGAACCCGATCGGATTCGAACCCGGCGGGTAGGCCCAGAGCGTCGCGTTCCTTGCCCGGCACGCCGTAGTTGCCCACGAGCGGGTAGGTCATGACCAGGATCTGGCCGGCGTAGGAGGGGTCCGTGAGGGATTCCGGATACCCTACCATTCCGGTGTTGAAGACGACTTCGCCGGACACCGGCACCTCGGCGCCGAACAGGGTGCCGGGGATCTCGGTGCCGTCCTCGAGGATCAGGATTCCTGGGTGAGACATATCGGGCGAAGTATAGCAATCCCAGGCAGGAGGGCCAGAAGATCCTGCACACAACCTGCGGATAATCTGGCTGCTGGAGCGGGGTGTATGCGAAATGATCCGGGTATCATGGAATTCCCGGTCCGGGTATCGCAAAGGCCGTGTCCGGGAATCCCCTGAAACGAGGAGGCGACGGAATCCGTTTTGTTTTGAGAAGGACGAGGATTGGCGGGGGCTGCTAGGATTGCCCGGCCGCTTCCTCGAAGTGACTTCAGGGGGATTTTGTTTTTGTTTTATCTCTGAAAATATGTGAGAATATCAGATCCAACCGCGGGCTTGCTTGAACGGGCGGGGGAAGAAAAGGACTCACAAATAAGATTCCCGATCGGGTTTCTTTCCCGGTACATTTCCCCTCTTTCACGCTTTCGTGCCGTTGGATGTTCAGGGATAGACCCCTTATCCGCTCAGATAGTTTCTGGGAGAGTTTGGAGAGTCCCTTTGAAGAAGACAATCGTCCTGCTCGGCCTCCTTGTCGTGTGCCTCGGCATCTCGGTAACGGCGCAGCCGGCCAAGGGCCAGCACAACGGCCTGTGGGTGGGCATGTACAACTCCGCTGCGCCCACCAACCACGTCTTGACCCTCGATCCCAAGAACGTGGCCACGGCGTATACCACCAAACCGAACAGCGCGTGGCCCTACTGGGGCAATCCCTTCGGGGCCTGCATGTATTCGGATAACCAGCATGTCCTGATCCCGGTCATCATGGATCCCGCGATCACCTCCTTCGGCCTGGTGACCTGGGATAACAACCTGCCGGGTGCGGCCCAGGTCCTCTGGCAGGGCCCGATCCTGGGCGGTCCCATCGTCAACTGGTCCGACTGGACCATGAACTCCGACGGCGAGATTTTGACCATCGACAACGACACCACGACCAAGACCCTCCAGACCGCGAAGTTCCTGGACCCCAGCACCAAGAAGTGGCGCAGCATCAATCTTCCGGCCACCACCCGGACCTCGGCTGGCATCCTCGGCACCAAGTGGGACAGGTTGAACGGCGGCTTCGTCTGGGGTGCCTGGGGCCCGCCCACCGAGCTCTACCGGTCCAACCACGACTTCAGCACTACCCAGACCCTGGCCACCGGCCCCCTCACCACCACCCTAGGCAAGTACGGCGGGGACCTCGTGGAGAACGGCGATTTCTACTCCTCGACCTGCTGCACCCAGGTCTACTACGTGGTGAAGGCCGGCACCAGCACCTTCACTCCGGGACCCGTGGCTGCCCTCAACGTGGCGTACGACATCACCACCGAGCACATGGCCAAGCCCGGTATCGGCCTCTGGACAACCATTGAGAATCCGCCCCGCGGCATCCAGTACATCGACCCGATGACCACGCCCCCCACGGTGACGAAGCTCTACACCGGCTCGGCCACCACCATGCCGAGACCTGCCATCGAGGTGGTGGAACTCTACAACAACGACCTGTGCACCCGCCGCACCGGACCCAGGATCTGGGACGTCAACATCAATCCCGGCAACGGCCTCCACGCGGGCAAGTCCTTCGTCATGGTCGTCAGTCTGGCCGGCACCACGAAGATCTCCCTGCCCGACGGTCGAGAGCTGTTCATCACCCCGGACAACGCCACCGTGCTTTCCCAGACGGGTCAGCTCGCGCCGTTTCTCACCGGAAACGTGGGCAAGCTGGACGCCTCCGGCAAGGCCAGGGCGGTCCTGGACCTGAACCTGCTGGGCACGGTCGCCAACGGCAACGTCATCCACATGGCGGCGGTGGTCTTCGATACCAAGGCCCCCTCGGGCATCGCCCACGTGTGCCAGCCCTGGGCCTTCGTGATCAACAACAAGTGAATCGTCGCCGCGACCCGAGATCGAGCAGGGACGGCGGAGTGATCTTCTTTTGTTTTTATCCGGGGCAGGAGGGCCCGGACCAAAGAGAAGGGAGTGCGGCGCATGGCCCGCAAAGTTTTTATCTCTTCCGGGTTGACAGCCCCCGGGAGGATGGGGACTACTTCAAGGGGACGAGGTTGCCCTGGGTCATTGCATTCTCCCCTGTTGACTAGGTATTAACCCGTTTTCCGCTCAGACAGGATTCGGCCGGCTCCATCGGCTAGAGGAAAGGTGCCTCGAGACCCATGCTCCTCAGACGCTTACTCGTTTCGTTTCTGTTCTTCTGGATCCTTGCGGGTCTTCTCCACGCCCAGGTGGCGGGAAGCCACCGGGGCCTGTTTCTCGGCTACTCCAATATCGGCTCCACTGCCGCCAGCGCCCTGGGGCAGGTGGACGCTTCCAACAAGCTCAAGTCCTACTCCTCCGGGCCTAGCAGCGCCTGGCCCCACTGGGGGAACGTCTGGGGTGCGGTGGTGGACACGGACAACCATGACGTTCTGGTGCATGCGCTCATCGGCCTGGGCATTCCGCCTTCGAAGTACGGCCTGGTGGTGTGGGACCCGACCCGCCGGGCCGTCACGCGCACCCTCTGGTCCGGGCCGTTCGGCGTGAGCGTTCCCCGGAACCTCACCAACCTCACCCTCAATTCCGACGGCAATGTGGTGTCGTACGATTCCTCACTCGGCCACATGGTGGAACTGGACCGCACCACCGGCCTCTGGAGCACGACCCGCATCGCCGTGCCCAACAACGCCGGGTTGAGCGGTTTCGTCTGGGACAGGCTCCATGGCGGCTATGTCTACGCCAACAGCGGCAGCACGGCCGTGACGACGCAGGTCCTGCTCAGAACCGGCCCGGACAGGACCCCGACCACGACCCTCGCCGCCACCTCGGTGACCGGCGTGCGGGGGGCGTACGGGGGGGACCTGCTCCAGAACGGAGACTGGATCTCGTCGGCTCTCTCCGGATACCTCTACCTGGAAGTCAAGGCGGGGTCCGGTGTCTGGCGTACCGGGCCGGCCTCCTCCAGGGTCATGTGGGACGTGACAGCCGAGAAATTCGCAGCCCCCGGCCGCGGCTACTACGCCAGCATTTTGGGCGCTTCCCAGGAGGTGGTCTACGTGGATGCCGGCACCACGCCGCACACCCTTACCACTCTGATCACGTCCACGACCACACCCATGCCGAGCTGGATCCTGGAGGTGCTTCCCCTGTACGACCGGGATCTCTCGACCCGGCGCACCGGCAAGGCCACCTGGGACCTGGCCGTCAATCCCGGAAACGGCCTTCTGGCCGGGAAGACCTTCGTGGTGGCGGCCAGCCTCACCGGCGCTGTCCCCGCCACGAGACTGGCCGGCGGCCGGGAGCTCTTCCTCGTGGCCGACGCCCTCACCGTGCTCTCGGCCCAGGGGCCGGTGTGGCCGTTCTTGACGGGGAATGTGGGAACCCTGGATGCCGGGGGACGGGCCGTGGCCCGGCTGAACCTGGCGGCTCTCGGCACCGCCTACAACGGAACTGTGATTCACTTTGCCGGGGTGGTCCTGGATGCTCCCGCCCCCGGGGGCATCGCCTGGGTCCTGGACCCCTGGGCGTTCACGGTACGTGTGATGCCGTGAGTCCGTCCGGAAACGAGATTCCCTTTTTTTCTTTCTCGGGGCAGGGGATCCGATTCCCTGCCCCCATTCACGGACACCGCTCCGGGCCCGATTCCGAGAAGAAATCTTCGATTGCGTTGCGGGAAGACCTGCAATCGGGGAAAATGGGAGTCGGCCTGCGGAGGATTTGGCTGAGGATTTCAAGAAGGGGATTTGATTGCCGTTTTTCGTTCCTCTCGCGTTCCGGGAAGAGTCGATCTTCGGGATTTTCCTCACATTGTAGAGAAACCTGACCGGAGATGCCCTGAAAGGAGAAGAGATGCGTTCAGCACTGTCGACGGTCATGATCCTGGTCCTGTTCGCGAGCGGAATGCACGCCCAGAAACCCCAGGACGGCGACCTGGTGGTCTGCCTCCTGGACTACTTGAACTTTCAAAAAGGCGCGATCCTCTACCTGAACCCGAACAATCCCTCGTCCCTGAACACGCTGACCCCCAACCTGGCCCCCAACCACTTCCAGAACTGGATCCGCATGGCGCCCAACAATGCCGACCTGGTGGTTTCCGAGACGGACAATCGTTTTTCCCAGTCCAATCTCCTCAGCGTGAATTCCAGCGGCTTTGCCACCACCGTGGTCCAGGGCTTGCCCGGCTCCACCCACGGCTTTGCCCTGGACGGCGACGACACCTGGATCGTGGCCAACGACAATGCCTCCCTGTTCGGCGTGAAACACGCCACCGGGGCGGTCTCATCCTTCATCCTGAACGCTCCTCCGATCTTCGTCGGGGCGACCGTTCTCCGGGAGGGGACCACCCGATACGCCGTCGCCGTCTACACCTCCTTGACGGCGCCGTACCCGAAGATCCTCGCTGCGGACCGCAAGGGCGTCACCAGCACCCTCTTCAACCAGGCCACGGTCCTGAACAAGATCTCCTCCATCGAGGTGGATCCGAAGACGGGCGATTTCCTCACCTGCGATCACGAGGGCCCGACCACCAATCCGCCCGAGCCAGGCGGCGGGGTCGAGGTGAACCGTGTGACCCAGGCCGGCAAGCTCACCAGCCTCGTGTCCTTTGTGGGTGCCAACGCCGTCAAGGTCGACCAGGACGACACCCTATGGGTGGCGGGCTCCGTCTCCGTCCCGGCAGTCGCCAATGCGATCATGCACTACGACCTGAAGACCAACACCGTCATCACCTTCATCTCCATGCCCGCGGTGCCGACCAGTCAATGGTACATCTCGGGCCTCGAGATCTACGGCAGCCGGGCCATGACCTGCAACGGTCAGGGCGGTCCGGGCGCAACCATCCACCTCGACCTGCAGAGCCGGAACACCCGGGCCATCAGGGCGGCCTATCAGATCGCCTGCAGCTTCGGCCGTCGGCCCGGCATGAGGCTCTCGAACGGCCAGTGGCTCCACCTGAACCTCCCCGACAGCCTCTTCCTGCTGACGGCCCAGAACCTGGCGCCCACCATTTTCCAGAACTTCGCCGGTGTCTTGAATGGCTTCGGCAGCGCCCGGGCGGTGATCAAGCTCCCGAAATCCTTCCCCGCCAACACGGGCCTCACCGTGTTCTGTGCCGGCGTCATCTACGACCTCAAGGGCATCGTGCAGGTGACCAACACGCACTGGTTCGAGATCTGACACGGAACGCCTCAGGCGCTCACCCTCGAAGAAGGCCGTTTCGCTCCAGGAACCGCTCAAGGGCCCGGGCGATGAGGCCGTGCCCTTCAGGGGTGAAGTGGCGGTTCACGGGGAAGTAGTAGAGAGATCCGGGTGGGGCCCCGGCGAGGCGGTCGATGAGGGGGAGGGCCGGGATGTCCAGGGTTCGGGCCATGTCCCTGAACCGCGTCTCCACCGCCCGGTTGAAACGCGGGAAAGGGGCGTGCATGAGGGCCGGCCGGGCGCCCTGCCGGAAGCACTGCGACTTGAACTCCTGGAGGAGGCGGGCCGTGAGCTTCCAGTCGGCCTCGGGCCACACGGCTGCCGGCCTTTCCTTCCGGTCCAGGAAATTCGTATCCGGGGTGTCCTTGGCTTTCAGGTTCTTGATGTAGAGGGCCAGCCTGAGGCGAAGAGCGGAGAAGAGATTCGAGTGCTGGGCCAGGAAGGCGTAGAGGGGAATCCTGTCGGTGAGGCTCCGGGTGGAACCCAGGGCCAGGTCGCGCGGCTTCTCCCACACTGGATTTCCTGCCTCATCCAGGGTGAAAAACCCGGAGATCCGGTTGTCCTTGGGATCGTCGTCGTGGAAGGCCATGAGCACCACGTCGGGTGTGAGCCTGAATCCCAGATGATCCAGGAAGACGAGGTGGTGCGCGGTGCCCCACGAGGCGCATGCAGCGTTGATCACCTCGTAGCGCCGGCTGTCCCCCCGGGCGTTCAGTAGCCGCTCGAGCTGCCGGACGAAGGTGTCCTCGTCGTTCACCCCGCTGCCGAAGGTCAGGGAATCCCCGAGGACCAGAATGCGGAACACGCCGGGCGCTTTCTCCAGCGGGCGATCGGGATCCCTGAGGCGGTGGGTGCTGGTGTGGTAGCGCACCGAGAACTCCCTGGAGACGTGGATGCCGTCCAGGTTCTTGCGTAACACCAGGGGGAAGACCTCCGTGGAATCGAAGAGCGGGGTCTGCCTCTCCTGGGGCCAGAACAGGGCGAGGATGATCTCGAGGAAGACGAGGGCGGCGAATCCTCCCGCTGCCGCCTTGACCAGGTTCAGTGATACCCGTTTCATCTTCACCGTTTTCCCATCTCCTCGACTCAGAACTGGAAGTAGATGAACTGTTCTTCTCCTCGGGAGAACAGGAACAGGGCCAGGATCACGGCGGTGTAGAAAAAGCCTCCCACCAGGTACGGGGATCGTCTCAACAGGCGGTCCACGTGTCCCCGGATTTCTCCTTTCCGTTCCTGGTAGAGCTGCACCACCAGGAGGAAGGCGAAGACGACGAAGGGGATGCCGAAGTTGAGACCCTGCCCTCCCTGCAGGGTGAGGATGCCGCCCACGACCTCGAAGGCCTGGCCGATGGTCTCCGCCCGGAAGAAAATCCAGGTCAGGCAGACGAAGTGAAACGTGACCAGGATGGAGAGGGGATTCAGACTCTGGTTTCGGGCCTTTTCCCCCCTCAACACCTTGTGAACCATGAGAGCCAGACCATGAAGGCCCCCCCAGACCACAAAGGTCCAGCTGGCACCGTGCCAGAGTCCGCCGAGGAGCATGGTGATCATGAGATTCATGTAGGTCCGGCCGCGGCCGCGGCGGCTGCCCCCCAGGGGGATGTAGAGGTAGTCGCGAAGCCACCGGGACAGCGAGATGTGCCATCGCCGCCAGAACACGGTGATGTTGGAGGCGAGGTAGGGGCGGTTGAAGTTGAGGATGAGCTTGAAGCCCAGGATCTGGGCCAGGCCGATGGCTATGTCGGAGTAGCCCGAGAAGTCGAAGTAGATCTGGAAGGAGAAGCAGTAGGTGGCGCAGAGCAGGGTCAGGCCGCTGAACGCCTCGGGATTCGCATAGACCTCGTTCACGAAGGGCGCCAGGTTGTCGGCGAAGCAGACCTTCTTGATGAGACCCCAGAAAACGAGGAGCAGCCCGAGGCGGATCCGGTCCCAGTCGAAGTCGTGACGGGTGTCCATCTGGGGCATGAGCTCCCCTGACCGGAGTACGGGTCCGGCGATGAGCTGGGGGAAGTAGCAGACGAAGAGCGCCACCTTGAACGGATTCCGGGTGGGCCGGACGACCCCTCGAAACACGTCGATGGTGTAGCTCATGGTCTGGAAGGTGTAGAAGGAAATTCCGATGGGCAGGATGTACCAGGGCATCATCTCCTTGACGGGAGGCATGGCCACGTCCACGCCGACGAGGCCCAGGCCGCTTGCCACCGTCCTGAGGAAGAGACCGAGGTACTTGAAGAAGAAGAGCATCCCGAGATTACCGGCGAGGCTGAGGATGAGATACAGGCGTTTCTTCGCCCTCGACGGCGTCCGGTGGATGAGGAGCGCACAGGTGTAATCGAGGACGGTGGAGAAGACGAGCAGGCTCGTGTACTCCCACCGCCAGTATGCGTAGAAGAAGTAGCTGGCGGCGAGGAGGAATACGATGCGGTGGCTATGGGCAAGGCGGAAGTAGACGAGGACCACCACCAGAAAGAAAAGGGCGAACTCGAGGGAGTTGAATAGCATACGGACTCTGCAGCCTCATCCATGCACGGCCCGGGCCAAAGGCGGATTATAACAACCCATGTATCCACAGGCTGTCAAAAACCATCGAAGGAATAAATCCAGGGGCAGCCGGGGCTTCCGAATGGAAGAAACGGTTCGGCGGCGGTTACGATCAGGGCGCCAGGTACCAGCCCTGCACCGGTGCCGTGAACGCACCCTCCAGAATCCCGTTGCCCACGGTCCGGATGTGCACCGTACCGGAAATCTCCGTGATCAGCTCGCCGGTCACGGTCCAGTCGTTGATGCGGAGCGTTCCGCCCGTGATCCTCACGGGGAAGGGCTTGCCGTGACGGTTGGCCTGCATGAGGCGCCCACGGGCGACGGAACCGGGATGGATCTGACCGCAATCCACCACGTCCAGACTGATTTCGGGTCCGCAGTGATCGTACTTGAAGCTGAGGCCCAGAAACCAGGCTCCCGGATCGAGGTCCATCATTTCCGGATTCGTACCTTGCTTGAACAGCGCCAGGCCGAGGGTTCGATTCCGTGTGGTGACGAGGGCCCGGTCCAGGTAAATGTCGGCCCCCTGGGCATGGCCGGTGATGCCCGGAGAGGTGGCGGCCGAGCCGGAAATGTCGTTTTCAGGCGCCGTGGAGGAGCAAGCGCTCAGGACCACGGACAGGAAGAACAGCACCGCGATCAGGGCAGTAGATCTCATTTTGATGGTTCCTTTTCTGTCGATACGGACGTCAAAGGAAGTATCGAAATCCACGGGCGCTCGGTGTAGGAAGAAAACCGCGGAAGTATCCTGGCTAGGGAATGGGATTTCAAAATGGGAACACCAACCCGAGGAAGCCCCTTGCGCGAGCCCTTTACTGGATCTTGAGGCGCACTCCGTTGGAGACGCACCGGAGGTGGCCCGGGTAGCCGGCATCCAGGGTCACGCCCGCAGCATAAAACGTGGTGCCCTTGAGAACCGGTAAGGTGGGCCAGTGTATCCGGCCCCGGCCGAAGCCCGCGTTGTTCATGGTGCCGATGAAATCAACGACCATGCCGGGTAGCTGGCTGTTGAGTACCATGACGAGGATCGGATCGGGCCACAGGGGAATGACCCGTTTCCCGGCCACCAGAATGCCTCCATCGCTCAGGGAGAGGCCGATGTAATACGGGATGTTCCTGTTGGTGGGGAGATCCAGGCTCATGTAGGTGATGCCCCCGGGCATGGGGGCGAAACCCGTGAAATAGAGGGGCATGTACTCGTCTGCGCCCATGTCGGGCGCGTGGACGGCGTCGCCGTTGCCGTCGGTGTTTCGCGGATCTCCGGCGAAATCTGTCTTCGGGTCCAGGGTTACGTTGAAGGCTGACTGGTCGATGACGGGAGAAAACGGCTTTAGGTCCGGTTCGTCGAAGACCTTGAACATAGGGTCGGCCTTGAGGTTTCCGTTCTGTTTGTCCTTCGGAGGTGTAGAGCCGGAGGTCGTGCCGAAGCAGCAGTGGGCGACGATGGTTGCAGGCGCGTCCACGAAGTCGGTCTGATTCCCGTGAAAGATGCTGTTCCGGATCTGGCATCCAAGAGGGGAAGAGCCCGTGGCGATGTGAAGCCCGGCCCCGCTGTTGGACCTGGCCGTGACATGCGTGATCACGGGCGTCGAAGAGTCGCTGCCGTGAAACCGGATCCCGTCGCCGCTGTTGAGGATCATGGTGGAGTTGGATATCGTGAAGCAGACGTTGCCGGAGGCCGCGTCGATGTTCACTCCGACACCCAGGTTGTAATCCACGCGACATTCCACGATGCGTCCTCCCAGGCAGCCCGCGGCCCTTCCGACCAGCAGGATGCCGCCCTGGGAGTTGTTCTGCAAGGAGCAGTGTTCCACGACGGGAGACCTCAGGCCCGTGGACGGTCCCTCGATGCGGAGTGCCAGTTCGTTGTAGGTGAAGGAGCAATCCTTGATCAACGGGCCCTGTCCGGCTCCGATGCGACCCGGAATGGAGACGGCCGGATCGCCGCCGTGGAAGCCGAGATCGGTGATGGAATTCCTCAGGTCAACGTTCCCCGTGAAATCGACCAGGGTCACGCCGGACTTGCCCGGGCCGTAGATCATCGTCTTCGAGGGACCGATGCCCTTCAGGCGGACGCCCGGCGGCAGGGTGATGGGAAAGGTCTCCCCGCTGGCGATCTCGTAGAGCCCTTCCATCAGGTTCAGGGTATGGCCCTCGAGGGGAGCGGGCAGCAGCACCTGCTGGACGGCGTGGGTGAGGGTCTTCCAGGGGGCCTGCTTCGATCCGGTGCCGAGGGTGTTGCTGCCGTTCTGGGGATCGACGTAGTAGTCCGAGGCAGAAATCGTGACGGCAAGAATCCCGAGCATGAGAACGATGTACGAAGGGAGGAGAATGGTCTTCAAGCGCCTGTCCTTCCGGTCTCTCTCCGGGAAATTGGGACGATGCCGTCCCGACGATCCCGCCAGATGCGTGGCTCTACACAATCGACAATAGAAAAAAAACCACTTGTAGGGCAAGTTCCTTCCGGGATTTTCCCTCATCCCGCATGAAATTCTCGGATTCATCCCCGTCCAGTTCCGAGACTTTTTCGGATTTTTCGGGGCCCGGACTTATGGAATTCCGGACGATTGGGGTATTCTGGCCCCATATCCTGATCGGGGGGGACAGAATCATGCAGACAAGGAAGGAGGAGTCCATGCGCAGGCTCGACGTTGTTCTGGCCGTCCTCATGGTCCTGACGACAGGGACTGCAGGGACGAGTGCACAGGATGGATTGTGGTTCGCCAATTATCAGGTTCCCAGTGCCGGAATCACCAAGTACGCTTTTGATGGCACACTCATCAAGGATGTCCCGATTCCCGGAAGTCTCTGCTATTCCGGGGCGGTGGACTACGCTCAGAACGTGTGGATCGCCACCAGTTCCAGCGTTCTCTACAAGATCGATACCCTGGGCAAGATCCTGCTCAGCGTATCCACGGGCGGAGGGCCCCAGGGTGTCGCCGTTGACGCGGTGGACAACTGCTACGTGGTCTCACGGAGCGGAAAGACCGTGACCAAGTACGACCTGAACGGCAAGGCGGTCCAGACCGGCCAGACACCCAAGGCGTGTCTCTCCTGCATCGTGGACACCAAGGGGAACGTCATCGTCCCGTGCTTCGATCTGGCCCAGACAGGCATTCCGTTCGAGGTCTACAAGTACGACAACAACCTCCAGAACCGTATCACCTTCACCTTCACGCCGACCAACACCTCGCGGTATGCCTTGAGCGGCATTGCCTGCGATACGGCCGATGACCTCTACGTGGCCAACCAGGCCCGGTCCACGGTGATGAAGATCAACGCTTTCGGCACCGTGGCCTGGGAGACCCCGATCCCGGCGTATGCCCGCGGCGTGGCCGTAGACGCCGTGGGCCACGTGTGGGCCGCCGGCCATGCGGGCAGGGCCGTGTTCAAGCTGCGGGCCAACGACGGGACTCTCCTGACCACCTACAACACGCCGAACAACTCCCCGCTGTGCGGCATCCTCGTCGACGCCAACAGTGACGTATGGTCCCTGGGGAACGTGAGCCCCATCATCAACAAGTGGGACCGGGGGAGCGGCACGAACCTCGTCCAGGCCACCCAGCGCAGCGGAAGCACCGTGGCCACCGGAGACACCAGCGGGTATCACAGCGCCGTGTTCCTGAACGGGGCAAAGGACTTCGACGGCGACGGCGCCTCCAACCTGGTAGAGGCCCAGGCCGGGTCCAGCTACCTGGACATCTTCACCACGCCGAAAAAACCGACGCCCATTCTCTCGGGCACCATGACCGGCGGCACGACGCTCTACGTGGGGGTGCGCCATGCGGCCAGCGCCGGCATGAACTATGCCGTCGGCTTCAGCCTGGGCACTTCCCCCGGCATCCCTGTGCCCGGCGTCGGCACCATCCCGCTCAACCTGGACAACCTCCTCATCTTTTCCCTTCAGTTCGGCCCCCCGGTGTTTATTAACATGTCCGGGGTTCTGGACGGTCTTGGGGATGGTCTGGCCCACGTCAAGGTTCCTCCGGGGCTCCCGAGCAATCTGACGATGTACACGGCCTTCATCACCTTTGATTTCAAGGGCATCCACGTGATATCGAATCCGGCCAAGGTCGTGACTCCGTGATCGGGCTTCCGGCCGCGGGTCCTCCCCGCGGCCGGTGTATCGCCGGCCACTTGTTGCATCAGGAACTATTATTGGGTGAGTAATACCACGTCCTCCGGGGATGGGCCCAGAGAGGTTCTACCGATCCGGCGCCCAACTCCTGCCCGATTTTCATCAGGGGTGAACGAGTCAAAATAGGCTCATTCACCTGTAATGAATGAAGCACTTCATCGGCCTCGAATGAACCAGATTCGACTCATTCAGTGTGGATGAAATCCGGCGTGTGTACGGTGGGAACGGTACGCCCCCTTCGAGGGGGCGACCAAAAACCACTCGCTATGCAAGTGGTCGATTACTTGAAGGTGACGCCCACGGTGTTCAGGACCGTGGAGACGCGGCCGAGATGCGGATCGAGGACCACGCCGGTGATGAAGATCCTGAGGCCCGCAAGGCCTTCCGGGACCGCAATGGAAGCCGTGGCCCGGCCAAAGGGATCCAGGGTGCCCTTGAAGCCCGTGAGGCCGGGTACCTGATCCAGGAGGGTGAGGGTCAGGAGGGGACTCGGGCCGATGGCCAGGTGGCGGCCGTCACCGAGAGACAGGGCCGGGCGGAGGCGGGTGGAGGCCGCCAGCACGTAGGGCCGGTTCCCGTCGCCTTTCACATGGGACTGGATCTGAAGACGATGGGTGGATCCAGATGTGGCCGGGCCTGACCCCACCAGGGTTCGACGGCCGTAGATCTCCAGGTCCGCTGCTAGCCCCGGCAGGGTATGGCTGGCAATGGGGACGCCGTCCTTGGTGGCGTGGAGGAGGACGGTCCCCGAAGCGAGCCACAGCGACTGGTCGGCGTCGATGGCCACGGCGTTGGCGCCCTGGAAGTTGACCAGAGTGGAAACGCGGCCCGTGGAATCGACCCGAAGAACCTCCGGCGCATCGAACCGGGTGACCACCCAGTCCCCCTGGACGACATCCGCTTCGAGACCGGTGATGCGGCCCAGGTTCCAGGCCAGGGTGTGTAGAGGTCCGGAAATCCCGGCCTTGATGAGGCCGCCCTGGGGGCGCTGCCAGTAGGCGCCGAGGAGAAGGCCGCCATCCGCGAGGTCCACGGCGCCGGCGTTCAAGGAACCAGCCGGCAGTATTTGCACTGTCGTGGCGGAGCCGCCCGCCATGGGCACCCGGAGGACCGCGTTCTGGGAGGCGGCAAAGACCAGCAAGGCGCCGTCCTCGGACAGGTCCAGGGCATTCGGGGGGCCGGGTTGAATCCAGGCCAGGGTGGAGCAGATGCCGTCAGGAGTGACGCGAAGCACTCGGTTCCGGACGTAGCTCGACGCGGAATCGGCCAGGGCCACGGCCAGGTCCGTGTTGTCGGAGGCCAGGGTCACGGCATTGGGGAAGTTGAAGCTCGGGCCGAGGAGGGTCTCCACACGACCCGTCCGGGAAACGCGATAGAGGCCGTTGCCGGGCGGCAGACACCCCACCACGAGATCCCCGGATTCCATCTGTCCTGAAACCGTGGGCACGCCCATCCATACCAGGAACAAGCATCCCAGAAAAATTTTCACCATGTCCTGACCACCCTGCATGAGAACCGGAATCGGTTGGAGTGAATGATATATCTTGCTACGGCTTATGGGGTTAGGATCGGATCATTCGCTTGGGGCATGAGCCGTTTTTGGGCGGGTTCGGTTCGGTGCGGAATTCCAGGAAGGTCATTGCAGTGTAAGTGCTTGATAATTATAAAGTTGAGTTATCGGGCAGGATCGAAACTCGAGTCGAGACCGAGGATTTTTTCCATGAGTCCGGAAGAACTGATACGCGAAACCCTTTCCAGTGCACTGCAAATCGAAGCCATGGAGGGATTTCTGAAAGAGCTGGTGAGGATCTCCAGTTCCAGTAGCGACCCGGAAGGCCTCGAGCAGATGTTCTCGGTCCTGGACCGCGAGCTTACCGGACTCGCGGTCACTACGACCCGTGAGGAGGGCGGCATACTCATCGGCCGGATCGGAGACCGGGCCAGGAAACCGAGTGTGCTGCTGGTGGGCCACGTGGACACCGTGTACGGGCTGGACGATCCCTTCAGGGGGGTGACCGAGATCCGGGACGAGGCCGGGGAACGTATGCTGAGGGGGCCGGGCATCCTGGACATGAAGGGGGGCCTGGTGGTGATGATCTGGGCCCTCAAGGCCCTGAAAGAGGCCGGCGTGCTGGATCGCGGCGCCTATACCCTGGTCTTCAACAGCGATGAGGAACTCGGATCACCGGCCTCGGAGGCGCGGATCGTGGAGGAGGCCCGGCGCCACGATCTGGCCCTGGTCTTCGAGCCGGGATTCGACCGGAGCGACGACGCCTCCACCGTGGTGATGGAGCGCGGCGGCATGGCCCGGGTTCAGGTGAACGTGTCCGGGGTGGAGGCGCACGCGGGCAATCAGCCCGAACTGGGGCTCAGCGCGGTATCCGCAGCGGCTGCCCTGGTCGGACACCTGGACGAGGCGGTCTTCCCGTCCGGCGATGCGAGGATCACGGTCTGCACCTTTCGCGGTGGCAACACCATCAACCAGGTGCCGGGATCGGCCGAGGTGGGGATCGACGTGCGGTTTCAGGACAACGCCGCGTGGGCGTCGGCGATCGAGCGCATCCAGGAAGCTGCACGCACTACGGTGCGGCGCAATCCCCGCACCGGGGCAGAGACCCGGGCGGAGGTGGAAGTCCTGTCCCTGAAGCCGCCCATGAACAGGCACCCCGGAGCCGACGCGGTCCTGGAGGTGCTGCTCCAGGCGGCATCCGACCTCGGGCAACGCCTTGTTCCCGGCAGGAGAAACGGCACCAGCGACGGGAACAACACGGCGCGCGGGGGCGCTCCAACCCTGGACGGTCTCGGCGCCGTGGGCGTGGGCATGCACGTCTCCGGAACCGAGGCCGTGCGGGCCTCGTCGTTGCCCGAGCGCGCCGCGCTTCTGGCCCTGACCCTGGCCAGGCTGCAAGCGTAGGAATTCTTCAGTCCTGCCGCACCTGGATCCGCACGTCCACGGCCTTGCACGTCTGCTCCGTGGAGCCGGGAATCTTCGAAACTGTCCGGAAATCTCCACGACTCTCCCCCTCGAGGAGAGTCGTCATGCTTCCGAACACGCAGGAGATTTCGACTGGAGTCGCTGCAGACCCTCCCTATTCGAGCCATCCTCGAGTGCCTGCATCTTTCCACCGAACCCCCATCCATCCGGCTCGGTGGCCGCCCTAGTCTTCCCTCCTCCCCTCGATTCACGCAGATCTCGTTCACTGCCTGGAATGGTTGCGTACTTGCCCTCTTTCTGACCTGATTCAACGACCTGACTGATGCCGGAATGCTTCTCAAACCTCGCCCACGGCCACGAAATCCAGCTGAAAAGTCGGTCTTTTCGTTGACTCTGCCCTGGCGGATAGATCCCGGATCGGGTAAAAAGGAACCTAGTTTTTACTGTCCTCCTATCCTCTCAAGCCTAGGAGTACTGACCATGAAACGACTACTTCTTTTTGCGCTTCTGGTCTCGCCGGGACTGCCGATCTGCGCCGACTCTGTTGCGGCTCAGTGCAAGCAGGGCGATCTCGTGTTTACGGCGACCGGAACACAAAACGGCATGTTCTACACCACGTGGCCGGGGCCGCTGGGGACGATCAGATCGGGCCTGGCCCTGAACGCCGTGAAAATGGGATACGGGAACTCCGGTGCCTATGCGATTGGCACGAACACCGGAAAGTTGTATCGCGTCTACGGCAACGGGACTTTCGCCACCGTTACTACCCAGCTGACCTCCGGATGTGAGGGCATCGCGCTCGACCAGGATGGCGCGTATCTGATCGTGAACGCCAAACTCAACTACAGCAACTACTATACAGCCTCACATAAATAACAGGACATGTAGCCTATGCAAAAGGCT
>CAZAKZ010000053.1:0-34167 GCA_964485695.1 uncultured Planctomycetota bacterium | reverse complement strand
TGTCAAACTTCACGAGTCCCCCAGCAGAGCTGGGGGTTTCCCCTTAAAATGAGTCAAATTTGACTCATCCAGTGCGGATGAAATCCGGTGTGTGCCCGGCGTTGTGCACCGGGAGCCCCCTTCGAGGGGGTTTCCTCAAGCCACCCGCTATGCGGGTGGTGGATGACTATTCCTCCCCGGACTCCCCCGGCTCGGGGATCAGCCGCTCCGGATGCTGCTCCAGGTCGCACTCCAGACACCGCCTCGCCTCCCGGACCGCTTCCTCGTCCTCGAGGCCTCCCTCCACCTCGGGGAATCCGCTGTGGCGCTCGGCAACGGGCAGCACCGCCGGTCTGCACCGGGCGCAGTCGGCGAAGTCCTTGTCCCGCTTGCCGTCGTAGGCGGCAGTGTCCGCTCTCTCGGCCCAACGGGTTTCCACCACCCCGTCTCCGCCCAGGAACCGATCGATAGCGGCGGCGATACGCTTACCCTCGGCCACGGCCTCGATGAGGGCGCCCGGCCCGGTGGCGATCTCGCCCCCGGCGAAGACGCCCGGCAGTGTCGTCTCCCCGGTCTCCTCCTTTACCACCACGAGGTCCCGCTCCACCGTAAGCCCCGCACCGTCGTTGAATGAGAGGTCCGCGGATTGACCCACGGCCAGGAGGACCTGGTCGGCCGGTACGGACTTTCGCGCCTCACCGAAGGTCGGATTGAATCCGCCCTGGTCGTCGAACACCGACGTACACTGGATCAGGTCGATGCCCGTGACCCGGCCCTCCACCCCGCGGATGCGCTCCGGGCCCCACGAGGGCAGGATCTGGACATTCTCTTCCAGGGCGGCCTCGATCTCCCAGGTGTGGGCCGGCATTTCCTCGCGGCTCTCCAGGCAGGCCAGGGTCACCGAGCCGGCCCCGAGCCTGAAGGCGGTGAGGGCCACGGCCACGGCCACGTCGCCGCCGCCCACGACCACCACCCGGTCTCCCACCTCCACGGTCCGACCCCCGGAAACCGCCCGCAGGAATTCTACACCCCACCGGACGTCCTGCAGGTCGATCCCTTCCAGGGGGATCTTCTTGCTCTGCTGCAGGCCCGTGGCCAGGAACACGGCGTCGAATCCATCCGCCTTCAGTCGGTCCAGGTCGATGTCTTCACCCAGCTTCACGCCTGTCTTCAGGTCGATGCCCACGCTCAGAACCCGGTCGATCTCCCTGTCCAGGACGTCCTCGGGCAGGCGGTAGCGGGGAATGCCGTAGCGCATCATGCCCCCCGGCTTGTCCAGGGCCTCGAACACGGTGACGGCGTGCCCCTTCTTTCTCAGAAAAAACGCCGCGGTCAGGCCGGCAGGGCCCGCCCCCACCACGGCTATCCTGCGGCCGGTGGATTCCTTCACGGCCAGGGCCTCGTCGGAAACCTCCCCCGCCCTGTCCGCCGCATGACGCTTCAGGGCGCAGATGGCCACGGCCTCGTTGACCTCGCTCCGCCGGCACCCGGCCTCGCAGGGCCGCGTGCAGACCCGGCCCAGGACGCCCGGGAAGGGCACGCTCTCCAGGATCACCTCGTACGCCTTGTGTGCTTCCCCCCGGGCAATGTGCCGGAGATATCCAGGAATGTCGATGCCGCCCGGACAGGCCTTCACGCACGCGGGCGGCCCTTCCGGGGCGAGGCCCTCCGGGGCCAGGACTCTGAGGCGCCTGAGGATATCCAGGATGGCGATGCCGTTCGGGCAAGCGGACTCGCAGCGGCCGCACGTGGTGCAGGACCACGGCATCGGGGTGCCGGCGACGTCGTCGATGAGTCCCAGCTCCACGTGGCGGAGGATCCGGCGGATGTTGAACGCATCCACGCCGGTGAGGGGGCAGGCGGAGCTGCAGCGCCCGCACTGCTCGCAGGTCCTGAACATGCGGACGTCGCCGAAGGACCCCGGGAGCGTCGTTCTACTTCCCATCCGTCTTCACCCCGCACGTGAGGCCGAGCTGATCCACCATGTCCCGCATGGTGTTTGCGAACTTGGGTCCGTCCGCCGCCGAGCACCAGATGTTCCAGAGCCGGTCCGGGTCATGGCCCTTCTTGGCCAGCTTCTTTCGGGCGCGCTTCATCCGGGTCTCGCAGGCGTAGTTACCCGTGATGTAGTGACAGGTAGGGAACTCACACCCCGCAACCAGCACACCCCCGACGCCCAGGTCGAAGGCGCGCTCCACGAGCTTGATGGGCACCCGCGCCGAACACATGACGCGGATGAGGCGCGCGTGGGTCGGGTACTGGAGCCGGCTCACCCCGGCCATGTCCACGCCGCCCAGGGCGCACCAGTGGCAGACGAAACCGAGGATCTTGTCACCGGGATCCTCCTCCAGGGCCGCCTCCACCTGGGCCAGGAGCTGGTCGTCCGAGTAGTGGACGAGGGTGATGGAATCCGTGGGGCAGTCGGCCACGCACAGGCCGCACCCTTTGCACAGGGCCTTGATCACCGAGGGTTCCTTGTCGTCGTTCACCCGGATGGCGCTGTAGGGACACTTCTTGGCGCAGAGGCCGCAGAGCTTGCAATCCGTGATATCCACGTCCGCCACGATGCCCTCGGCCTCGATGTATCCCCTCTTCATGGGAATGGACGCCCGCATGGCCGCGCCCATGCCCTCCTCGCAGCTCTCCTTCACCATCTTGGGGGACCGGGCGCACCCGCACAGCGAGATGCCGTCCGAGGAGAAATCCAGCGGCCCCAGCTTGACGTGGGCCTCCTGGAAGAATCCGTCGGCGTTGGCAGAGACCTTGAGGTGGCCCTTGATCGAGTCCACGGTATCGCTGCCCTGGAATCCCGGAGTCAGCACCACGAGGTCAGCCGAAACGGTCAGCTCCTTGCCGAGGAGAACGTCGTGGACCCGGATCTCGAGGTCGTCGCCCTTGCGCTCGAGGGTGGGATAGCCGTCGTCCGGGAACCGGATGAACCGGACACCGGCCCGCTTTGCGTCCTCCAGGTGGGTCTGTTCCTCCTTGAGCATGCTCAGATCCCTGTAGAGGACGTGGACTCGGATATCCGGATCCTGGGCCTTCAGGATCAGGGCGTTCTTGACGGAGACGAAACACCCGATGTTGCAGCATCCCCGGCGCTCGTTCTTGGAATCGACGCACAGGATCATGACCACGTCGCGGGATCCCCCCACCTCCCTGTTCCGGATCCGATCCTCGAGCTGGACCTGAGTGAGGATCCGGGGGTCCTCTCCGTAGTCGTAGAATCCGACCGGCTCGATCTCCTCCATGCCCGTGGCCACGATGACGGTGGAGATGTCGAGGGTCTCGACGGATTCGCCGCGCTTCAGAGCGACCTTGTAGTTTCCGATGTAGCCCTCCACGGAGTCGATGTCGGTGGCGGTGTGGACCGCTACATTCGGATGCGTTTCGATGCGCTCCACGGTCCTCCGGACCACCTCTGTGGCGGGCATCTCGCGGTGGTCGCAGGCCACGGTGGAAACACGGTTCAGCAGCCCCCCGAGCCGGGGCGCCTTTTCCACCAGGACGGCCTGGAATCCCTGGTCGGCGACGTGAAGAGCGGCCGTCATGCCCGCCATGCCGCCGCCGATGATCAGGCACTCGGTCTTCACGGGAAGCCGGATCTCCTGGCCTTCTTCCAGGAGCACGGCCTTGGCCACGCCCATCTTCACCAGGTCCTTGGCCTTCTGGGTGGCGGCGTTCGGCTCGCCCATGTGCACCCAGGAAACCTGCTCCCGGATACTCACGAATTCCAACAGATAGGGATTCAGCCCCGCCTCCCTCACCGAGGTCTTGAACAGGGGCTCGTGGGTCCTCGGGGTGCAGGAGGCGATGACCACCCGGTTCAGGTCGTGGTCCCGGATCAGATCCTGCAGCCGGGACAGGTAATCCACGGAGCAGGACCACCGGCCTTCATCCGCGAACGCCACCTGGTCGAGACCGCGGGCGTATTCCACCACCTCGGGCACGTCCACGATGCCGGCGATGTTGGAGCCGCAGTCGCACACGAACACGCCGACTCTCACTGTCCCGGTCATGGCGTGGCCTCCCGGGCTCCGATCCGGTTCGCCAGGATCGCCTTCATGGCGGCCGCACTGGCCTGGACCACCGACTCCGAAATGTCGATGGGGCCCGTGGCGCCCCCGCACAGGTAGATCCCCTCCACCCGGGTCTCCAGAGGAGCCAGGAGGGGATCGGCCTCCTTGAAGAATCCGCGCTCATCCAGGTCGATGTCCAGCACCTTGGCCAGCGCTTCGTTCCTGTCGCCCGGCACGAGACCCGTGGAGAGGACCAGGACCTCGACCTCCTCCTCCCTCGCCTCTCCGGTCTCCAGGTCCTCGTAGCGCACGGTCAGGTTCTTCGAGTCCGGGTTCTCTTCAACGTCGTACGGCCTGGCCCGGACGAACCGGACGCCGTTCTCGATGGCCTTCCGGTAGAAGTCCCAGAAGCCCTTGGCGTACGCCTTCAGATCGTTGTAGAAGACCACGGTCTCCACCGATGAATCGTGTTCCTTGGTGATGATGGTCTGCTTGGTGGCCACCATGCAGCACACCTTGGAGCAGTACGGCACGCCGCCGGCCAGGCCGCGGCCTGCGCACTGGATCCACGCGATTTTATTGGCGGGACTGCGGTCCGAGGGTCGGATGATGTGCCCGGCCGTGGGGCCGCCGGCGTTCATGAGCCTCTCGAACTGGGTGTAGGTGATGACGTTCTCGAGGCGGCCGTAGCCGTGCAGGCCCTCGGGCACCTGTGGGTCCTGGATCCCCGCTGCGACCACGATGGCCTGGACCTCCACCTTGCGGTTCTTGCCGGACTGCCAGAGGCGGATGGCGTCCTTTCCCTCCTTCAAGCACGCCTTGACGCACAGCGCAATGGGGCACTCCCGGCACTGGCTACAGTCCACGACGCACTCCCCCACGCAGGCCCCCTTGTCCCGCATCCGGCCGTACCGGCAGTCGGCATCCACGGACACCACGTTGGGAACGGCCTGGGGAAACGCCATGGAGACGAGTTTTCGCGTCCCGCCGATCTTGCCGTCCATCTCATCGGGAACGGACACCGGGCACGCCTCGACGCACGCCCCGCATCCGGTGCACTTCTCCTCGTCCACGAACCGTGGCCTGGTCTGGAGCTTCACCTTGAATCCGGTGTCGGTCTTCTTTACCTTCTTGACGGTGGTCTGGGTGAGGATCTCGATGTCCTGGCAGTTGTCCACCTCGTACATCTGGGGGGCTTCGATGCAGATGGAGCAGTCGTTGGTGGGAAAGGTCTTGTCCAGCCTGGCCATCATGCCGCCGATGCTCGCCGTGTCATCCACCAGGTAGACCTTCACGCCGTACCCGGCGGCATTCAACGCGCAGTTGATTCCGGCGACACCCGCGCCGATGACCAGGATCGCTTCGCTCATGGAGAACCTGTAATCGTCATTCGAACCATCTCGAGGATACTAAACCGGGGAATCGCCTGCAAGAGGGGCAGGGGCGGGCCCATAGGGGACAAAAGAAGTTGGAAATGTCCGGGATCATATCTCGGTGATGACGATGGCATCGGGCTTGCACACGGCCATGCAGGTCCCGCATCCCAGGCAGTTCCGTGGCCGCACCGGGCTGGCCTTGTGGAAGCAGTCAAACACGTTCACCGGGCAGTATTTCACGCACTCCTCGCACCCGTCGCACCGGTCGGCGTCCACGTAGACCAGGTAGATCTCGATGCCTTGAAGGTTTTTCGCCAATCCTGCGGCCTTTTTGATGACCCGGACTGTGGATCATCTGTTCTTGAACTCTTCCCACTTGTAATCAATGAGCTCCAGGAGCACACCGTTCACCTTCTTCGGGTGCACGAAAGCGAACTCGCAATCGCGGAACGGCCGTGCACCTCCGATGAAGGGATAGTCCTTTTCCTGCAATTCGTCCATGGCCTGCCGGGTGTTGTCCACGTTGAAGCTCACGAGCATGATGCCCTCGCCCCGCTTCTCGATGAACTTGGCCACGTCCCCGTCCGGCGAGGTGGATTCCATGAGCTCGAAACCGACCTCCCCGACCCAGTATCGGGCCACCTTGATCTTCTCGGGCTCGTCGATGTAGGCGTCGTCCGGCTCCGTCTTCCCGAGGATGGGCTCCCAGACCTTTTTGGCCGCCTCCAGGTCCTTCACCGCAATGCAGATATGGTCGACCTTGTTGACTTTCATGAATCTCTCCGCGGTAGTGGAAGAACGTCACCTTCTCAGAACGTCACCTTCTCCATGGGGATACTGATGGCGTCGTCGGGGCACACGCAGCCGCATTCGTTGCAGTCCTCGCAGATGAACTCCGTGACCACGACCCGGCCGTCCTGGACCCGGATCGCGGAATCCGGGCACACCTCCACGCATATGGGCTGGGCGGCGCCGCCGCACATCGTGCATTTCTCCAGATCAATCTGAGCTGCCATGTTTCGATCACTCCATCCTATTCGTCAAGCTTTGTACAGCCGCCGGACGCACGTCCCCTGTCCCCTCGGGATGGCTTTCAGCGTCTCGATCTTGTAGTTCACGTTGAAGAACAGATTCACGTCCTCGAGGAGGGTCTCCAGGACACGATCACAGCACTGGACGTCCTCTTCCATGGCGACGCCGTACTCCTTGGCGAAGGTGGGCCAGGGGCACCGGGTCCACTTGATGAAGATCTCGGTCCCGGATTCCCCCTTCTCCACGGTCACGATGGCCCCTTGATTGGCCCAGTTCGCGGCGATGGCCCGGGCCAGGTTCCCGAGCCACGCCTCCTCGCCCTTCAACCAGTTCAGCCGAGGCAGGAGGCCTTTACCGATCTCCTCGCCCATGATCCCCGCGGTCTTCAGGCCTACCTCCATGGGGTCCGCGTCGGGTCCGGCCAGATCCAGGGCCGCCCTGCGCCAGCGATAATAGGTCCGGCCGATCTCGGCCTGGGCGCCATGCAGGCTCCGCCAGAGGCGGGATATTTCTCTTTCAGCATCGAATGACATTGATCATTTCCTCCTGGTCAGATCCGGAGCCCGATTCGGTATCCGTCGTGCACCGCGCTGGACAGATTGCGCGGCACCAGTGCATCGCCGACAACGAACATCTCGATGCCCTCGGCCTGGACCGCCTTCTTCAACGCCTCGTTGGCCTCCCTCTCGGTCACCACCACCGTATCGCATTTCACCGGGAACCGGTATCCGTCATAGGTCCGCACGAGGACCCCTCCGTCTCCGATCTCCTCGATGTCAGAGTCGTTGTAGGCCATGACTTTGTTCTGCCGGAGGTAGATCAGGTAGCGCCACTTGAAGGAGGGATTGATGTCGAAACCGGCGGACTTCTCCTTGCCGACGAGGGTCACCTTCTTCCCCTGCCCGGCCAGGAACAGAGCCACGCCGATGCCGGGCTTCCGGTTCCCCCACACCACCACGGTGTCGCCAACCTCGGCGGTGCCGGTCAGGACGTCCAGGACGTTGACCACGTTGTCTCGGTCAAAGCCCTTGCCCGCGCCAGTGGAATACACCGGCCCGGTGGCCAGCACCACGGTGTCCGGCGATTCCTCCTCGATGAGGTCCTCGGTCACCTCGGTGCCGAGGTGGAAATTTACCCCGGCCTTCTCGCACTGCGTCTTCTGGAAGTCCCTGCACGTGAGAAGCTCCTCGTCGCCGTACGGCGCCCGCGACGCCTCCAGGAGCGTACCCCCGACCTCCTCCCGCTTGTCGTAGACGTGCACCTCGTGGCCCCGGCCGGCGGCCACGTACGCGCACTCCAGACCGGCCGGCCCCGCCCCCACGATCATGACCTCTTTTTCCTCCTCCGCCGGCTGGGGCGTGAATTTCTCGTCGTGCTCGTGGGCGCACCGGGGATTTATATAGCAGGTCATGGGCGCGTCGCGGAAGAGCCGGGCGAGGCACAGGTTGCACGCCACGCAGTGCCTGATGTCCTCCTCCCGGCCCTCCAGCACCTTCTTGGGCATGAGGGGATCCGCGATCATGGACCGGCACATCTCCCAGAAGTCCAGTTCGTCGGCGCCGATGGCCTTGTTCGGCAGGTCGGGGCGGAAGAGGCGGTAGGCCATCTGCACGGGCACCTTCACGTTTTCCTTGGCTCGCTTGGCCAGATGGATCCACGATCCCATGGGCACGTCCCGGCTGATGACAGGAACGATGGATTCCTGCCACCCCGCAGTGACGCTGATGTAGTCCACCCCCGCCTCCTCGGCGATGCGGTAGGACTCCATGGACTCCTCGGGGGCGTTGCCGCGCACGTCGTTCAGCAGCTCCTCGCAGCAAAGCCGGATGCCCACGGGAATGTCGGGGCCGCACACGTCCTTGACGGCCTGGATGATCTCCACCACCATCCGCATCCGTCCCCGGATGTCCCCGCCGTATTCGTCGGTGCGGCGGTTCGTATAGGTGGAGATGAAGTTGGAGATGAGATATCCCACGATTCCTGAGATCTCCATGACGTCGAAGCCGGCCTCGATGCCGCGCCGGGTCGCGTCGGCGTGCTCCTTGACGCACTGCTTGATGTCGGCCACCGTCATCTCTTCCACGGGTTTGAAAACCCGGAGCCGCTGGGGAACGAAGGAAGGCGCCTGGCAGCGCTCCACCTCCACGGCGCCCACGCGGCCGCAGTGCATGAGCTGGTATCCGGCCACGGCCTTCTCTGCGTGAATGGCGTCGGCGATCCGCTTGAGGCCGGGGACGTACCTGTCGTGCCACGCCGCGGCCTGGCCCACGTAGCCCTGGCCCTGGCGCCCTTCGTCCATGTAGACGCCCTGCATGAAGCAAAGGCCGCCCACGACGCCCTCGGCCCGCAAGCGCATGTACTCCACGTCGGCGTCGGTGACGTAGCCTTCGGGATCGTTGAAGTTGTCCTCGGTCGCGGCATATTTGATCCGGTTCGGGATCGTGAGGTTGCCCAGCTGAATGGATTTGAATATATGCGGGTACGTCTTCGCCCCGGGATAAGACGAATACTCCCATTCAAATAACAACTTTGTCATCAAATCGCCTTCCTCGAAAATCCCAAGCGTGCGAAATCCATGGGAAAGATCCCCAAAGTCACTTCAAGGAGGCGGCCATGTCAAGGGCAAAATCCGAATTGGCCGGCGATTGCAGGACCGCAAGCAGGAAGGCACGATTCCAAAATCCGAATCGTGCTTTCCCATGGTGAAAACCCGTGCCGTGGTCCACGAGTCAGGTTGAAGATTTCATGTGACTATCTGCAGGAGTGGAAATCGCAGGGAGGAGAAATGCCCTCCGGACTCGGGGGACATCGGGATCATCGGCGACGGACCGCGGTGCAGCCGCCGTCGGCCGTCACCTCGGAAGACGGGCGCGCTCGACCGGTCGCGGCGCATCCCCGGGACCGCCCTTGCCCGCGAGGCGGGAAAGGCGCAGAACCACGGCGTCCGTAACCTCTCCGAGGTTTCCGGTGAACACCCGCCGCGACATGAAGTCGATCTTTTCCTTGAACGGGCCGCACCGGATCTTGTCCTCGTCGGATGATTCCCCCACATTGTAGTGGATGCAACCCTCCTCGAGGCGCCAAACGCCACAGGCGGAAGCCGTGATCTCTCCACCGGCGCCCTCATCGCGCATCTCGATGTCGAAACAGCCGTCGGAGTCGTACCGGATCACGGTCCGACCGATGATCTTGGTCTTCTTGACGTCGACCCAATCGCCTTCTTCGGTGAGCATAGCCCGACAAGTTCCGTCGTCCGGCACGCCACTGAGCGTTGCGATGACCTCTTTCGCCTGCTTGAGGTTCGTCGCGCCCCACGTGCCCGCCAGGCCCAGCACCGCCACCGCCGTCAGTCCGAAGAAGTACCGCCTGTAACTCACCTTCCCGCCCATGAATCCTCCGACACGTTCGATATGCCACCTGTCCGTCGAGCCACCCACCCGGGGATTCCGGCAAGCCGCCGGTGCTCCTTCTGGTGTTCATTTCGGTATTTGCGGCCATGCACTGTAGGAGACAGGATCGCTGGCGGAATCGGGTCCCAGACCACGCGCGGCGGATCAGACCTTCGGCTCCCACTCCGGCTGGTACACGCGTTGCCACAGCTTCATGGCCTCCGCGTCATGGAGGACGTGGCCGTTTCGCTCGTTCAGGTGAAGCGTCCTCCCCACGCGGAGGGAGATGTTGCCCAGAAGGCCGAGGAGCGTGCTCTTGTGCCCCTCGTCAATGGGCGAGGCGAGGTCCTCGTTCCCCCGGATCGCCTCGATGAAGTTCTCGGCATGGCGCTCCGCCAGGCCCGGGTCCCGGGAATCGGTCTGTTCGACCTTCTTCGAGGCCTTCCCGGGTTCCATGGTCTTGATCACCTTGTTATCGAGGTCGAGGACGGTGTACTTCTTCCCCCCGGTGTAGTCCAGAATGCCGCCGCTTCCGAAGAAGAGGATCCCGAAGCCCTTGTAGCCCTTGCTGAAGGTGTTCGTGGATCGACCGAACCAGGTGATCATCCTGCCGCCATCGAATTCGAGCAGGATCTCCTGGGTGTCGGGACACTCCCAGTCGTCGACGCCGACGTGGTGCCAGCGGCCACCGAACGACGATACCTTGACGGGATGGTCGAGACCCATGGCCCACCTGGCAATGTCCATCATGTGCACACCGTTGTTCAGTGCCTCGCCGGTCCCCCAGTGCCAGAACCAGTGCCAGTTATAGGGGTGGAGGTTGTCGCGGTAGGGCACCCGGGGTGCAGGTCCCTGCCAGAGGTCCCAGTCAAGACCTTCGGGCACGGCCGCCTCCTTGCCGACGCCGATGGGCGGGCGCTTTCTCGAGTAAAAACACTTGGCCAGAAAGACCCTGCCGATGACCCCGGCACGGATATCGTCGACCATCATTCTGACGAGGTTCATGGAGCGGCGCTGGTTCCCCATCTGCACCTGCTTGCCGTATTTCCTGTATGCCTCGACCAGGAGCTCCCCCTCCCGGGGGTTGTGGCAGCACGGCTTCTCCACGTAGACGTGCTTGCCCGCCTTCACGGCCTCGATGGCCATGGGCGCATGCCAGTGATCGGGAGTGGCAATGACCAGGGCGTCGACATCATCCGGCCCGAAAACGCCATCCCGGCGGGGCCAAGCGGCCCCGGGCGTGCATTGCGGTATTTCACCCGGATGCTATCATGACAGCCATGAAGACACGAATCGTGGTCCTCCTCGTCCTGGCGCTTCTCGGTTGCCAGGCCGGTATCCTGAGCGGACAGAAGAAGAAAAAGAAATCCGGCCTCGAAAAGGTCCGCGCCATGATCACCGCCCCCACGGCGGAGGAACGAACTCGCGGCGCGATGCTGGCGGCCAAGAAGAAGCTGAAGGGCGTCGTGCCCGACCTGATCCGGGTGATCATGGATTACCCGGAAAAGGGCATCCGGTCGGCCGACGCCTTTGCCGTGGATGCCGCCTTCGACGCCCTCATCCAGATGGGGGCCAATGTCCGGTCTCCGGCGGACGGCCAGGTGATGACCCGACTGCCCCGGATGTTCCTCCACCCGGCCATCATCCTACTGTCCCGCTCTTCGGGCCAGCACCAGCATACCCTCATGAATCTGGTCAAGCCCGAAAACATCGGCAGGTTCCCGACGGACGTCCCAGCGGTCTCGGCGTCGTGCGCCATCACGGCCGCCCTGAGGACCTCCGGCCTGGCCACGTACGCGTGCAGGATCCTCGACAGCAACGTCCACGTCTGGATCACCGATACCGCGGGCCGGCGCACCCTCAAGGAGCCGGACGCCAGGAGCACGAGGAAGTCGCCGCCGCGCACCGTGCCAAAGGGATTCCCCCCCATCGGCTTCTACCGCCTCGTGGCCGTACGGGGCCAGAAGGGCAAACTCCTGGTGCGCGGCAATCCGAACATCGCGTACCAGCGCGTGGTCGCCGGCACCGGCAAGACCATCAAATTTCCCGAGGTGAAGACCCCCCAGCCGACCATGGACCACGTGGGCATCACCACCCTGGCCAAGCTGCTCGGAACCCGGAACCGGAAGCTCCTCAACATGCTTCCCCGGAAAGTGACGGTTCGCTACCGGAACGAGCCCCACCTCGACCGCGTGGTCACCAAGGCCAAGGAGGACCTGGAAAAGGGATTCACGAAGCTCTTCGACATGCTCATGGAGAAGAAACTCCTGCGCGCCGACGAGGCCATGGCGCTCATGCCGAAAGTCAAGGTCGTGGAGCACGACACCCGCAAAGACAAGAAGTAGCGAAGCGAAAATTCAATTGTGGTAGTACGTGGTGGACCTCCAGAAATCCGTGATATAGTTCACCGTGAAACAAGAATCGAAACTGGGGCATATCATATTATCGGGGTGGCCGTATCCTCGGCCGAAGCACCGAAAGGAAGAGAAGATCATGCAGCACCCTCGCCCCCGGTCCATCCTCACCGTTCTTGTTCTCGTCTGCCTCCTCGGCGCATCCGCCCCGACGCAGTACTCTCACGGCGACGTCCTCGTCACCGACTACGCCGGCGCCGGCCCCACCTGGACGCTCTGGGGCATCACGCGCTTCGGCAGGCTCTACACAGCCGCCACGCTTCCCTTCAGGCCCTGGGCCGTGGCCCCCGGCCCCGACAACCGGGATATCTGGGTCACCGGCGATGACCAGACGAATTATTACCTGTCCCGGGTCGCCCGAAACGGCGCGGTCACCCACATCCACGTGGACCGATGGAACTTCTTCTCGAGCATCGACGTGGACGGAAGCGGAGACGTCCTCCTGGGCAACCTCGTTGCCAAGGAAATCCTGAAGTACAACACGACCTACAACCACCTGTCCACGATCCTCGCCGGATCCCGGTACGGCTTCAACGGGGGCGGCCTCGACCTCGCCACGGGCGATCTCGTGGTCATGAACGCGAGTCACCACAACATTCTCCGCGCTCAGCTCCAGGGTAAACCGGCCTACTCGACCTTGAACGTCACCCTTTCACGCGCCATCAACCTCGCGGGCATCCACGCCGACCCGGCGACCGGGGATCTCATCGGCTCGTGGGCCATCTACCCCTCCGCCCAGAGCACCGTGTATCGCATCGTTCTCGGCCCTCAGGCTTCCCTCGTTCCGCTACGAACGGGTGCGCCCTTCGCGGAGCTGGGCGCCCTGGACCGCGATCCCTTCGACGGGCAGTATGTGATTCCGAGCTGCCGGCTACACAGTCCGAACCAGGTCTCCAGCGTTTTCCGGTTCGACGCACGCACGGGAGCGATCACCACGATGTACGCCTTTCCGCCAAGTGCAACGGCCCAGCCCCTGGCCTCGACGGTGGCGAGCAGCCGCCACCTTTGTGCCATGAATGAACCCCGATACGGCACCACGTGGAAGCTCCTGGTCTCCTCACCCGCGGAATCCGGCGCCCTCTACGTGATCGGCTTGAGCTTCGGATTCCGTCCGGGCATTCCGGTCGGAGGCCGGGCGATCCACCTTGTTCCGGATGCCCTGTTCTGGATGTCCCTCCAGAACACCGGGATCTTCTCGGGTTTCCTGGGCCACCTGGACATTCAGGGCGAGGCCACGGCCACCCTTGCGATCCCGGCCCTCTGGCAGCTGTCCGGCGTACGCTTTTATGCCGTGGCCGTGACCCTGAGGAACCAGCAGATCAGTGTCATCTCCGAGCCCCTCGGAGTGCAAATCCGGTGATCCATTCCATGGTTTTTCCGGCCTTCACTTGAAAAAAGCGGCCGCTCCCTGGAAGCTGGTCCCACGTTTCTCTGAATCCGTGATGTGGTCGTGAAGATGGAGGCATCGAATGCGTCGTTTCGCACTGCTCGGCGTGGTGGTTCTGATCGCCGCCTGCGGGGGCGGCCAGACAGAGGTCTCTGAAGAGGTCTCGCAAAAAGCTCTCTCCGTGGGCCACGGCCTGCCGCGCGTGATTGCCTTGAACGCCTATCATTCGCGACAGATGATGGTGCAGGCCGTCTTCCATGCAACGGCCCTGGCGGGGGTTGCCGGCACCGGACGCATCGTGAACACGGGCACGCTTTCGCCCGGATTCGGCGGCTTCCATTATGCCCCCTCGCCCCAGGATCGACTCGTCATCCGGCTTCCGAATGCCACCCACGAGTTCGTGGTCAAGGAGTCGCAGGGGAACCTGTTCGTATCCACGCCGGCCGCCTTCCTCCTGGCAGACCACGTGATGCGATACACGCACCGCATTCCCGACCGGGCGGAGAACGAGATCTCCGTCCAAAACGTCCGGGGCCGCATCGAGGCGAAGGTCACCGGCTGGTACGTCCAGGGCGGGCAGAAGTATAATATCCAGCTGCTGGCGGCCGGAACCTCGGCGGCCCAGCGAGACTTTCAGGGCCAGGAGGTCAAGACCGACTACGCCCTCACGGGGACGATCCGGGGCGGAGGCCTCGAGGTCTCGGTCGACGAGCGGCATTCGTTTGCCATGGCCGCCGCCACCAGCTTGCGCCTGCCCACCACCATGCGCAAGACGGCCTCCCGCTTCACGGGCACGAACAACAACACGGTTCGCGTCGGGTCCGACACCTATCGCTGGAAAGGCGTCGAGTACGTCACCGACTCCATGACCAGCCAGGCCGGCGGCGGCGGAGCGGGCGTGTCGCGGGCGGAAGGCGAGGTCCTGCGCAACGGATCGGCCTTCGGCCGCTACGCCCTGGACGGGGGCAAGGTCGTGCTCCAGACCGGAGGCGGAACCCTCGCCCTCGACTCTCCATAGGGGAATGGCCGGCCGGACACCCGGCAATCGAGCGTCAAGGGCAGGACTTCCTGAACTCTTCCTTGATGTAGGCCTCCACCCTGCGGCCGAGCTCCTCCGCAGAGAGTCCGAACTCCTTCTCGATGGACAGGTTGCTCTTCTTGCCGGTCTGGTGATCGGCGACGTACCGGATCAGGCGCTTTCTGTACTTGCCTTTCTCTGCGAAATAGAGATATCGGCAGGCGGCTGTGGCCTGCTTGTAGAAGAGGTTCATCGGGCTCAGGGTTTGGTATTCGCCCAGCTGCCATCGGCTGTTGACGGTATACCTCGGGTCCGGTTTGGGGCTCAACTTCCTCGCGAATGCCGCATGAGAGAATGAGAACATCTTCGGCCACGGGACCAGCGGTTTCTCCCCGGACACCAGTAGACCGCCGAGGAGGTCGACGGTCTCGCTCCTGGGATTCGCCTCCAGGATGCGCCGGAACTCGGTGTCGAAGACGAACTCTTCCATCATGGAAGCCATGCCCTCCTCGATCCAGTAGCCGGGAATCCTGCCAGGATACAAGAGGACTTCCTGCTCGGAGACGAGCGGGCACCGCTCCCTGGACCACTGGTGGGTGAGTTCGTGGGCGAACACCGCCTGGACCCGCTTGAAGGCGTCCATGCCCTCGGGAATGTACATCCGGGAATAGCGCCCTCCTGGGCTGTAGTGGCCCGCCGACCACCGGATGTGACTGCCCGCCCGTCTTCCGCCGCTGTTGCGGAGGTAGTCCTCCTGCGTCTCGTCCAGATAGATGAGGAGACGGTAGAACTGCATCCGTTTCTTCCGGCCGGCGGCGAACATGGAGGCGAGCTTGTCGCAGACCAGCTCGCCCATGGACAGGGTGCGGGCGATGCGCCCCGGTCTTGCCAGGGAGGATATGATGAACAGCCGCTTGCTCTGGATGCCGACCAGGTTCTCGTCCTTGAAGTGGTACCGGGCCTCCAGGAGCTTGACCTGTTCCGGAGTTTTTTTCGGATCGGACCGCTTCGCCTCCAGGATCGTGATGGGCGTCTCGTTCACGGCCTGGATGAAGTCCAGCCAGTCCCGCGCCTGGAAGGGAGCGCCGGGATCAACATTCAGCGGGAGCATGGCTTTGACCTCCTGGACGGCGCCCGGATGGTCCGGGTTCCGATCGAGGATGGCCTTCAGCAGGCCGATCTTGACCGGAACATGGCACGCCGCCTTCAGCTTCTTCGCCCGCTTCCATACGGACTCGAGGGCCTCAGCCGGCAGGGCCGCTTCACGCCTGCCCACGTCGGCGACCACATCGGCCTTGATCTTGAGTGGCTTCCGCATGAGCCTCTTCTGTTTGCGCTCGACCACGCGCAGCCGGGTGTCATTGGATCCGAGCAACCAGGCTTCTCCCAGGAGGCGGCCGATCAGTCCGGAATCGTTCGACCGGACGGCCTTCACCGCGAGATCGGCGTATCCCTCCTTCGTCTTCGCCTCGATCAGCCTGTTCACGAACCGGATGACGTCCTCCTGGGTGCCGTGGTAGAGCGGCGTGCCGTCCTGGGATTCAAGGATCAGCACCTCGGAGAGCGGCCAGAACTTTGGTTCCTTCTTCGGGAGGATGTGGATCAGTCTGCCGTCCGAGACCTGCAGCACGCCTTTCACGACCTCCCCGCTGCGGAGGTGGGCAATCCCCGGGCCTCCCGGGATCTCCGCAGCTTCGAGGGCGGGTGCCCTGTCCGCTCCTGGCCGCGCCCGCAGCGCCACGAGGAACCGGCCCCCGACGACGCAGAGCAGAGTCGAGTGGGCGGGAACGATGCGCGAGGTGGGCTTCAGCGCCGACCGCCAGAGAAGCCGGGATCGATGGAGGTCGATTGCACTCGAACCGACGTAGGCCGTGCCCCGGACAATGGTGGGCGGAGCACGGAAGCGGGTCATCTCTAGGTGGCTGTGCTTTGAAGCCAGCAAGATGAGGTTGTCTTTGTGTGGCTGGACGAGGGCCACGCCCTTTTTATGCGTCTTGATCTTCCCCAACCAGTCCCGGCCCGCCGGAGCCAAAAGGGGCTCTTCCTCATCGCCGGCAAAATACATGGGGGGACCCCGGGACAGCGATACCCGGCCGCCCTCTCCCACCCGGCGAACGACCCGGGTCCCGTTTGCCAGGGTGCCGTCTCCGAACTTCATGAGTATCCTGTGACGCAGGAACACGGCGTTCGTTCCGACGCGGATCCGCGCCCTGGAGTCGGCGGTAGGCATGCGGAACCCATGGGGGACCACCCCCAGGGATTCCATCTCCTTGCCGTCGACCCGGTTCAACCGTACGAGGTATCCCGCGCTCTCCTTGTAGTGGACGACGTAGATCGAGTCTCCCCGCAAAGCGAGTTCGCTCCGGAAGGTCCCCCTGGCCTTCCACACGGGTTCGGTTCGGCCGAAGTTGTAGCGGCGGATCTCGTCTTCCCCGGCGCGAACATAGATTTCACGTCCGAGAAAAAGCGGCTCTCCGAAGACCTTGTCGCTTTTGATCGTCCACGTCCGGACCAGGCGGCGGCGATCCATCCGGAACACGGCGAGCTTGTCCGGAGCGGATCGGAACACGACCTTTTGATTCCAGATGCACGGCGCGAGCGAACAGGTCGTCTTGAAACCGCGGGTCGCGGCCAGGAGCGTTCCGTCCGAGAGGCGGACCATCTGGAGAAAACGCTTTCCAGACTTCTCCACTTCGAGCAGAACCTGGTCGTCCCACACCAGAGGCTCTCCAACGATCTCTCCCCCCGGTGGAAACCGCCACACTTCACGCACCGGACAGGTGATCGGCCGCGTGAGGGACTCTCCGGAGCGAGACGTACTGCCCCCACGAACGTGCCATCGGTTCTCGGGAGCGATTGCGCCGTGTTCGCCGATCTGGCCTGGAAGCAGTGTTCCGTCGACGAGAACGAGGAACAAGCACAGCGTGGCTAGAACGCGCTCCATATCGACCCCATGGAGTGTGACTGGACTGACATAAACGCGGAAACCAGCTCAATTCTAAGGAACCAGATGTCGAGCGCCAGCATATTTCCATGAAACGGCTGAAGACGTACATTGCCCGGTTGCCCGGGTATGGAGGTTTATTTTCTCTCCACCCCGTGTATCATGCTGAAAACGAGTTGACTGGTTCCCCCAAAAAGATGGAGGTGCTCACATGCGGGTCGCATGGATGATCGGAATCTTGCTGCTTTCCTGCACGCTACACGCCCAGGAGAAGGCCTGCAGAGAGAACATCGACCTTGGCGAACGCGCCCTGGAGGCGGGCGACCGGGAGTCGGCCGCCTCGCATTTCCGCGCTGCAAAGCGGGCGGCCGGCAAGATGCCGCCCAGTCTGAAGAGGGATGGCCTCATCCGGCGCATCTTCCTGCGCATGAAGAAGGCCGATCCGCTGGACATCGCCCGGAGTCGCGCGATCAAGAAGAGCGCCGAGGGCCTCATCAAGCTGGCCAGGAAGTACGTGAAGGCGGGGTGGTTGGCCACAGCCGAGGAACTCATGACCATGGCGACGTCCATCGATCCGGACGGCACGGCCAAGGAGCTCCACGAAATCCGGCTCAGGATACGCAAACTTCGCCGGACCGGAAAGGAGGGCCTCCGCATCGCCATTGCCGGCACCCTCGACTGGCTGGCTCGCCATCGCCATCCGGAGGGCTACTGGGACTGCGACGGCTTCGGAGCCGAGTGCATGGGGAAAAAGTGCCGCGGCACGGGCTATCCCCTCTACGATCCAGGCGTCACCGGCCTCGCCCTCCTCGCCTTCCTGGGTGCCGGCCACACCCACGAGACCGGCAAGTACAGCGCCATCGTCAAGAGCGGCCTCGCGTATCTCAAGCGCATCCAGGACAGGAAGGGATGCTTCGGCGTCCAGACGGGACACTTCATGTATTCCCACTGCGTTGCCGCCCTGGCCATGTGCGAGGCCTACCAGATGACCCGCAGTGCGCAGCTGCAGAAACCGGCTCGTGTCGGCCTGGAGTTCCTGCTTTTCGCGCAGAACGACAACCCGGAAGGCGAGGGCAAGCTGGCCTGGCGATACGTGGTGCGGCCGGGAGACAATGACACCTCGGTGACGGGCTGGGCGGTGTCCGTACTCCAGACCGCCAAGGCGGCCGGCCTGGACGTGCCGGCAGCGGCCACCCGGGGCGCACGCCTTTTTCTCGACAAGATGACGTATCCCGAAAACGGGCGCATCGGCTACGTGGAGCCCGGGGTCAGCCCGGTGCGGGCACCGGGCCGGGAGGAAAAGTGGCCCCGCAGCAGGACCGAGGCCGACACCGCCCTGGGCATGGCGGCCAAGATCTACCTGGGCGAGAACCCCACGAGCGACATCATGAAGCTCGGTACGAATCTCATCCTGGAACGTCTGCCCGCCTGGACCGTGGGGGACGGCTCCATCGACCACTACTACTGGTACCACGCCACACGCGCCCTCTCCCTCATCGGCGGGAAGCCCTGGGAGACCTGGCGCAATGCGATTCGACCCGTGCTCCTCGAACATCAGGAATACGAGGGCTGCGAGCGCGGGTCCTTCGAGCCCGCAGGCCCCTGGGGCGAAGACGGCGGCCGCGTCTACTCCACGGCCATCCTGGCGATGTGCCTCGGAATACTGCAGAAGATGAAGGAGACGGAGAGCAGATAGCGGGACTCCGGGCCGGAGAAATACACGCCATCTTGCGTCTCGTTCATCCATGCCGTAAAAAGGAGGTTTCGCTTTCAGGGAAGCTGAATCCATGAACCGATGCCTCGCCCTTCTCGTCCTGGTCGTCCTCCCAGCCTCCCTGCCGGCACAGGCTCCCCAGAAAAACAGGGATTCCACGGGCATCGACATCGAATCGGATCTGTTCCACTGGCCAGCAGCCGAGCGGCGCAAGCACCTCGACTTCGAGAGGGTCCTGAACCGGGTTCCCGATCCAAAGCGTATCCGGGGCTACCACGATCTTCTGGCCTGCGAGCCGCACCCGGCCGGCTCGCCCGGAGACCGCCGTACCGCAGAGAGGCTGAAGAAGCTCTTCAAGGAGCTGGGCCTCGAGGCGTCGCTCCACGAGGTCCACGTTTACCTGTCCCACTTCAAGGGGGCCGAGGTGGAAATCGTGGCGCCCGTGAATGAAACCCTCTGCATCCGGGAGAAGGCCCTGGACGAGGACCCCCAGACCCGGCATCCCGGCCTGGGGCCGGGATGGAACACCTACGGCGCCACGGGCGAGGTCACCGGCCAGGTGGTCTATGTGAACTACGGCACCCGGACGGACTTTCGTGAGCTGAAGAAGCGCGGGGTGGTTCTCAAGGGTAACATCGCCGTGGCCCGGTACGGAAAGCTCTACCGCGGCTACAAGGTGAAGTACGCCGAGGAAGCGGGTGTTGCCGGCCTCCTGCTCTACTCCGATCCGGCGGACTACGGGTACGGCCGCGGCATCATGTACCCGGAAGGCGGGTACGCCAATCCCTACTACATCCAGCGCGGCTCCATCCGGACCCTTCCCTATCCCGGCGACCCCCTCACGCCGGGGGTGGAGGCCACACAATCGGCCGAGCGCCTCGATCCCGGCGCCGTGGCCCTGCCCAAGATCCCCGTGCAGCCCCTCGGCTGGGACGCAGCGCATCGCATCCTCTCCAGGATGAAGGGGCCGGCCGTGCCGTCCGGATGGCAAGGCGGTCTGCCCCTGGCCTACCGCTTGACCGGCGGGAAAGACCTCCGGGTCCGCCTCCACGTCGAGCAGGAACGCAGGATCACCCGGACCTGGAACGTCATAGGAATCCTGCAGGGCGCGGTGTGGCCCGAGCAGAAGGTCATCGTCGGCTGTCACCACGACGCCTGGGGTTTCGGCGCCTCGGATCCCCTGGCCGGCATGATCGCGGAGGTCGAGGTGATCCGGAGCTTCGCCGAAGCGGCCCGGAAGGGGCGGCGTCCTGCGCGCACTCTGGTGTTCGCGGCGTGGGCCGCCGAGGAAGCAGGCATGGTCGGTTCCACCGAGTGGGTGGAGGCCCACGGTGAGGACCTCAGGAAGAACGCCGTGGCCTACATCAATCTGGACATGGCCGCCATGGGTACGTCCTTCCGGGCGGGGGCGGTGCCGTCGCTGCGCCGCATCGTGGCTGCGGCCTCCCGCGCCGTGGTCCAGCCCGGCGGGCCCGAGGGCCAAACCGTGTACGACGCCTGGCTCGCCCGAACGAAGAAGCCGGCCCGGGCCGGAGAGCCGCGATTCGGCGACGTCGGCGGCGGCTCCGACCACATCGGCTTCTACTGCCACCTTGGAATCCCCGTGGTGGGCCTCGGCGGCGGCGGCTCCCGGGGCGTGTCCTACCACTCCTCGTACGACACCCTCGCCTGGTACCGGAAGATCGTGGGCGACGACTACCAGGCGGCGGCCATGGTGGCGCGGGTCGTGAACGTACTCGCGGCCCGGCTGGCGTGCGCGCCCGTGGTGCCTCTGGACCCGGTGCGCATCGCCCGCCACATGCGCACCCACCTCACCAGCATCTCGCGCCTGGGCGAGGCGGTGGGCATGACCACGAGCTTCGAAAGCTTCGACCACCACTACGGCGGCACCCTGGAGCGCCCTGCCACCCGGCCCCCCTCCGGCATCTCCCTCGAGTTCGGAACCCTGGCCGCCACCACGGTGGTGTTCGAGAAATACGCCCGGTCGGTGAACGACCGCCTGGTGAAGGCGGTGGCCGGGGGCCGGCTCAAAGGAGCGCGCCTCGACCGCGTCAACGCCCTGCTCATGGCCATGGACCGGGCCTGGCTCCACGATCCGGGTCTGCCCGGCCGGCCGTGGTACAAGAACCTCTACGCCGCCACGGACGAGGATTCGGGCTACGCGGCCTGGACCCTGCCCGTGCTCCGCCACGCCCTGAAGCACCAGGACCGCAAGGCCCTGATCGAGGCCACGGAGCTGTATTCGGGTGTGCTGCGCCGCTTGACGGGACTCCTCGAGAAGCTGGAGAAAGAGATCGAAGGGTAGCAGCCTGGAATCCCGGACCCGACGACGATCAGGAGAGTGAACGAACCTTGCAGATGGCACTGAAGACGGGGCTTGCGTCGATTCTGAGCCTCGTCATCCTGGGCGCGATCATCCAGATCGTGGGTTTCCAGGACACCCTTCGAGCCGTCGCCCGGGCGGGCATTTTCGCTTTCGGGGCCGTGGGCGTCCTCTCTGCCTTGCAGCTGATCCTGCAGGCGGGAGCCTGGTCGGCCCTCAATCGCGGCATCCGGCACCGGATCCGGTTCCGGACCCTTCTCTCGGCCGTTTCCGCAGGCATGGCGGTGAACATCGTCACGCCCTCCTCCTATCTCGGGGGGGAACCGGTCAAGGTGCTCTATGCCGGCGCCCGCACCGGATTGCCGTACCACGAGCTGGCCGGAACAGTCGTTCTAAGCAAGTATCTCGAGGCCCTCAGCTTTTTGATGGTGTTCGGCACTTGCACGGCCATCGCCGCCGTCACCTTTCGGGAGGTGCTGTTCCAGGGAGCCAATCTCTCGGTGGGCATCACTCTCCTCGTCGTGGCAACTTTTCTCCTGGTGCTGTGCATGGTTCTCGGGATCGGCCTCTGGCGGCGCTGGCGCCCGCTCACCTCGCTGGTCGGCCTCCTCCGCCGCATCCGACCCCGTTCGAAACGCATCAACCGGCTGTGGAAGCGCACCCTGCGCATGGAGCGCCAGGTGTCCCGGGTTTTCCGCGAAGAACACGGAAGCGCGGGCTCGGCCCTGGGATTGCTCTTCCTGTCCCACGTGGCCATCTTCCTGAAGCCGGCCGTGTTCTTCGCCCTCGCTTCGTGGTCGGGCCTCGGCCTGGGCGAGCTCAGCCTGATCTTCGTCACGAGCCAGGCTCTGATGACCGTGCAGATCACACCGAGTGGCGTCGGCACCCTCGACAGCGGCCTCCTCGGAACCTTCGCCCTCCTCGGCCTCGGCGACGCGCTGTGCATGGCGTTCCTGCTCAGCCTGCGCTTCTGGGACGCGGTCAACGTCGGCGTGGGCGCCCTCCTGGGTTCCCGGGCCGGAGCCGGGGTGCTGCAACACCGGAAGCGGCGTTAGTATATGCCTTTCCCTGTGGGATGCACGTGGGTATCATGGAGCCTGCCCTGCCCGGAGCGGCAGGCGAGGTGCAATCCCTAACCAAAGCAAGAACTGGAATCGAACAAATGGATTTACCCGTTCTCTGGGAGTGCGAGGTTTGTAACTACATCCACACGGGGGAAACCCCACCCGAGGTCTGCCCGGTCTGCGGCGTCGGACAGGACATGTTCACCCGCAGGGAGTCCGTCACTGTCGAGGCGAAACCCGCGGAGGTCTCCGCCTGGCGGTGCACCCTGTGCGACTACGTCCACGAGGGCAGTGCCCCGCCCGAGGAGTGCCCGGTTTGCGGCGCGGAAGCGGGCCTCTTCGAGCCCGTGAAGGATGAGTCCACGGCCGCGGAAGGGGCGGCGGACGTGGAGAAGATCGTGATCCTCGGGGCCGGCGTCGCCGGGATGACGGCCGCGGAGCACGCCCGCCGCACCGCGCCCGGCGTGGCCATCACCCTCGTCTCGGGCGAGGCCGGACTCCCCTACCTCCGGCTGAACCTGACCCGGTTCCTGGCGGGCGAGGTCTCCGAGGCCAGCCTGGTGATGCAGCCGGAGGCGTGGTTCTCCGAGCACCGCATCGACCTCATCCCAGGCGAGGCCACCGCCATCGACCGGCAGACGCGGCAGGTGCACCTCCGCGACGGCCGCACCCTGGCCTACGACCGCCTCGTCCTGGCCACCGGGTCCCACGCCTTCGTGCCCCCCATCCCGGGGGCCGAGCTGGCCAACGTGAGGACCGTTCGAACCCTCGAGGACACCCGCGCTCTCCTCGGCCTGACGGCTCAAGATGCGCACGCCGTGTGTGTGGGCGGCGGCCTCCTCGGCCTGGAGACGGCCGGCGCCCTGGCGAGGCAGGGCATGCGGGTCACGGTGCTGGAGGGCCACGAGGCCCTGCTGCCCAGACAGCTCGCCGCGGTGGCCGGGCGGCTCCTCAAGGACCACCTCGAGAGCATTGGCATTACAGTCCGGTGCGAGGTGCGGGTGCAGGAGGTCCGGGGCAGAAACGGGAGCTGCACCGTCCGCCTCAAGAGCGGTGAAGAGATCCAGGCGGACCTCGTGGTGCTGGCCACCGGAGTTCGCCCCAACAGCAGCCTGGCGCGGCAGTGCGGCCTCGAGGTGGAGTGCGGCGTGGTCGTGGACGATCGGATGAAGACCTCGGACCCCAACGTCCTGGCCTGCGGGGACGTGGCCGAACACCTCGGAGTGGTCTACGGGATCTGGCCCACCTCCCACGCCCAGGGCATGGTGGCCGGAATCAATGCCGTGGGCGGCCGGGCCGACTTCCACCGCCTTCCTCCCTCCAACACCTTAAAGGTCCTCGACGTCCACCTCTTCAGCATCGGCGAGTTCCAGCCTCGCGACGCCAGCTATGAGGTTCAGGAGGACTTGAAGGATGGAGTCTACCGCCGCCTCGTGTGCCGCGACGGCCGCCTCGTCGGGGCCAACCTCTTCGGGGACATTGACCTCGCGGGTGAGATCAAGGAGGCGGTCGAGACCGGCAAGCGGCTGCAGGAGTTGGGCGAGATATTGAAATGACGCAGTGCAGAAACCGCCCCCCACCACAGTTCAGCCCCCACGGCCACTTTCTGGCCAAAAATGGGCCATCTGAGGCTCGTGGTGCATCCCACGGGACTGAAATGGCCCATTTTTGGCCAGAACTCCGTCGTGGGGATTGTGATCATATCGACCTCAGTTGATTCGCGAGTTCGTACATCGCATGGAAGGAAAGGTCTCAGAACATGGCGAGTCTCAAGGGAACCCAGACGGAACAGAACCTGCTCAAGGCCTTTGCGGGCGAATCCCAGGCCAGGAACCGCTACACCTACGCGGCCAGCGTGGCGCGCAAGGCGGGGTACCGGCAGATCTCCGAGATCTTCATGGAGACGGCCGAAAACGAGAAAGAACACGCCAAGCGGTTCTTCAAGTTCCTGGAGGGCGGGGCGGTGGAGATCACGGCCGCGTACCCCGCCGGGATCATCGACGACACGGCGGGGAACCTGAAGGCCGCGGCCGCGGGCGAAAACGAGGAGTGGACCGAGCTCTACCCCGCCTTCGCCAAGACGGCCGAGAAGGAGGGATTTCCCGAGGTGGCCACGGCGTTCACCCGCATCGCCGCGGTGGAGAAGGAACACGAGATCCGCTACCTGAAGCTGCTGAAAAACATCGAACAGGGAACGGTGTTCAAGAAGGACGCACCAGTGCGGTGGAAATGCCTCAACTGCGGCCACGTCCACGAGGGGCCCGAGGCGCCGGAGATGTGCCCGGCCTGCCTGCACCCCCAGGCCCACTTCGCGGTGCACGCAGAGAACTATTGAGGTCACGGGCGGCCGCTTTCTGGAGAGTACGGCCATGAAACGAATGCTGCTTATCTCGGCCGGCCTCGTGGCCGGGCTCCTCCTGGCTCCGGCCCCCGGCCAGACGCCACAGATCCGGAAGGGCCACCCGCGGATCTACGTGATCCCGACCGACGTTCCCATCCTCCGATCCCGGGTATCCGGGGTCTACAGCTCCCTGTTCGCCGAGTTCCAGAAGGCCGACTGGATCATGAACAAGACGCCCGGCAACTCGCCGAGCGACGCCACCAACCTGCCCTACCCGGCGTTCATGTATCTCATCAAGGGCGAGACAAAGTACCGGGACAAGGTGAAGGAATTCTTCGAAGCCATCCTCAAGAATCCGCCCCACGACAAGTTCCTGGCCCCCGAGTGGATCCGCGCCGGCTGCATGGCCCTGGACTGGATCTGGACCGACATATCCGCGACCGAACGGAACCGCTACGCCGGGGTCCTCCTCGACCTCTCCGACTGGCTCTTAAAAAACGCCTACCGTCACAGCGACTTCAGCAACCAGTTCGTTCTCGAACACCTGAGCGTCCTCTACACCGGTGTCCTTCTCCACGGCGAGGGCATCCAGACCTCCCGGGTAAAGAACCTCCTCGATACGGGCACGAACTGGCTGGTGAACCACGCGGTGCCGGCGGCCAACGAGATCGCCGGCACCCTCACCACGCTCCAGTGGCCGAAGCGCCCCGCCCTGGCCCCCTACCTGGAGGCGCGATCCCGGCCCGGCGACCCCGAGACCCTCTACTTCGTGGGCGGCCAGGCCGAGGGCTTCAGCTACAACGACTGGGGCTACGCCCGGCCCCTGACCCTCACCACCGAGATGTGGCGCGTGGCCACGGCCCAGGACCTGTTCCAGAACGCCTCCTTCTTCCGGGGCCAGAGCGTCTGGCACGCGTACGGCATCCGGCCCGACACCCGGACCTTTGCTCGGAGCGAGGACTGCGGATCCGGATTCCATCCGGGCGAGAACCTGAAGTCCTTCATCCACCTGGTAGCAAGCCGCGTCCGGGATCCGCTCGCGGAGTATCTGGGTGCACAGATCAAGTGGCGCTACGTGCAGAAGGCGTGGAAGGAGATGCTGTGGAGGGACCCTGGGCTCGAGGCGAAATCCCCCCGGGACCTGGGCCTTCCCCTGGCCGCCTGCTTCCCGAAGCTCGGCCACGTCTACTTCCGCAACGCCTGGGACAACGCTTACTCGGCCTTTGCTCTGTTCCAGTGCGGGCCCTTCTACGCCGGCCACCAGCACCTGGACAACAACACCTTCGTCCTCCACCGCACCGGCTCCCTGGCCATCGATAGCGGCACCAACGACTACACCTCCCACCGCGGTAACTACTACTGCCGCACCATCGCCCACAACGGCGTCCTGGTCTTCGATCCGGAGGAGCCCTTCAGCGGCAGCACCTGGTCGCCCGTGGGCACGGGCGGCAGCAACGACGGCGGCCAGATGCGGGGATACGCCATCTCCCGGGCCGGCGAGTTCAAGCCGGGCTGCCCCTCGGACACCGGGATGATCACCCTGTTTCTCAACAGTCCGTTCGTGGCCGGCTGCGTGGGAGACGCCACCCGGGCCTATTCGTCCAAGAAGGTGCACCAGGCCCTCCGGGCCTTCTTCCACATCCGGGCTCCGGAATCCAAGCCCGGCGCCGCCACCCTGGATACCTTCGTGGTGTTCGACGTGCTGAACCTGGTCAAGGCAAAGTCGGCCACATGGGTGATCCACAGCCTGGAAAAGCCGAAGGTCCAGGGCAACACCTTCGTCATTACCCACAACCAGGGCCAGCTCACCGGCCATTTCCTGGTGCCGGACGCGCCCGCCATCACCCTGGTGGGCGGACCGGGCAAGGAGTCCTGGGTCAACGGCAAGAACTACCCGCCCGTGCAGAAACCCCCCGATCCCGAGGCCGGCGCCTGGCGCCTCGAAGCGGACATTCCCGCCGCGGCCCTGGTGGTCCTCTACACCCAGAAGAAGGGCGCCGCCGCAGGGCCGAAATTCGGATGGAAGACCGAGGGCAGGGACCGGGTGCTCCGGTTCCGCCGCGGCCGGCTGCAATACCTGGTGAAGCTGGACCGTTCCCTGAAGCGCCTGCCGCGCATCGAGGTGAAGCGCGGCGCCCGGGTGGTGGACAGGCTGGAGTTCAGGAAGCCGGCCCGGAAATCCACGCGCCCCTCCATTGCCGCTCGCTAGGTCGGCGCCCGTCTGACGCCGATTTTTTAGCTCAATTCGAGCTATTTTCGGCCCGTCAGGTGCCTGACGCATAGTTTTTAGCTCGAATCGAGCAAAAAAGCAGGCGTCAGATTTGAAGAGCCTGCTGAAGCTGGGACCGCGCCGGAAATCCACCCGCCCCTCCATTGCCGCCCGGAAAACGCTGGAGTAAAGTAGTCGCGGTCAATAACGGGTGCATTGGCTCATGAGGAGGATACGACACCGGTGAGTTCATCTTCGCCCAGGGACGTGACCCGGATCCTCGCGGACGTGAACGCGGGGGACAAGGAGGCGGCGGACCTCCTCTACGGCCGGGTCTACGACGAGCTCCGCCACCTGGCCTCGGGTCTCATCCGGCAGCGGGGCCGGGAGTACACCCTCCAGGCCACGGCCCTGGTGAACGAGGCCTACCTCCGCATGGTGGACCAGAAGGCGCCCTGGGAGAGCCGCGGCCACTTCTTCAGCGTGGCGGCCATGGCCATGCGCCGCATCCTGGTGGACCACGCCCGGCGCCGGAGCGCGGCCAAGCGGGGCGGCGGCCAGGCGGCCCTGGCCCTGGACGAGGCCGTGGCCATGTTCGAGGAGCGGTCCGTGAACCTCCTGGCCCTGGACGAGGCCCTGACCCGGCTGGCCGCCCTGGATCCGGAAAAGAGCCGCATGGTGGAGCTCCGGTTCTTCGCGGGCCTCACCATTCCGGAGGTGGCCGACATCCTGAACACCTCCCACGCCACGGTGGAGCGCGACTGGGCCTTCGTGAAGGCCTGGTTGCTCCGCGAGGTCAAGAAGGGGGATACCCTTTCGGAGGAGTCCCCGGCGGAATGACGGGTCGTCCACCGTGACTCGATTTCATCGCGTGAAAATGAGCGCAAATCTGCTCATATTTCCTTGATCAAGCACTTCATGAACCGGATTTGATCGCGTTTGCGCTCAAAAATCGCCGATGAAATCAGAGCAGGCCACAAGTGGCTGCGGCTACCGCGGCGCCAGGAAGCCGCGGGGGAACGTGCACTGCGTGACCCGGTCCCAGTCCAGGACCGTGCACTCCAGCGCATCGGCCACATGGCAGAAGATCTTCTCCAGGACGATCTGCCGCGACTCCAGGAGGCGCTGCATCCACTCGCGCTTGTTCTTGCAGCCGGCGGGGAAGACGCGCACGCGTTCCATCAACACCCGCCTCGATTCGTTCGCAATCCATCTGGCATCGTAGGCGAAGGCGTTCATCACCTGGTGGTAGACGTCCAGGGTCCGGTCGAATTGGTCCGGAGGCGCGCCCGCCGCGTGAAGTGCGACATACCAGACGCCGCTGCCGCCGCTGCCCACACAGCGCGTGAGGGCCAGGAGGATGCGGCACTTGACCGGCGTCTCCTTCAACCGGAAGGCGAGGTCGGCCTCCACCGTCTCCTGCGTGATCTTGTAGTCGTTCGAGGAATAGAGCGTCCGCGTGAGGTCCGGTCTCGGGTGGACCCGTACGAGGCGCATATCCTTGCACGCTTCGCCCATCAGGGCGAGGGCGTGGTGCTCCAGGTAGTGGCGGGCGCCCTTGTATTTCATGACGATGGCCTTGCCCCACGGGGTCCCATCCTTGATGCCTATGGAGGTCTGGAATTCATTGGGCTCCACGTAGATCCGGGGCACGTTCTGGTAGATGCGGATGAACGCCTCGGGTCGGTCCTCCTTCTCGGCTGCCAGGGTCCGACAGGCCGATCCGTTCGATGCCCGCACCGTGCCGCCCCGGGCCTTCCAATCCCGGGGAATGCGCACGGTGAACGCCTTCTCTTTCGGATCCTGCCACACCTTCCAGTCGCCTGACGGCGGCGCGATGCGCATCGGGTCCCGGAGCGAGGGATCCAGGCGCAGCGAGGCCACGGCCCGCATGAGGTCGGGTTTCACGCGCTCGAAGTCCTTCTCCAGCGCCAGGAACTCGGTGACCGCGGCCCCGCGGCCGTGCACTGTCACCTGGGTATGCACGCGGAATTTCCGGCACCGGAAATTAAAGGTGCCGGTCAGGGTGCAGTGGGTCTCCGGCTCCTTGCCTGTTTGACGGCGTATCCGGATCTCCGGGCGGTGCAGGATCTTGTTGTAGCTTTGTGCCAGGGCCCCGGCCACTTTCGAGGCCGGCATTGCCTCCTTCAGGTGGAGGAGGGTCAGGGTGGCCTGCGGCCCGTCAAGGGTGTCCACCGCCGGGGAGATCACCAGGGTGTTTTCATTAACCACCCTGGCGCCCCAGTCGCGGGGCAGGGTGACCTCGAAACCGCGGGGACTCTTCAGGGTAAACTGGACCTCGGGCACGTCGGTCTGGGCACTCGCCACGCCGGCCAGGAGGGTCAGGATCAGTCTCATGACGATGCAGGGAAGGGATTTCATATCAGTCTCCAGTCTATTGGATTCCGGTTTCTATTCAACGCTCACCGGGAATCACGCAGCCTCGGGTGGACCCCCCTCGTTTTTTATTTAAGAATAGTCGAGGGTGTTCGGCGCGTTCTTGCGCGCTTCCTGTGCCGGGGCCTCGTGTGCCCTTTTTCTGGCCGAACACCGGGAGGAAAACCATGCCCTCGGACCGATTTCAACAGATCGTGGAGGCGTTCCACGCCGCCCGGGATCTGGCGCCTGCGCAGCGCGCCGATTTCCTGAACCAGCGCCTGGGCCAGGACCCGGAACTGCGCGCCGAGGTGGAATCCCTCCTCGCTGCGGACGGGGAGACCGCGGGCTTCATCGAGCCCCCGGCCCAGGCCCTGGCCACGGGCGGCCTCCTCCAGGACGCCCCTCTGCCGTCCCTCGTGGGCAAGCGCATCGCCACCTTCACCCTGACCCGCCTCATCGCGGCGGGGGGCATGGGCGCGGTCTACGCCGCCGACCAGGACCATCCCAGCCGGCAGGTGGCCGTCAAGGTGATGAAGGCCGGCCTCACCTCCACCGAAGCCCTGAAGCGCTTCGGGTACGAGGCGGAAATCCTGGCACGCCTCCGCCATCCCGGCATCGCCCAGGTGTTCGAGGCCGGCACCTTCGACGACGGCACCGGCCCCGTGCCCTACTTCGCCATGGAGCTGGTCCCCGACGCCACGGACCTGGTCACCTACGCCGAGGCCCGCGACCTGGACATCCAGGCGCGGCTTCAGCTCTTCACCCGGGTGTGTGAGGCCGTTCACCACGGCCACCAGAAGGGCGTCATCCACCGCGACCTCAAACCGGCCAACATCCTGGTGGACGGCGCGGGAAATCCCAAGATCATCGACTTCGGCGTGGCCCGGGCCACGGACCTGGACGTGGCGGCCACCACCCTCCACACCCGGGCCGGCCAGATCATGGGCACCCTGCAATACATGAGCCCCGAGCAGTGGCAGGCCGATCCCGGGGACCTGGACACGCGCAGCGACGTCTACGCCCTGGGCATGGTCCTCTACGAGCTGCTGTCGGGCCAGGTGCCCTACGACCTGACCCGGGCCGCCATCCACGAGGCGGCCCGTATCGTGGTGGAGGAGCCGCCGAAGAAACCCAGCACCTTCCTGTCGGTGCTCCGGGGCGACCTGGAGACCATCATCCTGAAGGCCCTGGAGAAGGATCGGCGGCGGCGCTATCCCTCGGCCGCAGACCTGGGCCGGGACATCAACCGCTACCTGAACCACGAGCCCATCGAGGCGCGACCCCCGAGCCTGGGATACCAGCTCCGCATGTTCGCCCTGCGAAACCGGGCGCTGTTCACGGCCCTGGTGGCCACGTTTCTCATCCTGACGGCGGCCACGGTGATCAGCATCACTTTCGCGGTCCAGGCGAATCAGGCCAGGTCGGCCGAAGCCGAACGGGCCCGGAGCGAGATCGCGGCCCGGGCCCGGGCTGACACGCTGTTCCAGAAGGGCCGGACCCTGGCCCGGTTCGTCATCTTCGATTTTCTCGACGACCTCCAGAAAATCTCCGGCGCCACCCGGGCCGAGGAGCGCTTGACGCGGAAGATCCTCGACTACCTGGACGGCCTGTCCCGGGAGGAGGGATCGGACCCCGGCCTCGAGCGTGAGCTGGCCATCGCGTACCAGCGCATGGCCGGGGTACTCGGCGGGCAGGACCAGAAGAACCTGGGCGATACCCGCGGCGCTCTCCAGAGCTACGAGAAGGCACTGGCCATCTACGAGAGACTCGAGGCCACGGAGCCGAAGAATCCGAGAGACCGTCGCAACCAGGCGCATCTGATCCGGAAGATCGGCAACGTCCTGGCCCTCGAGGGCGACAAGGCGGGGGCCATGAAGAAATACGAGGTCGCAAGGGCCCGGTTCGAGATGCTCCTCGCAGTGGCAAAGGACAGGGCTCCCATCCTGCGCGACCTTTCGTTCTGCTCCATGGACATCGGCACCCTCCACAAGGTATCTGGTCGCCTCAAGGCGGCCAAGGAGGAGTTCCGCAAGGTCCTCGCCCTGTACGAGGCCACCGTGGCCGCGCACCCCGAGGACAGGATCGCCCGCCGCGACCTGGCCATCGCCCACTCCCTCATCGGCGAAGTCCAGGAGATGGAGGGTGACTTTGAAGCGGCCAAGAACAGCTACCACATGTTCATGGCCTACGCCGAGGCCTCCCGGGGAAAAAAGCCCTCGAGCGCCACGGCCCTTCGCGACGTCTCGGTGGCCTGCATCGCCGCCGGTGACCTCTTTGCCCGGACCGACGATCCGGAAAGCGCCCTGAAGAGCTTCCAGAAAGCGGTGGAAATCAGAAAAGCCGTGGCCGCCGCCAATCCCGCGGACGCCCAGGCCCGAAGGGACCTGGCCGTGGCCCACCAGCGCCTGTGCAACATCCACCAGTTCATGAACAAGCTGCCCGAGGCCCTTGTGCACGCCGAGAAGAGCCTCGAGATCATGGAAAACCTGGTGCGTACCGACCCGCGGAACGTGGTGCTCAACCACACACTCTGGATCTCCCAGGACCTGATGGGCTCCGTCCTGGTGGCTTCCGGCCGGACCGAGGAGGCGCTGCCCCACCTCCGGAAGGCGCTTGAGGTGGCCCGGACCATGGTGAAGCAGGATCCCTCGAACACGGTGCACCGTCAGGGCGTGGCCCAGGCCTACCTCGACCTCGGGAACATCCACCTCAAGCAAGTCCAAAAATCGGGCAAGACGGCCTCCACCGACGAGATCCTCGAGGAATTCCGCCAGGCCGTCTCCTGGTTCGAGAAGAGCCGCAAGGCCCTCGTGGAAATCAAGGAGTTCGCCGACCTGACCGCCGACCAGAAGAGCCTGATCCAGAGCATCGGGAAAAAGATCGGCCTGGTCAAGGCGTCCATACGCAAGTTCGAGGCCATCAAGAAGCGCGAAGACGGTTGATCCATCGGGCCCGAAGGGTGCCGATTCTCCTGGTAAATCTACACTGTCCTGGTAGAGTGGGTATCCGGACAATCATTTACAGCCGTCAGGACGCGGCCAGTAGGTTCAATTGGGAGGCACTTCAATGAAACACTGTATCCTCGTATTTCTCATCCTAATCCTGTTTGCGGGAGGCACCTTGCCGGCGCAGTAAGACGCGGCGATCTTCTCATCGATCTCCACCGCCAATGCGCACGCGACCTACGTCACCCTCATCGACATGACCACGCAGACCGTGACGACGATCTGGAAGGCGCCCGGAGTGGCCGCCGGATCGAGCCAGCGGAATCGCGGCGGCGTCTTCGGGCCGGACGGCCTCATCTACGTGAGCCTCATCGACTACAACGGCCTCGGCGCCCTGGACCCGAAGACCGGCGCCTGGCCCAGATTCGTCGGCGACTTTCGCAACGACGTCATGGGCTTTCCGTATCAACCGGCGCTGAACTTCGACAACGTCGGGGGCATCGGCTTCTGTGTCATCGACGGGAATCAGCCCCCGTCGCCGCCTGCGCCGGCCAGCTCCAAGAACACCGCGCTCGTCGACTTCGGAGCCAACAAGTACACCCTGGACGGCTGGTTCCCCAACACCGAGGTCGACATGAGCGACTTCTACCCCAATCTGTTCAATCCCGGCACCTTTGTCGGCGTCTGTTACTACGCCAACGATCACACCATCACCGAGTATCCCCTGGCCATGAATCCCCCCCAGGCCCTCAGCCTCTCGACCCTTGCCACCATCTCCTCGCTTCACCGGGCCTACTACGACGCCTGCTGGGCCGAGGACGGGAAGATCTACGTCTGGGCCGGTTCGGACTCGGGGATATTCCAGGTCGACACCCGTACCAATACCTCGACCCTGCTTCCGATCACGGGACTGGCCGCCGGCATCACCTACAGCTGCATGTGGAACGAGCCCTGGGAAAAGCCCGGCATGAAGGCCTACCTCCTCACCCGGGCGAACAGCACCGTCTACTCCATCGACCTGAAGGCGCGGCCGCTGAAGGCCGTGGCGACCAAGGTGATCCTGCCGACGACCCAGGGCAGTCGGGTCAACACCGGCCGGGAGGCCGAGGAATCCCAGCTCACCACCTGGTGGACCGGCGCCATGCCCGGCCGGCGGACCTTCCACCTGAACTTCGGCGCCGGCCACGCGGGCGAGACGGCCATCCTGGTGCCGAGTTCCACGGGCCTGGCCGCCAATCCGTTGCTCCTGAACGGCCTCGAGATCCACCTGGCCGTGGATCCGATCACCCTGTTCGCCCTGATGAACATCCTGCCCTATCCGACCATGGTGACCCTGGACCCCGGCGGCCAGTACGACGTGATCTGGAGGGGCTTCGGCTCGCGCCTCGGCATCTCGGCCTACTGGCAGGCCCTGACCCTGAAGGGTTCGACCTTCACCGATGCCAGCAACATCATCCACGTGAACCTGTAACACCGAGGAGGTACCTCATGAGAATAGCATCCATCCTCCTGGCTCTGCTGGTGATCACTGCCGTGAGCCAGGCCGCCGCCCAGCATTACGACGCTGTCGTTTTTGCCTCGGCTATACAGCCTCACATAAATAACAGGACATGTAGCCTATGCAAAAGGCTGTA
>CAZAKZ010000052.1:0-34333 GCA_964485695.1 uncultured Planctomycetota bacterium | reverse complement strand
CAGGCCGCGACCACGGTGGGGGCCGAGAGGACGGCAGGGGGCTTAACGGCATTGTCCCCTCAGCAGGGTGCTGCATTGATCGACACCGGCGCGAGCCACACCTGCATAGACCAAAAAATCCTCGAACAAGGTCTGAACCTGAAGCCTCATAACAAAGCCACAACCCACGGGGTATCAGGGGCTGACAGCCGTCCTGTTTATGCCTGCACGCTGTTGTTTGCCCAGCCCATGCAGCATCCGCCTATCTTCTTAGCGAATACCCTCGGCGTCGAGCTTTCTCAACAAGGCTTGGTTGCTCTCCTTGGCCGCGACTTCCTCCTCGACAAATTATTCATTTACAACGCCGTTAGGGGTGAGTTCACCCTCAGTTGGTGACGAGCCCCTCCCGCCGCCGCATTACTCCCGACGGAAAAGAGCGTCCCGCCCCGTGCTGCAATACAGAGCGGGACGCATGTGAGGAGCACGCCCCTGCACTTGCTGTAATTTCTCCTTGATCTACTTTCTCTCGAAGTTCCGGAGCAGCCGCCTCATAGTCTTCAGCGGCCTTGATGTGACGTTCGGCGGTTTGCCTGGGGATGCCAAGATCCTTGGAAATACCAGACACCGTTAAATGCCCATTTTGGGCATTTTTCTTTGGCCTTCCCTTACCTTGCTTCTTCCCGCCCCTCGCCTCCAAACACGCTTTCAACACCTGCCCACTCTGGACCGGTGTCATTTTTCTGCCTCCGTCTCAGCAGGCGGCGGACCTTGAACCGAGGCCAGCATAAACTTCAGGGACTCATCATAAAATTCAACAATCTCGCGCAGCCTCGGGGAGCGCGGAAGTTTCCCCGATTCATCGTGTTCCCGAAGTGCTCGGAATAACGTCTCCGGGTGGATTGGTCGCTCCTCCAAGCATTCGAGTCGGCGAAGAAATCGTTTCATCTCGCCACCTCCGACTCCTGCTCAAGTGCAGCGATTCTCCCCTCAAGTTCAACCGTCTCTACCGCGCGGCGACCGACCTCGACTGCGGTGGAGATGATGGACGCATCCCCAGCCGTTATTTTCCCAGCACGGAGCGCAGAAAAGACCTCATCAACGGCGGAAAGCACGTCAGCCGCAGATCGGAGCGGTGGAAGATTGACGGCGACCGGTTCACCTGCCGCAGTCGGTGCCGGTTTGCCTAAGACACGATCGAGCACCTCACGGCAGGCGAGCAGATCACCGGCCTTCGCTTTCTCGACCAGCTTGACAAGGATCGCCTTCAAATCGTCAACCGACACCGCCTCCGCAATTGCAGCGCGATATTCGGAAAGTCGGCGAATCTGCGGATTGCCTGGCCCGCCGGGATTGCCTTGGGTGAATCGACCGCGGCGATCCCGGCCATTTCCGCCTTCTCGGTTTACTCCGTTTGAATCGGACATGACTGCTCACAATTTAACAAAGCGTTGTTCGTCCTGGGAGAGCTTTGCATCCGAGGCAATTTTCCCGACGACAGCCGCGGCGACGCGTTCAACAATTTCGATCCCCCGACGGATGGCCCGGAGGCGGGCGACACGGACCGGCTCGGTCTCTTCGAGCATTTTCTCAAGCCCCTCGCGCTCCGTGGCCGGTGCCAGCCGTACCGGATCATATGGTCTGGCTGTCTCGAATGCATGGCGGGTAGTCACGTCGCCCACTGCGATCGCCTCGAACCATGCGGTGACGCGATCGATCTGATCCAGCGAGCGGAGTATGGATCGGGCCTCAACGACCAAGACCGGATCGACCTTTGCGGGAGTCGGCTTTATCTCCTCAGCAAGGTTGTCGGCTTTCTGTTTTGCCTGTTCGAGCAACGCATGGGTGCCGTTCACGCGAGCAATCGCACGTTCCGCGATCGGGTGGAGTTCTCCTGGCAAAATCTCCGGCAGAAAACTTTCACGTGCTTGCTGAGCGGAGACCTCATAATCCTCAAGAACTGAGAGAATAAATTTACGAGATTCCTCAAGCCGAAAAACAATATCGGTCGGTGAAAGTCCCTCGGTTGTAATCTCGCGGTCGCCGACCAAGGCGACGAGTTCAACTATATCCATGGGCATTGTTGTGCCCTCCTTTCATGGATTGATTGTCTCGCGCACGCGCACGCGGGCGAAGTTTCGGTGTCAGGCGGCTTGCCATAGATCCTCCATGTCAGCAAGCCGAGATGGTGCCGCTCGGGAGCGGACTGGCGGTGAGGTAGTCCTGTACACGGAGACACCTGCAAATCCGAGTATGTGGTCGTAGTGTTCGGACAATGGATCAAGCGTAAAACCCTCGTGGTCACGCGTAAAATCGACGCCGAAAGTCGCAGCCTCCGCTTCGATTCCATTTGTAATTGCTTCCGTATCCTGACCCGGGAACCCACGCGCAACGGCCTCGAACTCTTTCTCCGATTTTTCCTCTTTGGCCGCCTCATGGACCCAAGCGATGGGATGTGTGACCAGCCTTGAGCCCTTGCCGGAATACTGCCTGGTGGTCTCAAGAGATTTCCTGAGCGCCTCAAGGCGGTCCCCCGCTGGAATCTCCTCCGCGCCTGGCAATCCCTGGGTATCCGTGAACACAATGAATCTGCCACTCGGATGTTGGATTCTCACAGCGAAGCCGTCCCGGCGGCGGATTTTCCGGTAGATAGCCTCGTAGGCGGTTGATGAGATGCTCAGGCGGGAGATGTGCTCAGACTGGAGGAGATGAGGCCGGATCCGGCGTTCATGCTCTACCAGTTTTTCCGCTCGGCAGAACACGCAGGTCGAGGATTCACATGAGACGCCTGTCCACCGATGCCGCTTCGGGTCGGCGGTTTTCCGCAGGAGCACGGGAACCGGATCCGGGCAGGATCGGCGTCCATACGCCCCAAAACGGTCAAGTAGAGCCTCCGTGTCAGAGTTTTCACAGTAGAGATCCCCCCTCTGGGAAAACTCTGACATCCCCTCCAATTCTTCCCTACCCGGGGTGACTCGGAGCTTGCTCCCCCGATCCCCGATCGCACCAGCGATGCCGTTGCCGGTGACAGTCTGTAGTTCGGCACCGTCAAGGGGGGGAATGCATCTGCCGTTCCACTCATCCATGAGGCAGTAGACATCTTCGTCAGGTTGTGCGAAATCCCGGGCGATGGTCGCGGCCAGCCGGTAGGCGATGTTGTTCCGGTTGCCCATGGCCGCACCTGGTACTGCCGCCACGTAGGCTGCCGCTCGGCGTCGCGCCTCGTCCGGAACGATGTCACACTGGCTGCCTGTAGGGGTGGAGGTAGCGGGCTGTGAACCGCCTTCGAGGCTGAGACGTTCGATGATCCCGACCTCGTGCCCGAAGACCTCGAACCAGATTCGGTCGATCTCATGTATCCGGCGAGAAGCCCTGTCTTCGTCGAATAGGTCCACCGGTGGGAGGGCATCAATCTTGCGCTGCACCTCAGCGGCGAGATTGGAGGGAGGAGGGGTTCGAGCGATCATGAATCCACCTCCCTTCCGAGGAGCCTGGCCTTCTCACGGTTGTATGCCACTGTGACATGCCGGACCTGGTGGATCCTGAAGCCACAGGCCAGGCATTCAAGGTGGAGCGGTTCGATGGTATCGTGCACCAGGTCGCCACTGGTTCCGCATTGGAGGCAGCGGCCCGCAGGGGGAAATGGAGGAATAAAGGAGACTTGACAACGTTGTGATTTTTGTTTTATGCTTTCCATGTTGGTTCTGCTTCCACTGGTCGCTGTTCGCAACAGATTGGCGGCGGCCAGTGGCCTTTCATTTTCAGCCTGCCAAATTCTTCAATTTCCGAACCTTTTTCACTCTCGGCATTGGATTACGACCATCGAGTAGCGCGGCTACCGCATCCCGCGGAATGAGTCGCCGCCCCTTTGCTTTGAACGAATCCAACTCGTTCCGTCGGATCAACCGCTCGATCGACCTTCTGGAACACCGTAAAAGCTCTGCGACCTCGTCGATCTTCATGAGCCTCGGCAGCCCGACGAGGGCGCGTTCAGCGGTCATGCGACGGCCTCCGCGAGCACCTCACGCTCCGCTTTTTCCTGTTTTCGTATGTGATCGCGAATTGAGGATTCCCGCCAGCGGCGGACTCTTCGTCCGAAGCGGACGGAGGGAGGAAGAACGCCGGCGTTAGCGAGGCGGTACACGGTCTGCCTGGAGACACCGATGAGGTTTGCGACTTCAAGCGCGGATATGAGTCGGGACATGGCACGATCTCAAGTGTGGCTGAGGATCACCACTCCCCGACTTGATCGTGCCGATTGCTCGGCCACGCCGCGGCCTTTGGAGCCGCATTTCAGCGCCCCTCGGTCGTCCGAAGGTGCGCCGGCGTCTCGCCCTTACCCCGCGCCAGTGCGGTGCGAGGTTAGTACACTCTTGAGTTGCCTCAAGAGCACGGCCCCAGGCCGTTAACTCCACCTCCCGGGAGGAGGCACGGCTACACGCCGTTGGTGGGAATTAGGTCAGAATGTATCACAGTACGTTTAGTTGTCAAATAAAAAATACTCTCGGGAAATCCAATATCGCGTCTATTTGTGCGACTTATCCGGCCACTTCCAGGTGAACCACCTTCCCCCCGATTTCAGCGTGGTCGGCGATTTGCTCGAAGAGGTCAACCGCATCCATTGCTTCCTCAAGGCTCTTGGCGTCCGGCGGGACGGCGACACGGCGAAGATAGTGCTTCTCAGCTACCTGGAAGCCATGCCCGAGGCGGGCTGCCGCCACATATACACCTCCAAAATGAGCGCAGGCCATGAACGAGCCGCAGGTCCGCCGGAGGGCCTGCCAATTGAACCGCAGTTTCGCTCGGCGTTTTAGCCTACCAAGCAGCTTTTTAGCGCGATCCCGGGTAAAGCCGGGAAAAACCGGGCCATTTTTTGAGCGACCAAGGATCTTCCCGAGGGTCGGGGCAACGTGGAGGTCTATTACCCGGGGCTGCCGTCCCTTGGTGGCACTGCTCGCAAGCCTTACCGCCGCGGTCTCCGGATTTAGGGACGAGGAGTCAAGCGTCGCAAGTTCGGAGAAGCGAAAACCACCAAGGAGAAGCCCGGCGGTGAATGGCGCAGCGTCCGGGTCAGGGTCATCGATAGCCGCCGTCAACACCTTGCGTACTGAATCTGAATCGAGTACGCGCTTTTCAGGACAGTCAACTCTGACAAGGGGGAGTTTCTTCCGGACATCGTCGGGGGTGAACAGTAGTGCGCCGCGGTCGGCAAGTCGGCTGAGGATGGCGCGAACCGAGCGCAAAATTACATTGATCCCGCCCGTCGTGATTGGCTGTTTTCCAGGGCGGTACTTCCCTCGACCGATGTTTTTTCCGACTACGGGGACGAGCCTACACCGAGATTTGAGAATCCAGTCCCGGAAGTGTGCCAGATCTGATGCACACAAGCTTCTGGAGCGCCGTACGCCGCGTTCAACGGTCCAAGCGAGGAAATCATCAAGCGCCCGCCGATAGGTAACGACGGTGGCTGGACGAAGCTCTCGCTCCAGTAAGCTGAGCGTCCCCTCTATGAGGTCCCCCACATCCGCGTCCTCAGGCTCAATATGCCCAAGACCCCGCGCCTGTAGTTCGACTGATAGAGCGGCGGCCTTGCGCTCTGCCCAGGCCTTCCGGGCGTCGGCATTGCTGAGCCCGAGTTTGGCAAAGGACACCTCGCACCAGCGGCCTGAGCGCGGATCTTTCCATCTGCCCAGCCATCGAGTCCGAGTTCCGGACTTCTTGCGGATGAGTTTCACGCCGACATGCGAAGTCCTCGTCCTTCGGCACTGCTTTTTCTTCTTCGGCATGGCTTGTCCTCCCGGAATGAGTGCCACCCATATGCCACCCTTTTTGCCACCCTCAAACGGGGTGGTATTGTCGTATCTTGTCGCATTTCCACATACGCTTAGCAAGCAAAAAATACTGTAAAAATAGGGAAAACCTATGCGGCGCTGGAAATCCTGGAAAGGGGGGAGGCCCGATTCTTAATCAGCGGGTCCAAGGTTCGAATCCTTGCAGGGGCATCTTTTTTTGTACCCCTTGCAGGTAACGGTTTTGCCTGTTTATCCAGGGGTATAGGGCGATTACCCTCCTCTATTTCTACACCACTTTCAGTCTCTATTGATGAATGTTGATCCCTATCGAAGTCGGATGGAAGTGCACATGGAGGTGCACAATCCCCCTCGGTGTCCAACCCCCACTCTTTGTTCCACTCCAAGAGTTGGAATGGTGCCGATAGTGTTCCTTTCCCTGCGTGCTCGTGCTTGAGCCATTGCCGCCTGGCGGAGCGGATCCTGCGGTCGAGACGGTCGCTGTCTTCGGATACTCCAGGAAAGTGCAACTACTCAGTCGCTAGAAGAGGGCTACGGCTGCCGTATCTTCCTGCTGTCACGTCCTTCGGGCTATGGTGTATCCGGCATCCCGGTGGAACCCGAGTCACCATCGAAGTGAAGCAGGCTTACCGGTGGACGTCAGCCCAGGAGGAGGACGGCAGCCGACCAGGAGGGAACGATCTGCAGGAGTGCGTTGTCGCAGCCGTGCGGTGAGAGGGCCTCGACCACGGCAAACAGCAGCGACAGGCCGAGGAGTAATCCCAGCAGCGACAGGGAGAGGGGCGACACTTCCCGGGATAGCGCGTAGATCAGGGAGATGATGAAGGACGCCGTGAGAACCGTCATACTTCCCTCGACGCTCCGTGTCGTGCCCCGGCCCGCACGGCTCGGGACCCGGTAGCGGATGCGGCCGAACCGGAATCCAACCGGCTCGGCCAGTGCATCTGCAATACCGGCGACGAGATAGCCCAGGACGGCAGCCTGGTGCCCCCACAGGAGATTGCTGAGAATGCCTCCGAACGCCGTCGAGAGGAACGGCACCACGATGTAGTAGGTCCGGTGGGGTGCGTCACGCTCGCGCGCCATGGCCTCGTAGAGGAGGTTGCCGTCCCCCCGAACCACGGCCCAGGCGATGACGCTGGAAACACCCAGGGCGAACGCGCAGACGGACGAGGTCCCGCCGGTCAGGCTGACCACGGCGGCGCTGGTGAAGATGACGAAGTGATTGATCTTCCGGGTGAACGGGGTCTGCCAGTGGAAATCGACCTTGAGCTTGCCGCACACGACGAGTGTCAGGAATGACCAGATGAGTCCCGCCGGGAACCACACCACCAGCTCGCCGGCGGTGGGGATCAGTCGAAGCATCGATTCAATGAGCATATCTTTGTCCACTCGGATTCAGGCACAGGCGGATGACCCCTACCCTTTCATTCGATTGCGACCTGTCAAGCGTATTCTCCCCTGTAAATACCGATCCTGCTCCCCCCTCTTGACACAGGTGCAAAATGAAGATTCGATATAATTATCAAAGCCCGTTTTTCCAGCCTGTATCGTCAGGCACTGGCTGCGACAGTTTTGGAGTAGACTGGAGGTGACCCGTGCAATTGAAAAACACTCTCCCGGTTCTCGCCGTCATGGCCGGGCTGGCCTTCGTGGCCGCCCTCCCCGTCGCCGGACAGCCGTATATCACTTCGATCACGCCGGCGACCGTCCCGGCGATCTACAGAGGTCTGGTCACGATCAACGGCATGAACTTCAACAACGCCGACGAGGTCAGGGTAGGCCCGTTCACCCTTAAAAAAGGTCAATTCAAAATCGAGAATGCCGATCGAATCACCTTTTCAGCACCCCGGCCGCCTTACCTTGGAGATTTCCGGATCAAGGTCCACACGCCCTTTCCCGGGACCTGGAGCAATTCAAAAGATCTGCGGTACGTCCCGACTTCACCGCCGGCCTTGACGGCGCCGGCCACCGGCAACGGCGGCGTACCATTCAAATGGGAGTTCGGCGCCCAGCCGGGAGAAACCTGGATCCTGACCATCGCACTGAACAGCAATGCCACCTTCCCCCTCCCGGTCCCGGGCAACCCGAAGATTCTCTTCTACTTCTACATCCTGTCCCTCGGCGTACTGGACGGTACGGGCCTGGGCACGTTTCAGCTCACGCCCCCGCCCGGTCCGCTCATCGGTATCACGGTCTACTCCCAGGTGGTCATCTTCGGCACCGCCATCACGGTATCCAACATCACGGCCACCAAGTTCGTCTCCTGATCGGGCGTGAATCTGCACCTCTGCCGTGACGATCCAGGTTCTCGCCAAATATGGGAGTGACCCGGAAAGGGGAATCTGGTAGAGTAACCAGCCTGCAAACGATGAGAGAGAGTCGAGATTCCCTGGCTGATGGCCGTCCCGGATCGCGTGCCCTCGGCGTGATCCGGAGATGAAAGCCTATTACATCACTGTTCAGGAGGAAGCGACATGAAACCAATCGTTGTCTTTTGCGTTGCCGTCGCGCTAGTGGCGGCCGGATTGGCTGAGGCTCAATCCGTGGTGGCCCCCAACGCCAATACCACGGTGACGGGAACGAGCGGCCTCAACTCGTTGCTCCGTAATTCCGGCAATGCCCGCACATTCCAGCTCGGCATTGCTGCGAGCGAGCTGAGCGCGATCCCGGTGGGCGCGGAGATTGCGGGGCTCAGCTTCCGCGTTTATAATGGCTCCACTGCGGCCTGGCCCACGGCCGCCACCACGTGGAAGAACTACGATATCACCCTTGCCCAGGCGGCGGCGCCCATCGCCTCCTTCTCCACCACGTTTGCTGCCAACATGAAGAATCCGGTGCAGGTGCGCATGGGTCCGATGACGATCCCCGTGGGCGCCTACCAGGTGACTTCGACCAATCCGAATCCGTTCGACACCTTCTACTTCGGATTCCAGATGCCCTATACCTACCAGGGCGGGGATCTCGTGATCCTGTTCAGCCACGACGGCAGCTCGTCGAGCACCTTTGCATACCATGACGTGGTCGTATCTAACGCGGCCACCTACGGCAAGGGGCAATACGCGGCCACATACAACGCCACCACCGCCACGACCCAGTCCTCGTTCGTCATCACCCGCATCCACTTCGGCTACGGTCCCGCCGGATGCATGGGGGCCAATGGCATGCTCAACCTGATTCTGAGCAACAACCTGGTCGCGCCGACCCCTGCACCGGGCAAGATCAATCTCGCGGTGACCAACGGCCAGGCCAACGCGGTGGGCGGGATCCTGATCTCGCCGACGCCCGGCCTGAAGCCCGTCCCCCTTCCGGGTGGCTGCAACCTGTTGATCTTCCCGGTGTTCATCGGGCACATCCCCATCGCACTGGACTCGGGCGGCCGGTTCGATCTGAACCTGACTTTCCCTGCCGCAATCCTCGGTGTCGAACTCCAGGCGTATGCCTCCGACTCCACCGCCAGTGCCGGATTCGTCGTCACCAACGCCGTCTCCTTCAAGATCGGGTAGGTAGTGATTTCCACCAAGGGGCCCGGGAACGGGCCCCTTGGTCGTCCGACGTCACACGGAGGTGACCTTGAAGCTGTGCAACCCTCTCCTCGTCCTGGCTCTTCTGCTCCTGGTCCTGTTGTCGGGGACACGATCTGCATTGGGACAGGAAGGAGAGACGGCCGCCCTGAAGGTGCTGGTCATTTCCGGCAATGACCCGGCCCTGGCCGGAGGTTTCAAGAACCTTCTCGCGCAGCACGGGATCACCTCGACGGTGCACGCCTGGACAGAGGCAACCCGGGAGAGAGCCCGTGCCTTTGACCTGGTCTTGGTGACAGGCAAGGGCAGGCGATTCCGGGAGCGGAATCCGATCCTGGATTTCGGCCGCCCGGTCCTCGGCGTCGGTTCCTACGGCTGCGTCTATTTCGGCAGGTTCAAGCTCAAGAACGGCCACCCCTACACCTGACAGTGCCTCCACGACGTCGCACACGGTGTGCGGCCCACCCACCCGATCCTGAACTCTCCGCTTGAAGTCCCTCATGAAAACGGGCGGCTCAAAGTCCTGAAAACCAAGGGCGAGAGCCAGTCCGAGATGGGCGAGGCTCTCACCCTCGACGGATTCTTGAACGCCTGCGACGCCGAAGTGATCGCCCTGGGCCTGAGCGGAAAGGGACCCGATCGCGGGGCCATCACGCGCCACGGCCCCTACACCCTGTGGGGATTCGCGGGCGGTGTGGAGCGATTGACCCGGGCGGGCAAGGCCCTCTTCGTCAACACCGTGCACTTCGCAGCCGGCCAGAAGGAAGCCCAGGTCCTGGAGTACCGGCTCAGCAAGACCCGAGACGGGCTCTACGCCTACCTGCACCGGGCCCGCACCGCGGCCCCCGGGCTCCTGAACACCCTGAAGCGCTACCTTCCGGAGTCCATGGCAGGAAAGGACATCGACGAGACCGAGGCCTGGATCGACGCCAACCGCGCCTGGTTCTACCCCGAGGGGCGCCGCTTCCTGGTGGATGACTACGCCCGGAGAACGGGCATCCCCAACCACAAGAGGAAGTTCCTGGAACGCTGCCTGGCCGACCTCGAAAAGGAAAACACCCGGAACCAGGCCCACGCCGCACTGCGTCGCTACACCAGCCTGGACCTGGGTGCTGAGCCCGAACCCTGGAGGAAGTGGTACCGGGAAAACAGGGATTACCTCTATTTCTCCGACTGCGGCGGATTCAGGTTCAAGATCGACGCCACCGCCAAGGCGAGGGGCATCCCCTTCGAGAAGTTCCGCGGCTGGTCGAGCGAAGAGCTGGATTACCGCGTGAAACCCACCGGGGTGAAGTAGAAAAGGAATATTCGCTATTGATCCGGACTGAAGGAGACGCTTCATGTCACCTCGCATCCTCCTCGGAACCTGCCTCGCCTTGATTCTCTCTCTGGCATTCACGGCCACCGCGCAGCCTGTTCGGACCGCGCCGATGGACATGGATTTTCGCAAGCACATCGCCACTCTCGAGAAGATGCGTGTTGAGGTGGCTGCTATGTGCGCCGAGATGCGCGGATTGAGGCAAGGTCAGAAGCCTGCGCCAAAGGCCGTGAAGGACGACCCGGACCCAAGGCGAACCGATGCGCCGGCGCGCCTCGAGGACCTCGGCCGGGCCGTGTCCACGTTGCGCAAGGCGTGGGGCGGCCTCAGGGACGAGATGCACGTTCTGCTGCGCGCCCTGCGTCCGGACAGGAAACGGATCGCCGAGATCCAGCGAAAACTCATCGCCCTGCAAATAGATAGAACTTCACTCATGGCACCAATGCCCGGCAAGGACGCGAGCCCCGAATTGCTACGGGAGCAGCTGCGCCTGACGAGACAGGTTTGCGAGTTGCAGAGGCAGATGCTGCTGGAGCAGGAGAAGCGGATGCGGTTGCTTCAGCTCATTTCGCGTTCACCCTTCCGAGTCGATCCAAAGCAACCGGCGTCAGAGGACAGGACCCTCCAGGAGATCTTGAAGAGGGCGGTGGACAAGTACAAGAAATTGGCCAAGAGAGTGGCCGATGAGGAGACCAAAAGGGATAAAGAGAAGAAGGAGGAAGAGGAGAAAAAGAAGAAGCCGGACGGCAAGTAGGCACTCCCGGAATTCCCGGCCGGATTGAAATTTCTGGCAATCCCAAGTCCTTTCTATAAATGGGCTTATCTGCACACATCCGGTCTTTCACCATCCCTCAGAAAAAAAACAGATTCCTTGTGACGGCTACACTCCCTTTCCGCTCTTGGGATAGCCTGGCCCGGAGAAAGCCGATGGGCGTCGCCCAGGAAAGCCAGGCAGGTCGGATTTTGTTATCCTCGAATGGGAGTGAAACCATGTTCACGCCAAGGACATCTCGATTCCTGTTGTTCACGTGCCTCGTGGCCAGGTTCTCTGCCGTCCCGGCGGCCTTGGTGACCGTTCTTTCCTTCGACGCGGTGTTGAACGCTCAGGCGACCCAGTTCATGGAGCTGGGGAAGATGAAGCTGCCGGGTTTCAAGTATACGACTTATGACATCGCATTCGGCGATGTAGACGGCGACAATGATCCGGATATCGTTCTCGGGAACCAGGGACAGAATCGGATCTATCTCAACGATGGGAGGGGGAAGTTCACCGATTTCACGGCTTCAAAGATGCCCAAGGATGGTGATAGGACTTATGGCTTGGCTCTGGGAGACGTGGACAACGACAGGGACCTCGATCTGATTTGTGCAAACGACCAGGGCCAGAACAAGCTCTATTTCAACGACGGGACGGGGAAGTTCACGGACGCGACAGCTTCACGTATCCCTAATAGCCGTGGACCTACATTTGAAATGGATCTTGGAGACATCGACCGCGACGGTGACCTGGACCTCGTTTTCGCTGTTGCTGGAACAGCCAACCAACTCCTCCTGAACGATGGGAAGGGGAAGTTCACCGATGTAACCACCACTCAAATTCCAAACACCGCGGGGTGGACCGAGGATTTGACCTTCGGAGATGTGGACGGCGACGGTGACCTCGACCTGGTTTGCGGGAACAGAAGCCAGAACAGTCTCTTCCTGAACGACGGAAAGGGGAACTTCACCGACGTCACGGCTTCTCAGATGCCCAAGAATCTTGGCTGGACCAACAAAGTAGCTCTTGCAGACGTGGACGGTGACAAGGATCTCGACCTGGTCAGTGCCACGGTGAGGGGAACGGTGCTTCAGAACAGTCTTTTTCTGAACAACGGGAAAGGGAGCTTTTCCGACTTGACAGCTTCTCTCATGCCCAAGGATATGGCCATTACAACGGATATTACCACAGGAGACGTGGATGGAGACGGCGATCTCGACCTGATCTTCGGGAACCACAATGGCCAGAATGTACTCTACATGAACAACGGGCAGGGGAAATTCACTGACATGACTGCTCGGAGAATGCCGAAAGACACCGATCCCACAGGTGCTGTCACACTCGGGGATGTGGACGGCGATGGTGATCCGGATCTTATTCTCGGAAACGAGGGACAGAGCCGCCTCTACCTGAACCTACATCGGCACGTCTATTCACAGTTTTCGGCACAAATTGGAAAGCCGTTTTTGCTCTATTACTTCGCCAAGCCCGGATATGCCACCGGCATCCAGTACGCCATGCCCTTTGTGAATCTGCAAGCTGCGGTGCCGCCGATCAAGATCCAGCCGTTCGGTTCACTGGGCCTGTATCCGGTCGGGATCGCCCCGCTGCCATTGAAGACCATTTCAGGGCCTACGGGCTTCGGTTCCTTCCAGGTCACGTTCCCGAGCGATCCTAATCTGATAGGCAATACTCTGTACATTCAGGCACTCATCGTGCATCACCTTACCCCGCTGCATGCACATGTGACGAACGTGATGGCAGATCCTATTCTCAAGTGAACGGATCACGAAGCGCCGACTCAGGATCGAGTATCACCATGCACATCGAGCCAGCGGCCTTCCCACCCGTGTCAAAATTGCCCACCATATGCTCGATCAGAATTGAGTCCGTATGGCCTTAATCCTCTGATAACACACACCTTTCGGCCGTTCCTGCTACTGGACTCGAAATAAATTCAAATTCCTTGTGACACCTGCGCACCCTTTCCGCTCTTGGGACAGCCTGGCCCGGAGAAGGTCGAGGAACGGCACCGGGGAGCCGGGCAGACCGGATTTTTGCTATCATCGGATGGAGGTAATAGCCATGGTCACGCCAAGGACTTCACACATCCTGGTGCTCGTAGTCCTCACCATCGTGCTCACCACTATCTCTGTGGTCGGGCAGATGGACTGGACGAAGCTGTCGCCGACATTGATTCCTTCAGCTCGTTTCAGGCATGCAATGGCGTACGACGAAGCAAGACAACGAGTCGTACTCTTCGGGGGCGTAGACAGCAACCTGAAGCGCCTGAACGACACCTGGGAGTGGGATGGTAGCAGCTGGATTCCGTGCAAGCCCAATACTAGCCCTTCGGCACGGTTTTCTGCCATGGCCTATGACTCCGCCAGGAAGCGGGTGGTCCTCTTCGGTGGAGGCTCGGTGGGGCAACTGAACGACACCTGGGAGTGGGATGGAACCAACTGGACAGACGTCACTCCTGCTGTGAGTCCACCGGCGCGGGTGAATCACGATTTGGCGTACGATGGTGTCCGCAAGAGCGTCGTCCTCTTCGGGGGGTATACCGGCAAGACCTGGCTCAACGATACCTGGGGATGGGACGGGAGGACATGGACACAGTACAAGCCCACGACGAGCCCGCCAGTGAATGCGGGTCATGCCATGGCGTACGACTCCGCCGGACAGCGGATCGTGCTCTTCGGGGGTGGTCAACCGATCTGTAATAATACGTGGGAGTGGGACGGCAGAGCCGGGACTTGGAAGAACGTGACGCCCTCCGGGTTGAACCCTCCTGTTCGCAATATGCATGCCATGGCGTATGACGCGGCTCGACAGCGGATCGTGCTATTCAGTGGGGGGTACCACCCGAGCTACCATGCCGATACCTGGGAGTGGGGCGGGATAAGCTGGATCCAGTGCTCCCCCACGACGAAGCCGCCGAAACTCGGGGGACACGGCATGGCGTACGATGCTGCCCGGGGAAACACGGTCTTGTTCGGGGGCCACGACGGGACGAATATTCGTAACGACACCTGGGTCTACGGTCCCACAGACCTGACCGCATCGTCGCATCTGGTCTCGGTCGCCACGGGTGGTAACGTCACGTTGTCAATCGATGCAGGTACCGGTCACAATGGCAAGTCCTACTTCCTGGCCGGTTGCATGGACAGCGGTGCACCACGAGGCATGCCCCTCGGCAATGTCACGCTGCTCCTGAACCCGGATGGCTACTTCTGGTTCACGGTGTACTCCCCGAATTCCTTGATTGCGAACTCGCTCGGTGTGCTCGACGGTTCGGGCAAGGCAACGGCCACGGTCAAGGTGCCGAAGGGGCTGTCGCCCGTGCTCATAGGCTTGCGGTTTTATCATGCATACATAGTGTTCCTGAACAGCATCGACTACTCGAGTACGCCGGTTCCGTTGACGTTACGTCCTCATTGAGCGGTCCGCCTGAAGCGCCTTGCTATGCCCACCATCCACCGAGCCAGGAATCAATCGCATCGGTGCACAGATGCCACAAGCATCCCGCCCCGATTGCACGACACTTCCACGAGGGAATCGCCAGCAGGGCCGCGTAAGCAACTCCGGCCCACAGGGTGTGCAGGGGATGAAAACCGATACTGTAACGATCAGGATCGAAAATCGGATCTGCCAGTAGATGGTCCAAATCGATGACGATTGTGCCCGCCATGATGAGCCCGGCCTTCCACCAGTTCTCTTTCCAGAAGACCCTCCCGAGGACAAACGGGATGAGCAGATGGTTCGTGTAGTGGAGAACATGCCTGAGCACGTCGAGGTCAACTTCCATGGTCGATACGATCCCTTGCCCCATTCGTACATCGCCCAGGCCACATCCACCCCGCCTCATCATTACTGGCAATGGTCGTGGATTTCCAATACGTGAAGCAATTTGGAGCTGCTGTCGATCCTGTTTCGCTGTGTTCCCTGGCAGGATGTCGAGATGGCCTAGAGGCCGGCAAAAGCGATAACTTCTTTCTTTTTATGGTGTTGTGGTGGCCGCGGCCCTAGTCTCCCGTTGCTTGCTGGAGCGAAATCAAGAAAACGCATTCCGATCAGGTACAATGGGCCGGTTACTCCATCACCCCCAAAGGAGATCGCCATGAAACGAACCCTCACGGCTCTGGTCCTGATGGCTGTTCTGATCACCCTCGCTTCCGGGCAGGACGCCAGCCCCTCGACCCCCTCCCTTCTCAAGGCCGCATTCGGAAAGCTCCCGATCTACTTCGTAGAGAATCAGGGGGTACATCCCGAAGAGGTGCTCTACTACGTCCAGGGTGCGGACAAGACACTGCTGTTCACGAAGGACGGGATCACCTTCCGGCTGAAGGGCAAGGACCGGGACTGGATCGTGAAGCTGGATTTCGTGGGGGCGAATCCCGACGTGAATCCCCGGGGGGAAGACAGACAGGAAGCCGTCTTCAGCTACTTCAAGGGGCCGGAAAAGGACTGGAAGACGGGGCTGCCGACGTTTGCGAAGGTCGTGTACGAAGACCTCTGGCCGGGGATCGACCTGGTCTACATGGGCACGGTCAATCGAATGAAATACGAATTCCTGGTCGAGCCGGGGGCCGATCCGGGTGAGATTCGACTTGCCTATCGCGGCACCACTTCGGTGATTCTGACCGAGAGGGGAGCCCTGAGGGTGGGGACGCCCGTGAGCGGATTCGAGGACGCCCCGCCCGTGGCCTACCAGGAGATGTGCGGCAAGCGGTTACCGGTGGAACTGACGTATGACCTGGAGTCGGACGGGGTCTGCTATGGTTTTCATTTGGGCGACTACGATGCGATGCGGCCGCTCGTCATCGATCCCGCCATCCTGGTCTACTGTGGCTACGTAGGCGGCGGCGACTATGAGGATAACTACGGCGTCGCTGTGGACTCCAAGGGGAACGCGTACGTGACCGGCGAGACCGAGAGCAACGAGACCACCCACCAGTTCCCGGTGGCGGTCGGCCCGATCCTGAAATACAGCGGCAACAGCGATGCCTACGTGGCAAAGATCGACAGGTCGGGAAAGGGACTCGTCTACTGCGGCTACATCGGGGGCACCGATTACGAACTGGGCGAGGGCATCGCCGTGGATGCCCAGGGGAACGCATGCGTAGTCGGACATACCGAAAGCAATGAGACCACCGAGGGCTTCCCCGTGAAGGGAGGGCCCGATCTGACCTTCAACGGGCCCACCTCGGGTGGGGGGGATGCCTTCGTCGCCAAGATCGATCCGTCGGGGAAGACCCTGGTCTACTGCGGCTACATCGGCGGCGCACTGGATGACTACCCGTACGCTCTGGCCGTGGATCTCTCGGGAGGTGTTTACGTGGCCGGCAACACCGTCAGCACCGAGGCCACGTTTCCCGTGAAGGTGGGGCCGGATCTGACCTACAACGGCGGAACCAATGACGCTTTCGTGGCCAAGGTGAATCCGGCCGGCACCGCCCTCGACTACTGCGGCTACATCGGTGGTTCCGGTTCCGATCTCGGCTGGGGCGGTATCGCAGTGGATACCACCGGGAGCGCCTATGTGGTCGGGGAGACCCAGAGCACCGAGACCACGTTCCCCGTGAAGGTGGGGCCGGACCTGACCCACAACGGCGGAGCCGACGACATCTTCGTGGCCAAGGTGAATCCGCAGGGGTCGGCCCTCGTCTACTGTGGATTCATCGGCGGGGCCAAGGATGAAGACGGCAGCGCCATTGCCGTGGATTCCACGGGGTGTGCCTACGTGGCGGGTCACACCGCAAGCAACGAAACCACCGACGGATTTCCCGTGAAGGTGGGGCCGGACCTGACATTCAACGGCCCGGTCAACACCCTCGACGCGTTCGTGGCCAAGGTGAGTCCGCAGGGATCGGCGCTCGTCTACTGCGGGTATATCGGCGGGATCGATGATGATTGGGGCTGGGGAATCGGGGTGGACAACCAGCAGAATGCCTACGTGTCCGGGGGGACGGACAGCGACGAGAAGACCTTCCCCGTGAAGATAGGGCCGGACCTGGTCTACCATAGAAACACCGACGCCTTCATCACGCGGGTGAACGTGACGGGTTCGGGCCTGGACTACTGCGGCTACATCGGTGGCCAGGACTACGATGAGAGCTGGTCCATGGCCGTGGATGCCGTCGGCAACGCCTTCGTGGGCGGGGATACCGACAGCGACGAGACCACGCACAAGTTTCCCGTGACGGTGGGGCCGGACCTGACCTACAACCAGAATACGGATAGCTTCATCGCCAAGGTGGCATACGTGAATATCACCGTCGGAGGCTCCCCCAGACCCGGCAAAACGGTCACCCTGCATCTCACGGCCACCGGCGACAGTGGACTCGCCTACCAGGTCGGCTCCTCGCTGGGCAACGGCCCGCTTCCCGTCGGACAGCGAACACTCGGCCTGTCTCCGGACACGATGCTGGTGCTCTCGGTGAGCGGCCACCTTCCGCAGTTATTCTCGGGATACGTCGGATTGATCGCGGCCACGGGCCAGGCTCAGGCGGCCATCCACATCCCGAACATCCCGCCTCTGGTCGGGATTCGCATCTACTCCGCCTTCGTGACATTGGACCCGGCTGCGCCGCTGGGGATCCGATCGATCTCCAACACGGCCATGTTCACGATCACCAGGTAGTGGTGCACTGGTTTCAGCCGGCGGACAGGCTGCTGAGCTTCTGGTCCACTTTCTGGAATGGGGCTGGCTAGTCGATTTCTTTCCCCTCATGCGGGATTTTCAGGCGGGTCGTGGCCCGGTCCCCGGTCTCCGGCGCCATGCCCCTCGTGAGCATCGAGGCGGAGCAGGCCCGGGGATAGACAGAATCTACCTGGACCGTTCCGATACACGTGTCGCCGTGAAAGAGAAAGAAGAGCATACCCTTCCGGACGCCTGCGTCCCGACCCGCTGACAGCATGACATACTTGAGATCGTGGTTCACCCTCAGGACAGAGGCTTCGATGAGGGAGACCTTTTCCAGGTCAGAGGGAACGCAGTCGCGCTTGCCTTCGAGTTCCTTCCCTTCCCGCCGCAGGTCTTCCTGGTGCTGGTGCTCGGCGCCCATTTCGTTGAGTAATTGCTTGCATCGATCGAGCTCCTTCTCGAGACGGGCGATTGTCTCTCTTAACTCCAGCTCTTCCTCTGTCTCACTCATCTTCCGGAACTCTACAGGGCCGGTGACCAGGATGCATCCGGTCAATCCGCACACAAGAAGCAGCGTCAGGGCGAGGCCGGACGAAAGAAGCACGATGTCCAGTTTCCGGTTCCAGTGCATGTCAGGTCCTTTCAGAAACTCGCCGACCTGGTTCGGCGGGGCCTGATTCTCGCCGCTCGGGGCATGGATGGCAAGGGAGAGATGGTCTTCTGAAAGCGACTTCCGGGAGGACTCACCCCTCGTCAGGGTTTTTCCCCGTGGAAGGCGGGATCTTGATCTCGAGATTGCGGAATTGAACCGGATCCCGGTTGCCCCAGTTGCCGGAGATGTAGATTCCGAATCGCCCCGTCAGGTCCCTGCCGGGAAGGTCGAGTGTGAGGGATGGACCCGTGCCGGACAGGACACGGACCTGCTGCCCTTTGACCTGGATCGAGAGGGGGATCCAGGCCGCCTTTTCCTTCGGAGTGATCGAGTAGGGCTTGCACTGCAGTTCCTGCATCTTGAAATCCGCACCCCACTTCACTTCAAACGCCCGGTTCCAGCGAGAATTTTTACGCTGGGCGATTTCGATGAGCACACAGTCCTTCCCCGAATCCTTGTAACCGAAGAAGAACCCGGCGATGCCGTCTTCTTTGCCGATCAAGGCCTCCAGCTCGAGGATCACATCCCCTGATATCCGGCGCCGGGATACGATCATGTGGGATTGTCCGTCCGTGATCTTGGGGGATACGAGCCCGTGCTTGCCCAGAGACAACCACTTTCCGGTTCCGGTGTATTGAAGACCGCCCTTGAATGCGCCGTTCCCGATCTCGATGTCCCTGAGTGGCGTATCATCCACTTTGCCCTTGGCCTTTTTCTCTTCGGCCGGGAGGGGGTCCAGGTTGCGGGCCTCGAGCAGCGCTTCGGCACGCTTGAGAGGTTCCTTCGAGAGCTGCTTGTCCAGTCCGGAAGCCAGCACCAGGAGCTCCTTGGCCGTGACAAACCGATTCACACGAATATAGGATTCCGCCACCCGGATGAGCTCCTTTGCAGCCCGGGTCAGGGCCCGGCTGCGCGTCACGTCCAGGAAGTCCGCCTTGTGCAATAACTTCTTGATGCGTTTCTCGAGAAGGGTTCTGTTCGTCCCCAGCGGCATTTCCGCCGCTGCTTTTCTGGCATTCCGGAGCCGGTGTGCGGCCTTCTCCCCGTCCCCTGCGTCAAGAGCTTTCCTCCCCCTGGCCAGTTCCTCCAGGCACAGGTCCTGCTGGGCGGACACCACGGCCGACAAGACGAGAAGGGCAGTCAAGAGCAGGATGCGCATACGTACCTCCCGATCGTTCGCCTCGAGAGGCGAAAACATGTCCGATGTGTTTCCAGGAGAGCTTCCACCGCGGGTATGCGTAACCGTCTGAAATTCCCGCGGTTGCCCGTCCGTCGCAGCGAGATCAGGTCCTCATGCAAATGCAGGGTCTGACAGGGTGGAGTCGATTCGGGTCGGATCGCGGCCTCTGGATGACACCCGGCGGCACGGACCGTCCGAAGGCCGATGTTCGTGTGCGCAGGTTCTTCGATTCCCGTCAGGATGCGCCCCGGGTAACGATACGGTCCGAAGTCGGTTCAGTGAGAAACGGCTTCCGGAAAAACCCGGATGGCCCTCTCGTATGCAGACCGTCTGGTACGGCTCACCTAAACCTCGGGAAAGGATGGTCTTACTTCATTCGATCCCTTCCGGGTTTTCCGATACGTCCCTCCCCGCTCCCGGGCATAATGAAAAAAGCATGCTCCGAGTTGACGGGATTCTCGCCCCCATTGCGCTATTGAGTGCGAGGCCATGAAAGACCCGCACATTCTGCTGGAGGATCTGCTTGCCCACGACGCCTGGATACGACGCCTGGCGAGCCGACTCGTCGCAGACGAACCGGCCGCCGAGGACCTCGCTCAGGATGCGTGGGTCGAAGCGCTGAACAGGCCGCCCGCAAGGACGGGCCGGCCTCAGGCGTGGCTGCGCCAGGTCCTCAGGAGCCTGGCTTTCTCACGGCAACGGTCCGAGATATCCAGGCGGAACCGGGAAGAAGCGGTGGCGAAACCGGTGAGCATCCCGTCGGCCGGCGACATCCTGGAACGCGAGACCACGAGGCTGCGGGTCGCCCGCATGGTCTACTCCCTGGAGGAGCCCTACCGGACCACTATCCTCTACCGCTACTTCGAGAACATGCCGCCGAGACGGATCGCAGCGCGTCTCGATGTTTCCGTGGTTGCTGTCGAGACCCGCCTCCGCCGGGGCCTCCAGCAACTCCGCGCCCGCCTCGACCGCGAATTCGGCGACCGGAAAAGGTGGTGCACGGCCCTGCTTCCTCTCACGCTTCCCACTGCTGCGAAGGCAGCGGCTGCCACGGCAACCTCGTCTCTGACAGGAGCACTCGTCATGAGCATGAAGATCAAGATCGGGATCGCCGTTCTCGTCGCCCTCGGTGTGGCGTATGCTTTCTGGCCCCGGGACGGGATGACACCGCCGCTGGTGCCGGAGTCTGAAGCGGACAAGTCGGAGCGGGCGGTCGCGAAGACCGCCCAGGAGACCGGGCCCGCCGAGGAGACGGCCGAGATCACCGAGAAGGAACCCGAGGTTCACGCGGAGCTGCTTTCGCTCGAACCGGAGCGAGGTTCCATCGTCGGCCGGGTTGTGAACACCGGAGGTGCGCCGATCTCCGGGGCCGCCGTCAAGGCGTTTCGCTACTCGCCGGGGGCGGTGGAGATGAAGGCGCTCCTGGCCACGTTCACGAACAGGGACGGTCGGTACGTCCTGAAACCCCTCGAGGTTCGATGCGTGGTCGAGGTCTCCGCCGCCGGTTACCATGCCGGGCGGGCTCTGGCCAGCCCGTTCATGCGCCGGGACTTCGTCCTCGGAAAACCTGGTATCCTGTCGGGGAGAATCGTGATGGCGGCGAAGAACTCTCCCTGCGTGGATTCGACCGTGGCCGTGTACGAATATAGGCCGGCCGACATACTGGATCAGCCCGGGAACTATGCGTGGAGGCGGCCGCCCGTTGTCTCGACACGGTCGAACCGGGCCGGAGAATACAGTTTTCCGGCGCTGAGGCCGGGCCTGTATCAGATCCGGATCATCCCCGCCGACGCGCCCATGGTCCACTCCACTCTCGCCGCGATCGAGATCGTGGCCGGGGAAGAGACGACCCGGGACTTTGCTGTGGGTAGCGGGTGCACCGTGGTCGGAAAGGTGACCGACCGCGATTCCGGCCAGCCCGTTGCCGGGGCGGAGGTCTTCTTCCGCGGCAATCCCCGCCGGAAAGCCGTGACGGACAAGTCCGGCCGGTATGAACTGTCGTGTGTTTTCCTCGGCTCTTTTCCTGTCGTCCTCACAACAGCCAGGGGATTCTTCAGACCGGTCCCCTCCAGCCTCCGCCCGGCAGAGCTCGGCGCGGAAATCGTTCATGATATCGTCATGCAGCGGACAGCATTCGTTTCCGGGCGAGTTCTGGGACCGGACGGAGGCCCGGTATCCGGTGCCCGGGTGGGTGGATCGGAAAGCGTGTTGCGAACCGTGGAGGACCTGGAAGGATCCGCAAAGCAGGACACCTACACCTGTACGGACGAGGAGGGAATGTTCGAGCTCGCGGTTTTTCGGCCCGGGCGAGCACGGCGCGTCTATGCCGCCAGGAAGGATCTGGCCTGGAGCGCCTCCGAGCCGTTCACGATGGCGCCGGGCGAGAGAACGGAGGGCGTCGTCATCCGCCTCGAGGCAGGAGAGAAGATTTCCGGGCGGGTCACGACGGAAACCGGGAGCGCCGTCGCTTCGGCGCAGGTCACTCTATATGCAGAACGTCAAGATCCGAGGTCGAGAAGAACCTACCACAGGATGAGAGGAACCACATATTCCAGAGTGGACGGCCGTTACGAGTTCACAGGGGTCCGGTCCGGGACCTACAAGCTGGAAATCGTTCCTCCGGGCATTCTCACGGAAAACCACTCACCCTATACAGCTGAGGTTCGTCAAGGCCTTGTGGTCGCGGAAGGAGGTCAAACCCGGATCAACGTGGTGTTGCAGCGCGGCCCCTTCGTGGCCGGACGGGTGGTGGACGAGAGCGGTCGACCCCTCGAGAACGTGGTGGTCAAGGCCCTGCCCAAGAACAAGGGCGTCTTCTTCGACTTTCGCCACTGGGCTCCCTGCTCGCGCGTGGTCACGACGGACGGCCAGGGACGATTTCGGATCGAAGGACTTCGGGCCCTCGGGCAGCCGTACAGCTTGCTAGCGCTGAAGAAGGGATTCGATATCACTGTGGTGAATAAGGTGGATCCCGGGCAGGCCGGGCTCCACCTCGTCTTGCGAGAGCTCAAGGAGCTCGAGGGACGTGTATGTTTCACGGCCACCGGCAAGCCGGCAACCGAATTCAGGATTCACGGTTCCATCCTGTCCGGTCCTTCAGGGCGCAAGCCACCGCGATTGGGCTGGTATACACGCCCCAGCCGGAATTATGCCGACCTCGAAGGACGCTTTGCACTGGCGCTGCTGCCCGGAACCTACCAGCTCGAGGCACAGATCCCCGACGGTCAACGTTCGGACCCCCGCACGGTCGAGGTTCCCGTGGTGGGCCGCCCCGGGCCGATCGAGTTCACGGTACGGCCAGGGGCCTCGGTTTTCGGCAAGGTGTTCACCCGCAGCGGCAACCCGGCCGGCGTCGTCCGGATCCGCGTGTTCTCTCTCGATTCCAGCCCGCCCAGACGACTGCGCGAGGTGGTCACGGACAAGCGAGGTCTCTTCGATCTCCGCTCTCTACCCGGCGGAGCGCTCCTTCTCTACACCGAGGGTTCCGAGAACCGGACGCGCCTGGCGGTGACCCGGCGAATCGAGGTCCAGGTGGGCGACAGACGGGAAATCAAACTGACGCTCGGGCCGGGTGTGGAAGTCGTCGTGACCGTCAGGGATTCCGGCGGCAAATCCGTCGAGGGATCCAGGGTGACGATCAACCGGGCCGACCGGCTTCCCATCGCGATGCAGCTCACCTGGGATACCCTGCGGCGAGCCTTCTTGCAAGCTCGCCGGCAGACCGGTACATACCCGGGTCCGGATGACTACGCCCGGTGGCGAAAGAACATCTCGACCCGGCTGACCACCACCGATGCGGACGGGAAGCTGGCCCCTCTCCTCCTCCTCCCGGGCGACTACGTAATCGAGGCCGCCGCTCCCGGTCACAAACGGTGGAAAAAGACCGTACGGGTCACCTCCGGCGTCAGCCGGGCCCTCGGGATCGTGCTCCAGAAGGAGTGAGGTGCGACCCGGCCCGAGCGGTCCGGGACACCAGGCATTCCTCCGGGGAGGACACGCTTGCACGAGAGGACTTCCGGTGGCACAATCCGCGGTAGCGTGGTAAGAGACCCGGCCTGGATTCGTTCATGGGGATAACCATGGATGACCGCCGAGGCGCCCGGGATGGGACGGAGACCACCGTGATCTCGAAAACAGTCCTCCTTTCCTCCGTGTTCATCTGTCTCTGGCCGTTTTGTATCTGCGCCCAGAAAAAGGTGGTCGAAAAGTACCCGGACGGATCGATCCGGGCCCGGTACTCGGTCAACGTCGGCGGGAAGAAGCACGGCGCTTATCAGGAATACCATCCTGGTGGAAAGACCAGGATTGTGACCCGGTACGAGAACGGGAAGCTGCACGGAAACTACGAGAAGCGATTCCCCGACGGCAAGGTGCACATCTCCACCTCCTACCAGTCCGGAGTGCTGCACGGAAAATTCGTGGAGCGCTTCTCGAACGGGCGGATCCGAGTGAAGGCGACCTACAGGGACGGAAAACACCACGGTCCGTACCGCCAGTGGACCGACCAGGGCGACCTCTACAAGTCAGGTACGTACAGGGAGGGCGCCTGGCACGGCAAGGTCACGGTGTTCAAGGAAAAGGAGGTGATCTGGCAACAGGTCTGGAAGAACGGGCGCATCGACGCGCTCCAGGGTGTGGTCGTCTACCCCAGGACCCGTGAGTCCATTCGTGGGCAGCTGCAGACGCTCGGGGCATGGAAACCGAGGTCGCCCGGACCGGTGTCAAAGAAGGACGACCGCCGGCGCGCCCTCGAGCAGCTGAAGATATACCGCTACCTGGCCGACGTACCGTATTCAGATCTGGTGCTCGATGAGCGGATGAATCGCTTCTGCGAGGCGGCGGCGGAGATCTGCCACCGCATCGGGCGGATCACTCACGAACCTCCGAATCCGGGTCTACCGAAGGCCCAGTATCGAGTGGCCCTGATCGGCGCCATGAACAGCAACCTCCACTCCGGCAATTCCATGACCGCATCGGTCGAGGGATTCATGGATGACTCGGACGCCTCCAACATCGAGTGCCTCGGCCACCGACGCTGGTGCTTGAATCCCCGGATGAAGCGGGTCGGCTTCGGCGCCTCCAGCAGCGCCTCGGCCATGTGGGCCATGAACCGCAGCCGGAAGAAGGTCCCGGACCAGGCGTTCGTGGCCTTCCCGCCGCGCGGCTTCATGCCCATCGGGTACTTCAGGTCGCACTACGCCTGGTCCGTCTCCATCAATTCGAGACGTTTTCGCATCGTGAGTAAGGCGGGGGTGGAGGTGAAGGTCTACAAGCTCGACCGGGAATACATGAAGGTCGGGAAGCCCGTCGAGCTCGAGAACAAGAACGTGAACGAGGAGGGATGCGGGGAAGGAACATGCATCATTTTCCGGCCGAAGGCGTGCTCCTACAAGGACGGAAGCCGCTACTGGGTCGAGATCGGCGGCCTGACCACCAGCCGAGGAAAGTTGACGAACCCCTCGATCCAGTACCTCGTGGAGTTCATCCAACTGACGAAACGGAAATAGTGTGATCCGATCCGACGGGTGGTTCACGGGCTGTTGATGCCCTGCTCTTCCTCCTGTCAACGATCCTTTTCTGGTTCCTTCTCGGGAGCGATTCGCTTCAATGTTCCTTGCTGCCGATCGAACCATTCCGCTGCTCGACGTGAGAAGGGCGCGCACCCCGGGGCTCGAATCTGTCTCCGTTTCGCGGGCTCCGGGTACTCGAAGGTAGTCATGAAGAAACCGGCAACCCCTCTCGAAGATCTGCTGGCGAACGACGCCTGGGTACGGTCGCTGGCGCGGCGTCTGGTCTCGGACGAGCACGCGGCCGAGGACCTGGTTCAGGACACCTGGCTGGCGGCGCTGGAACGCCAGCAGGAGCGTCCGAACCGTGTCCGCGCCTGGCTGGGCGGTGTCCTCCGCAATCTGGCGGGGAAACGCAACCGGGCTCTGGCGCGCTGCAACGAGCACGAACGACAGGGCGCCCGGCTTGACCGGCTTCCTTCCGTCGCCGAAGTGATGGACCAGGAAACCACCCGGCTTCGGCTGGTGAAGGCGACGTTCTCCCTGGAGGAGCCTTATCGTTCCGCAATCATCTACCGCTACTTCAAGAACCTGCCGCCACGGACGATCGCGGAACAGCTCGATATGACGGTCGAAGCGGTGAAGAAGCGCATCACCCGCGGCCTCCAGCAGCTCCGCGGCCGCCTGGACCGCGAATTCGGGGATCGCAAGACCTGGTTTGCGGCGCTGCTGCCGCTCTGCGGTAAGGTCTCCATGGAAGCCGCCGCGGGAGCCGCATCCGCATCCATCCTTACCGGAGCACTCGTCATGAGCACAAAAGTGAAGATCGGGATCGCTGTCCTCGCCGGCCTCGGTGTGGCGTATGCGTTCTGGCCCCGGGACGGGGTGAAACCGCCTGAGGTGCCGGAATCCGAGGTCAGCAAGCCAATGCAGGCGGCCGCGAAGACCACCCCGGACACCGGGCCCGCTGCGGCAAAGGCGGTAGAGGCCAGGCCTGGGCCGCCGGAGGAGACGACGCCGGTGCGCTCGACCGCCGCAGCGCCCATGGAGACAAAGCGAGGCGCCATCGTCGGCCGGGTCACGGACCCGGGCGGGGCGCCCATCGCGGGAGCCTCAGTGCGGGCCCTCCGGTACCACCCGGGCGTCGTGGAGCTCGAGGAGCGGCTGGCCACGCGCACGGATGCGGCGGGTCGATATACCCTGGAGCCCCTGGAAGCTCGCTGTGTGGTCGAAGCCTCGGCCCGTGGCCACTACACCGAGCGGCGCCTGGCGAGCCCCTTCACCCGGGCCGATTTCGTCCTGGGCACGCCCGGCGTCCTCAGGGGCAAGCTGGTGCTGGCGGCTGACCTCACCCCCTGCGCTGACGCAACGGTGGCAGTCTACGACTGGCGCCGCCTCGACGCCCTGCACAACCTGGCCCGCACGTATGCCTGGCAGCGGCCGCCCGTGGCCATGGTGCACTCGGACCGCGCCGGCAAATACCGCTTCGACCGGCTGCGGCCGGGCCGGTACCAGCTCTACATCCTGCCCCGGGAGAATCCCCCGATACACACCCTCGAGCAACCCATCGAGGTGAGCAGCGGACAGGAGGTTGTCAGAGACTTCGCCGTTTCGACCGGGATCAAGATCGTCGGGAAGGTGACCGATGCCGGGTCGGGCCGGCCCATCGCCGGGGCCGCGGTCTATCAGCACAACAACTACCGCAAGCGGACCGTGACCGGCGCTGACGGCCGCTACGCGATCGCCGGCATCGATGCGTGGCCGGAGTTCGACACGGTCGTGGCCGAAGCCGACGGCTATGCGCCCACCTACAGCCAACTCCAGCCCATCGCGGCCCTGACCCGGGAGCGCGTCATCGATCTGGCCATGAAACGCGGGGCCATGATTTCCGGACGGGTTCTCGGCCCGGAGGGCAAACCCGTGGCCGGAGCACGAGTGGGCATTTCGTCTCTTGCACTCCGCCTGCCCACGCAGCTCTGGGCGAGTGTCTCCCGGGCCACGACCACCACCACAGACGAGGACGGGATCTTCCGGCTCGTTGTCCGCCCCACGGAGAAGGAACGGCGGGTGCACGCGGGCAAGGACGGGCTCGGCTGGGGAGCCTCAAAGCCGTTCGTGCCGAAAGCCGGCGCCAAGGTGACCGGGATCCAGCTTCGCTTGCCGCGCTGCGGCGCCGTTGCCGGGCGCGTCACCGACGCGGCCGGTAGCCCCATCGACTCGGCCCGGGTCACCCTGTCCGCGGATCGGGGAAGGATCGGCCGCTGTGCGTACACCCGGCCCGACGGCCGCTACGAGATGGAAGGCATTCCGGACGGCACCTACGACCTCAGGGTCCTGCCGCCTGGCGCCCTAGCGGACGCCCGCTCCCCTTTTTCCGGCCTGGAACACAAGGGCGTGACCGTGTCCGGGGGCGGCCGGACAGAGGTCAACCTGGTTCTGAGACGGGGGCCGACTCTCACGGGGCGGGTCGTGGACGCGGGCGGCCGCGCCCTCGACAACGTGCTCGTCCGGGCGCTCCCCTGGTTCTCCCCGAGCGTGATCACGATGTCGCTCCGTGCCCCTTGCGTGCGTGTGGCCTGCACCGACGCTCGTGGGCGGTTTCGTATCGAAGGGCTCTGGGACGTGGAGAAGAAATACTTCCTGCAGGCGGTGAAGGCGGGGTACGAACAGGGCTACGCCCGGGAGATCCGGCCCGGCAGCGCCGAGGTGCTCATCACCCTGCAGAACACCAGGAAGCTCAAAGGGCGGGTCCTCGTGGGATCCACGGGCCGGCCCGCAATCGAGTTCCGGATCCAGGGCTTTTCGGTTCCCGGCCCGGGATCGAAGGAGAGGCGACGGATGATCCGTTTCTCCAACGTGAGAAACCGTGGAATATTCACCGATCTTGAGGGACGCTTCATGCTGCACCTGAAGCCAGGCACCTATGAAATCGAGGCGCAGGCACCTGGCGGCTTGAGCTCGGAGACCCGGCGGATCGAGGTCCCGGCCGTGGGCGACCCGGAGTTCCTCGAGCTCGAGGTATGGGAGGGCGCCACCGTGTGCGGGCGAATCGTATCCCTGGACGGAAAACCGCTCGACTACACGGGGATCAGCCTCTATGACCTCGGCACGTGCCCGGGCAAGTGGATCCGGTCGGGACGGGCCGATACCGCGGGCCGGTTCGAGTTCTCGTCCCTTCCCCTCGGCACCTACCTGCTGGCGGCCTCGGGAAACGTCCGTGGAAAGCCACGGTTCGAAGGCACCCGGAAGGTCCGGCTGACAGTGGCCGGCCAGAAGGATATCCGTCTGACCCTCGGACCCGGCACGGAAGTCGAGGTGCGGGTCGCCCAGAGGGACAAGAAGCCGATCGCGGGCGCCACGGTGGATATTGCCCGGACGGACCGCATACCCTATCTGGCCCTGAGGCTCAGCGAACGGCTTGCGCTCAATGCCTTCGGTCGGGCGCAGCGCGAAGCTGGGCACCACCCTTCTCAGGAGGAATATCGCCAGTCCAAGGCCAAAACGAAGCGGCGTCTGACCGTCACCGGCAAGGACGGAACGCTGGCGACCCTCCATCTGATCCCGGGAGAGTACGAGATAACGGCCACCGCGACCGACCACAAGCCCTGGAAGAAGACGATCTCCATTGGCTCCGGCCTCAAGAAGACCCTCGACATCGTGCTGGAGAAGGAGTGACCGGTCTCAAGGGCGGCGATCTTCCCCGGCCCCCTCGTCCCGGAATCGAAGAAAAAAGAGCGTTTCGGGTTGTGGAGTTTTCGCCGGGCGCTGCACTCAGTATTGTAGTGCCGTGAAAGATCCGAATCGACTCCTTGAAGACCTGCTGGCGCATGACGCCTGGATTCGCTCGCTGGCCAGTCGCCTGGTACGCGACGAGCACGCGGCCCAGGACGTGGTCCAGGATGCCTGGATGGAGGCGCTGGAGAAGCCTCCCCGGAAGCCCGGACCGCTCCGGTCGTGGATGCGCCGGGTCGTGCGGAGCTTTGCGCTCATGCGCCACAGAACGGACGCGCATCGCCGGCAGCGGGAAGAACGGGCCGCCAGGGGCGAGTCCCTCCCCTCTGTCGCCGAGATGCTGGATCGAGAAGAGACCCGTATCCGGGTGGCCAGGGCCGTGGCCTCCCTCGAAGAGCCCTGTCGTTCCACGGTCCTCTACCGCTACTTCGAAGGCCTCCCGCCGAGAGAAATCGCCGCCCGCCTCGATGTCTCGGTCTCGGCGGTCCATGAACGCCTCCGGCGCGGCCTGCAGAAACTCCGCGCCCGCCTGGATCGCGACTTCGGCGACCGGAAGAGCTGGTGCGCGGCGCTGGTGCCGCTGATCGGCAAGGTCTCCATGGGAGCAGCCGCCGGTGGCGCATCTACATCCATCCTTACCGGAGCACTCATCATGAGCACGAAAGTGAAGATCGGAATCGCAGCCTTGCTCGTAGTGGGGACCGCGACCACGTTTATGTTCTGGCCTCGCGAGGAGGAGCCGAGGTTGCCGGCCGTACCGGGGACGGAAGAGCACCGGCCGACTGCGGCGCCGGTCAAGAAAACAACGGAAGCCGCGGCGCCGGCCACGAATGGCCGGGACGACACCGAGGTCCCCGCACGGAAAACGGCCGCACCCGGGAAGAAGCCGGCCGCTGTGCTGGTACCGAAGCGAGGTTCGATCGTCGGTACGGTCACGGATCTTGAAGGAACACCCCTCCCGGGGGCCACCGTCGCCGCGTTTCGGTACGTGCTCGGCATCGTGGAAATGAAAATAATGACGTCCGCGCGCACGAACGAGCACGGCGAATACGAGCTGAAGCCCATCCACGGCCGATGCCTCCTCGGGGCGTCGGACGCGGGTCACTACACCGAGCGACGCTTTGCTAGCCCGTTCACTCGGCAGGATTTTCGACTCGGCAAGCCGGGAACGCTGCGCGGCAAGATCGTCTTCGCGACCACGCGGGAACCGTGTGCGGACGTCACGGTCGCTGTCTACCGCAGTGATCCGATGGACGCCATGACACGGCTTTCCTGGTACACTCACAACCGCCCCCCGGTCATCTCCGTGCGCTCGATACCCGATGGCACCTACCGCATCGAGGGGCTCCGTCCCGGGGCGTATCGGGTCCGAATTCTCTCGTGCGAGGCGCCGCAAACGCATTCAATGAGCGAGGCCGTGTCCGTCGAAGCCGGCCGAGAATCCGTCAAGGACTTCGTCGTGGGCCGCGGATTCGTCTTCACCGGACGCGTGACCGACAAGGACACCGGGGAACCGGTCGCGGGCGCCAGGGTCACGCTCGTGGCCAACGAGCGGAAGCTGGGCATCACCGACGACGAGGGGCGCTACACGGTTCAGGGGCTCGAATGGGATCTCGTCGTCGGCGCCTTCGGCGAGGTGAAGGCGCAGGGGTATCGCAATGGCTCTTTCGTGTTTCACAACAACAACTTCAACAGCCCCTTCACCAAGGACTTCACCCTCCGGCGCGCGGCGGAAGTCAACGGGCGCGTCCTGGATCCAGCCGGAGAGAAGGTGGCCGGGGCCCGGGTGGGCTTCTTCGGATCCGTCATCCTGGAGCGCAACCGGTGGAACCGGAGCCTTTCGTCGTCCCAGCACGTGACCACTGGCGCGGACGGCTCCTTCTCCCTCTCCACGCCCGCTTCCACGAGAGGATTCCAGCTCTCCGCAGCCAAGGAAGGCTTCGCCTGGGGAACGTCGGAACGGATCGTGTTGAAGCGTGGAGAAAAGAAGGAGGGTGTTGTCATTCGCCTCGGGAAAGGCGGGAGGATCCGCGGTCGGGTCCAGGATGAGACCGGCGCGCCGGTCGCGTCAGCGCGCGTCAACGTCCGTACCGATCGCGACAAGATCTTCAAGTCGATCGATACGCGGGCGGATGGCTGCTACGAACTGGAGGCCGTGCACGACGGCGTGCACGGCATGGACGTCTACCCCCCTGGATTGGCGCATGGGGGCTGCTCGGCGTACATGACGGCGAAACGCTCGGGCGTCGCCGTCTCCGAGGGCCAGGTCACCGAGATCAACTGGGTGCTCCGGCCGGGCTCCATGATTGCGGGACGGGTCGTGGACGAGAACGGGCACCCGGTTGCCGGCGCCGCGGTCCGTGCCTTGCGTCCGGAAATGCGAGGCCGGGTCTTTCCCGATCGACCGGTGCGCACGGCCATCTCCGGTGCCGAGGGCCGCTTCCGCATCGAGGGATTCGAGGAGATCGCAACCAAGTACCTGCTCGAAGCCCGGAAGATCGGTTACGAACCCGCCTACGGGAAGGCCGCGGAGACCGGGCAAACCGACCTCCTCCTCACGGTAAAGGCCCTGAAAAAGCTCGAGGGACGCGTTGTGGACGCCGCCACGGGCCAGCCAGTTCCGGAGTTCCGGATCCACGGCTCGTACGAATACAAGCCGGGAAAACAGGGTTCCTTGTACCCGCGACGACACGGCTCTGCGATGAGCTTCGCCGATTTCGAGGGCCGTTTCTCGATGCACTTGCCACCGGGGAAGTACGAGATCGAAGCCCACACGCCGGACGGGATGCGTTCGGACTCCCTGGCGTTCGAGATCTTCCCGGTGGGGCAGCCGAAGTCGGTTGTGCTCGGCGTCTGGCGCGCGGGATCGCTCAGCGGCAAGGTGCTCGACCCGGAGGGGAAACCGATCCCCTATGCAAGCGTGGGCCTGTGGGATCTCCGGACCGACCCGGTCAAGAACCTCCGCTGGCTGAGGACCGACACGAGCGGCCGGTTCGAGGTCCGCTCGCTCCCCGCCGGGTCCTTCGTCCTCGAGGGATTTGCGCGCGGCACCATGCGCAAGGTCAGGGTCCTCCAGAGCTTCAGGAAGATCTCCATCTCGACCGGTGAGAACCGCGAGATCTCCCTGCCGGTCGCGCCGGGCGCGGAGGTCGAAGTGGTGGTCACGAGCTCCGGCGACCGGCCCGTGCCCGGGGCCAAGGTCACGGTCCAGCGCGCCGACGGCATCCCCAATGCCCTGAAAATGAGCCGTTCAGTTCGTAGCGACCGGGCCATGAGCGAGAGCTTCCGTAAGGGCAAGCTCATGAGCCAGGAGGCAATGCGTGCGCTCTACAAATCGGTCTCTCGCCGCCTGACCGTCACGGACCCGGATGGCCGGCTTGCGACCCTCTTTCTTCCACCGGGGCGCTACACGATCCACACCGCCGCAGAGGGATTCAAGCCGGTCCGGAAGACCGTCGTCGTCACCGCCGGCAGGAAGAACGAGGTCGCCATCGAGGTCAGACGATAGCGGAAACGCCCGGCGCACCGGAACTTGACTCGCCGGGTCGTCTTCTGAGCATGGAAAAACACGAGGTCCCTTTCGCCGAGCTCCTGGCCCCCGGCGATTTGTGGAGGGCGGGGAGGTCTTGCCCCGCGACCCGGAACTCGAGGACAGGGTCCAGCAAGGGGTAAGACAACGGGGAAAGACCCGCACGAAGGGTGTAATCTGTTTCGTATCAGAACGTTGTGGTGATACTCCCGCCAATTCTCCCCGGTCGGGATGGGTAAGACTGCCTTCCATAATAATAGTGTAAAATAATAATAGTGTAAAATGAAGTCAGGGATTCCATCTCGCCCGCTCGAGGAGATCGCCATGAAATGCATCATTTCGGCTCTTGTGGTGGGGATCATCCTGGCCACCGCCGTCACCGGCCAGCCTGCTTGTCCGGCGTCCCCTTCACACCATAAGACCTCTTTGAGTAGGCTCCCGATCCACTTCATTGAAAACTGCGGTGTGTACCCGGACAAGGTGCGCTACTACGTCCAGGGTGCGGACAAGACGTTGTACTTTACACGAGACGGGATCACCTTCCGGCTCAAGGGCAAGGACCGCGCCTGGGTGGTGAAGCTGGAGTTCGTGGGGGCCGATCCGGACGTGTTGCCGCGGGGCAAAGGCGAACAGCGGGCCCTGTTCAGTTATTTCCGGGGGCCGGAGAAGGAATGGAAGACCGGGCTCAGGACGTTTGCCAGGGTGGTCTACGAGGATCTCTGGCCCGGGATCGATCTGGTCTACCGAGGTCGTGTCCATGAGCTCAAGTACGAGTTCGTGGTTAAACCGGGCGCGGATCCGGGGCGGATCCGGTTGCGGTACCGGGGGGCGACGGAGGTCGCGGTCACCCGGATGGGCACCCTCCGGGTGGAGACCCGGTGGGGGAGTTCACGGACCCGAAACCCATGGCCTGCCAGGACGTGGACGGCGAGCCCGTGCCGGTGGAAGCCGCTTTTGAGCGTGTGGAGGGCCACCACGAGTTCGGTTTCCGCGTGGGAGAATACGACCCTTCGAGAACACTCATCCTCGATCCGGCAATTCTGGTCTACTGCGGATACTGCGGCGGCGCCAATTCGGATTTCTGCAAGGGGATCGCTGTGGATGCGGCCGGCAACGCCTACCTGGGCGGGACCACCTACAGCGACGAGCAGACCTTCCCGGTGAAGACGGGCCCGGACCTGACCTACAACGGCGGCCGGCCGGACGCCTTCGTGGCCAAGGTGGACGCCACCGGCTCGACGCTCGTCTACTGCGGATACATCGGGGGATCCTCGTCCACCTCCGTCTCCGGTATCGCCGTGGACGCGGCCGGGAATGCCTACGTCACGGGAACCACCCGGAGTTCCAATCTCCCCGTGAAGGTCGGGCCCGATCTCACGTACAATGGAGGGAGCTACGGCGATGCCTACGTGGCCAAGGTGAACACGGCCGGGACAACGCTGGTCTACTGCGGCTACATCGGCGGCAAGGACAGCGATATTGGCAGCAGAATCGACGTGGACGCCTCCGGAAACGCGTTCGTGGCGGGCCGGACGCGGAGCACCGAGACCTCGTTTCCGGTCAGGGCCGGGCCGGATCTGACCCACAACGGCTATTACGACGTTTTTGTGGCCAAGGTGAACGGCTCCGGCTCGACCCTGGTCTACTGCCAATGCCGTTAAGCTCCAGGAGGCTGCGGACTGAAGCGCGTCCTGCTCGTTTT
>CAZAKZ010000051.1:0-34820 GCA_964485695.1 uncultured Planctomycetota bacterium | reverse complement strand
AACTGTCAAACTTCACGAGTCCCCCAGCAGAGCTGGGGGTTTCCCCTTAAAATGAGCCGGCTCGAGTGAGTCCGGATCGGAGAGAAACTTAGCGAACCTCGCGCAAGCCCTGTTCCTCGAAGGCGGCCTTCCGGGCCAGGGCCAGAAGTTCCACGTCGCGGCGGGAATCCGCCAGGTTGAGTCCCGGCAAGCCGTGCTGCCTCACACCCAGCAGTTCCCCCGGTCCCCGCAGCCTCAGATCCTCCTCGGCCAGGTCAAAGCCGTTCTCCAGGCGCGGGAGGACTTCCAGCCGGGCCAGGGCCTCCGGCCCTTCCCTGCCGTCGAGGAGCAGGAGGCAGTGGGCCACCTGCCCCCCACGGCCCACCCGGCCCCGGAGCTGGTGGAGCTGGGCGAGTCCGAACCGATCCGGACCCAGGATCGCCATGACGTCGGCGGCGGGCACGTCCACGCCCACCTCCACCACTGTCGTGGCCACCAGGACCTGCACGGATCCGGTGCGGAATCCGTGGAGCACGGATTGTTTTTCCGGACCGGTGAGCCGGCCGTGGAGGAGGCCCACCTCGAGACCCTGGAGCGCCCCGTCCATGAGGGCCCGGGCCGCGCCCACCGCGGACTTTTCGGGATCCTGGCCTCCATCCACGGCAGGGCACACCACGAACGCCCTTCCCCCGCAATCCACCTTTTTTCTGAGAAAGCGAAATGCGGCCTCCCGCCCGCTGGCGGGGATGAGGTGCGTCCTCGGAGTCTTCCGGCCGGGAGGCCGGTCCGGGATCACTGTGATGTCCAGATCCCCGAAGGCGGTCAACGCCAGCGTTCGTGGAATGGGGGTGGCCGACATGACGAGGACGTTGGGAGACGATCCCTTGCCGCAAAGCCGGTCTCTCTGCCGGACCCCGAACCGGTGCTCCTCATCCACGATCACCAGGCCGAGGCGCTTGAAATCGAGCCCCTCCGCGATCAACGCCTGGGTTCCGATGACCAGGTCCACCTCTCCGGCGGCTACGGCCCTGCGTGCGGACCGCCGGCTCGCTCCAGGCAAACTGCCGAGGACCAGGAGGGTCCGGACCTGGGAAGCGCCGAGAACCTCGTCCGCCACCCGCTTCACCTGGCCGGCCAGCACCTCGGTGGGCGCCATGAATGCGCACTGGGTTCCGGCCCGGATCACCCCCACGGCAGCCAGGAGCGCCACGGCCGTCTTGCCGCTGCCCACATCCCCGTGGAGCAGGCGATACATGGGCCAGGGACTCTTCAGGTCCGTGACCAGGGTGTCCAGGGCCCGGCTCTGGCCGGGCGTCAACTCGAAGGGCAATCCATCCACGGCCGATTGCAGGATGCCTCCATCCACTTCGATACCGCGTCGATCCCCGCCCGCCTGATAGGTGGCCCTTCGCCTTGCCAGGGCCTGCTGCAGGGAATACAGCTCCTCGAAGCGAAACCGCAGCCGAGCCTGTCTCAAGAGGGTCTCATCCTCGGGGAAGTGACAGATCCGGAGAGCCGCCCTCCGCTCCAGCCAGGCGCGACCGGTGGGATCCCGGCCCGGCAAGTCCAGGGCCTCGAGGCAATCCGCATGGTCCCGCACGGCCTCCTCGATGAGGCGACGCAGGAAGGCGCGGGGCAGGTGCGCGGTGCCGGGATAGACGGGAAACAACCGCCCGACTCCGATGGCCTCAGCACGGTCCACAGGCACCACATCCGGATTGACCAGACAGGCTCTGCCCTTCAGCAAACCCACCTGGCCGGCCAGAATCCGTTCCTCATCCGCCTCGAATGCTGCCCGGCGGTACGGCTGGTTGAAATAGAGGGCCTCGGCCTCGCCGGTGGCATCCACAAGGCGGACTCGAAGCAGCGTCCTTCTTCCGCCCAGCCGCTGGAGCGTCACCCTCTTCACCCGCGCCCGGACCACAGCCGTCCTCCGCTCGGCCAGAGCCTCGAGAGGCACCGGATTCCGGCGATCCTCGTATCGCCTCGGCAGGTGTTTCAGGAGGGAGGCCACGGTGGTCAGGCCCAGGGTAGAGAGGGCGGCGGCCCTGCGAGGCCCCACCCCCTTCAGTTCCGTGAGGGGTGAATCCGCAGTCAGGGTGCCTGTCCCACGCGCCTTCGTGCGTGCGGCGCGAAGGGGCTGGTCCATGTCTTCCTCCCCGAGGGCGGGTGTCTGTCTGATCCTGTTCTGAAAGCGCCGGAGGTGGGCCGCCCTTTGCCCGGGCAGGCATTGTACTGAAGCCCGATCCCTGGGAAAAGGGCTACTTGCTCTGGATGATCAGGATCCAGACCTGGCGGATCGGTGGCGGAGATCGATCCATCCTGGAGTGCCCCGCCTTCTCCGTGCGGTCCGGTGCGTCCTTGCCGGAACGCAGCTCCTTTTTTCCGGGCCGGGTTATTTCCTGGTCCTTCGATTCCGGTGCCGGGGGGCGTCCTTCCCGCCCGGCCGCCCCGCCGGCCGGAACCGGTGCATCCTCGGTTTCGGCCCCGGGCTTCTTGGAGCGCGCAGCGCCGCGGGCGACTCGAGACGGGCGGGAGGGGGGTGCCGGCTCTCTGGCAAGCCGCTCCTCTCGTGTCAGACCATCGTCCAGGAATCCCCCTGCAGTGCCCTTCTTCCCCTTGATGAAGTCTTTCCCCCACTTCCTCGTTTCCAGGGGAGCCCGGGAGAATTTCCCGTGTCCTTTCAGAAGTGCGGTGAGGCGCTTCGCCTCCGGGTCGGTGAGGTCCAGCCGGATCCTCGCCGTCGGGAAGGGCCTTCCCTGGCCGACGGCCGCACGAGGCCGCCCGAGAAAGCGTTGTATCTGGCTGGCGGGAATCGCTGCGGCCTCGATCCCGGAATCCAGGACGAACCGGATGAGGGCTTCCCGGACCGGGGCCAGTCCGCGAGGATCCACCTCGAGGCGGGCCTCCACTAGACGGGGAGAGACCTGTCTCGAGTAAGCACTCGCGTCTTTGGGTTTCTTCGGCAGGTATCCGGTACGCACCCGTCGCGGCCGGTCCTTGGCCTGTTTTTCGACCCGGCCCGCAGGTTTCTTCTGTTCCTTCAATGCCTTCATGGCCCGTTTCTCGTCCGCAGCATCGCGGCTTCCGCTACCACTCTCCGGGCTCTTGTCTGCGACAGCCGGCGAAGGCCGGGGCGGGGTTGTATCCCCTGCTTTCCGGAGGCGTCGATTCAGGTGGTCTTGGACCTCGGCCTCCTCCGGCTGGATGCCTTTCCCCTTCTCTTTCTCTTTCTTGAATTCGAGTTCTTCTACCTTCCCCTTCTTCCCCTTCGTTGCTTCGGTTATCGCCAACTTCCTATCGTACTTGGCTGCTTTCTCGGCGATATTCTCGGCTTCTATCTTGGCTTCTTTGAAGTCCCCTCTGTAGGCGTCTGTCTCTGATTTCTTCGAGGCGACGCGATCCGTCGGGGGGATCGAGTCCGGCTCACGATCTCGAAAGGTCAGGGCTACGGCGAACAGCAGCACAGCCGCGGCCGCGGCGGCAACGGGCCAGAGGATCCGCACCGGGGAAAAGACCGGCTTCCGCGCCGCATCCACGGCACGACGGATGCCTTCGGTCAGATCCGGAGGCGCCTCCACGCCGGAGAGCTGGCCGGCCAGATGCACGGCCTCCCGGAGGTCCCTCACTTCCTGCTCGAGGTCGGGATGGTGGGCAAGGGCTTCTTCCACCTCCCGGGCCCGTTCCGGGGCAAGGGTTCCGTCCACCAGGTCCATGAGGTGGTTCCTGATCTCTTCGCGTTCCATTTACCCCACTGCTCCTTGATCCGACACCTTCGGGGCCTTGAGGGTTCCTCCGAGTTCGGCCAGACGATACCGCTGCACGAACTTCAACCGGGCCCGGTGCAGGGTCGATTTCACCGTGCCCAGCGGACACTCGACGATCCGGGCGATCTCGTCGTACCCCATGCCCTGGACGTCGCGAAGAGTGATGAGCTCGCGGTCCTCAGGTTCCAGGGTTCCAAGGATGGCCTGGATTCTCTCGGCGGTTTCTTTCTGTCCAATCATCTGCGTCGGCTCGTACGTCTCGTCCGGCACCTCCTCGGCCCGGGTGTTGTCGTCCTCCCGCTTCGAGTAGAGGGAGAAGACCTTCGGGCCCGAGGCGCGTTTCTGTCTCAGCTCCGACCGGGCCTCATTCAGGGCGATGCGGAAGATCCAGGTGGAAAAAGCCGCTTCCCCCCTGAACTTCTCGAGTCCCAGAAAGGCCTTCACGAAGACGTCCTGGGTGGTATCCGCAGCACGCTCCGGATCTCCGAGGATCCTGAACACCAGGCCGTAGGTCCGGTCCTGGTGACGTCCTACGAGTCGATCGAACGCCTCGCGGTTCCCGCTCTGGGCCGCCTTGACCAGCTCCGCATCTCCCGGAGCGGCCGTGTTTTCCGGGGTTTCAAGGTCGTTCAAGGCCCCGTTTGATCCTTCCTGATGACCTGGGTTTCCAAAAAGTCTCGAATTCGGCCGGATATTCGGCTCCGGCAGGGGGAAAATTCTACCCCCTGACGACGATCATGGAGGTACCGTCTTAGTAAAAATCCCTGCCGGATCTCCCGGTTCTCCGTCAGAATCCGGGTCGGGCCATGGAAACGACCCGCCGGCTCAGGACGTTCACCGTGAGTCCGAGGAGAATGCACGTCGTCAGCATGCTGGACCCGCCGTGGCTGATCAGCGGCAGAGTGAGACCCGTGGAAGGCAGCGCCCCGCTGGCCACGGCCGTGTTCACCAGCACCTGGACCCCCAGCAGCCCGCCTACGCCCACCAGGATCAATCGGCCGCAGGGCTCCCGGAACTCCATGGCCGCGTGAAAAAGCAGTCCCACAAGGAGATAGTAGAGGAGGAGAATGATGAGACAGGTCACCAGCCCCCCCTCCTCGGCGATGACGGCGAAGATGTAGTCGCCGTGCTTGGCGGGGAGGTACCCCCCCACGTTCTGGGGCCCCTGAAAGAGGCCCCGGCCGGTGATGCCCCCCGAGGCCACGGCAATGCGCGCGTTCAAGGGCTGGTAGAGGTCAAACTTCCCGTGCTTGGCCTCGTCCCACTCCCAGAAGGTCAGGATCCGGGCCCGCTGATAGTCCTTGAGCCCCCAGAAGAAACCGACCGGTACGACCACGACCAGCACCGCCACCAGGGTGACGAGGACGTGGCGGCGAACGCCCGAGGCCCAGACCATGATCCCTACGATGGGCAGGTAGAGCAGGCACATGCCCAGATCGGGCTGCCTGATGACGAAGGCCACCGGCACGAAGGTGAGCAAGCAGGGCCAGAGCAGCTTGCGCCAGCTGTAGCCCTTTTCGGCGTGGCGCAGGATCCGGGCCAGCACCAGTACGAGGCCCACCTTCATGAACTCCGAGGGTTGAACGCCGATGGATCCGATGACCGGCAGCCACCGCTTCGAGCTGTTGATCACAACGCCGAAGAGCGCCGTGCAGATCAGAAGGAAGAGGCAGGCCCCGTAGATCACGAAGGCGTACCGTCCCAGGGTGGAGTAGGAAACGAACTGCACGAGAACGAAGGCGACGAAGCCGAGACCGATCCAGCGCAACTGGACCCAGGGAGAAGGATCGTACTCGTCCCGGTCGGCATAGTAGGCCGAGGAGACGAAAAACGCGTATCCCACGCCGAGGAGCAGGAGGGCGACGACGATGATCAGGGTGCGGTAGGGGTGGATCTTGGAGGGGGATCGTTCCATCATCGTCCCAGCTCCATGAGACGCGGGTCGGCCTCGAGGCGCCCCTTTTCCAGGTAGTGCTTCAGGAATTTCACCGCCACCGGCGCTGCGGCCTCGCCGCCCCCCTTCCCCCTGTGCTCGAGGAAGACCACCACCACGATTTCCGGGTCGGAGACCGGAGCGAAGCATGCGAACCATGCATGCGTGGGTTTGCTCCAAAACGTGGTGGTTCCGGTTTTGCCCGCCACCTCGAGTGGGCACGCCTTCCAGTGCCTGGCGAAGGCCTTCCGGGCTGTTCCGGATTTCACCACGGCTTTCAGGCCGGGAAGCAACGCGCTGACCGTCTTTGGTTGGACAACCTGGTCTTCTTCCACACGAGCGTAAGGGCTCTGGTAGGTAATGAAGGGAGGACGCCACCACCCCTGCCGGGCGAGGATGGAGAAGAGCTCGGCCGCCTGGAGCGGAGAAATCTCGACGGGATCCTGCCCGATGGCCATGTTCCGGAGCGTTCCCTTGTAGAGGGGATTCCCGTCCTGGACCAATCCCCTGTGATACAGGGTGTTGTTGCCCCACAGGGGGACCTCATCTAGATGGAAATCCATGAACCTATGCAGGAAAGCACTGGATTTCCCTCTGTCCCAGAGGCGGTTCGCCACCCCGGCAAAGTATGCATTGCAGGAACGTCCCAGGGCTTCCTCCAGCAACACGCTGCCCCCGCTTGAGTGACCCGTTGCCGCGCACCTGGGTTTTCTCGCACCCGCACTTCTCCCCCAGCACTGCAGCGCCTCCGTAGGGGAGATCATTCCGTTCTCGAGGCCCACCAGGGCCGTAAACACCTTGAAGATGGACCCCGGAGCCGCCCGTTTCAGGGCGCGGTTCTGGAGCGGACAGGTCCTGTCATCTTTGTCGAGAAAATCGTACTTCCCTTTATCCTGATAATCCTCCAGGGAAAAACTCGGGTCCGTGGCCAGCACCAGGATCTCGCCTGTTCGCGGGTCCAGGGCCACGAGAGCGCCTCCGCACTCTCCGGCCCGTTCCGTATCGCCCTTGCGGCTCTCTCTGTCCCCGGCCAGCAACTCCAGGGCATAGGCCTGCAGGTGGGGCTCCAGGGTCAGGACCACGGGCTTTCCATCCACGGGCATGGACGCATGAATGACGTAGGGCCTCTTTTTTCCCGGTTCTCTCAGCACCCGTTTGCTACCCTTTTTTCCCCATAGCCGGTCGTTGTACCAGAGCTCGATCCCGGCCCGCCCCACGTCCCGGTCCGAGGCGTGCGGCCTCTCCAGCTTGGCGCGCTCCAGGGCGTTGAACAGGGTCCGGGCCTCGGGGCCCAGCGGCCCCGGCCTGGAGAGAATCTCCTGCTGCGTTTTCATGACCTTGAACAGGTGCGCTGCCCGGCACTCCCACAGCGGGCGCGTCTCGTCGTCCAGGATCCAGAAATGAAGCGGCGATCCAATGCACCCCACCACGTGGGGCAGCAGATCCAGGTCCACCTTCCGGCCGGAGTAGGCCTCGGTGGAGAAGGCGATCATCTGCTTCCGGGACCGAGCCCGGTGGATCTCCACCGCAGCCTCGTACGGAATGTTCCGGTTCGGGTACCGGGCCCGTCCCAGATGGTCGCGAGTCGTCTTGCGGTAGAGGGAGCGAGCGTGACGGCTCAGAAGCGCGGTATCTTCTCCCCAGTCGAACGGGGTCTCCTTGCCCTTCGTCCAGAGGGTCTCGAGCCTGATTTTCGCGTTTCTCTCTGCCTGGAGGACCTCCTCCCAGAGGAGAATCTTCAGGTCCTTACCGGCCTCGCCGAACGCCCCCTGGACCGCGGCCAGGGCCCCGGCCTCCTCCCTGAGTTTCCGGTCCTGAATGATCTGCTCCGGGTTCAGACCGAGGAGGTCTCCCACCTTGCGCCAGGGATCCATGCCAGACCGGCCCAACTTCTCCAGGCGCTTCATGGCCCGGCGGCCGAGGACCGTGTCCATCTGGGCACCCAGCCTTCCGTCCAGGAGGCTTTCCTTCACGTTCAACACCAGATTGACCGGGGAATCCAGCAACCGCCGGACCTCTGCTTCAGGCTGCAGCAGGACGGCATTGAGAACCGCGGCCCGCTTCTCGGCTTCCCCCCGGAAGAGCGCCCTCAACTCCTCTTTCAAGGCCTTGACGGCATCCTCCTTCTGCTTCTTGACAGCCTCCTCCTCCTTCTCCTTCACGGCCTTCTCCAGCTCCTCCACGGCCGCACGGATCAGGCTCTTCAGAACATCGAGCTCCCTCCGTATCCTCAACCAGAAGCTCTCGCTCTCTTTCAGCTTTCTGAGCACGACGGTCAGCGCCCCCGGAGGCCAGGCATCGCGGAAACGGCCCGGGTCCAGCTTCAGGTCGTACCGGCGCTCGCTCTTCACCACCACCCGCCCGTCCTTGAGGAGGATGGGCCCCCGGACCTGGACCTGGAGTACCTCCTGGCTGCGGTTCACCTCTCCTTTCTCTTCCCAGTGGTCCCTCTCCACCACCTGAAGGCGCACCAGATGGGCCACCACCAGGAGGTTGAGCACCCCGAACAGGACCAATACCTGGTTCAAGCGCTTCTCGAGCATCACGCCCCCGTTGCCGGCAGGAGTCCCCGCCGCCATCGTCTGGGTCTGAGCAGAATCCGGTCCAGGAAGAGGTGGAACACCGGCGCCCCCAGGGCCGTGGCCCCGGATACAAGGACCACGGTCTGGACGTGGGGAATCCAGTTCTCGTGGGGATACGCGATGAGGAGAGGCAGGGCAATCCCGCCGTAGAGGACCACGCCCAGGAGGAACGTCAGAGACACCTGGTTCATGACCCGGACCGCAAAGAACCACCGGCGGAGATACGCGAGACCCACGACGCCGGACAGGGTCAGGAGGAGGTGGAGCCAGGTCGGATCCAGGGAGGTGCTTCCCCGGAGGAATCCGATGTAGAGCGCCGGGAGCACCATCCTTCTCAACTCGATTCGCATGCCGATGAATCCCAGGAGCAGGAGGAAAGGATCCAGGCAGTACGGCACGTCGTGGGCGAACACGGCCGCCAGGGTCGAGAGGAGGATCAGGATGAGGATCACGGCGCACTTCCCCCCTGGACGGGAAAGGCCCTCTGGGCGGGATAGGCCCTCTGGGCGGGATAGGTCCGCGGGGGCCGCGGAAACACCCCCACGTGGAGGGTATCCCCACGCCTGGGGGGAGGCGGCCGCTTGAGAACCACGGCGCCGCCCTTGCCGCAGGCCACCACCTCACCGATGAGCAGGCCGATGCCGCCCCCGCCCTTGTGGGGCCCCACCACGAGACGATCGCCCGGTTCCGTGGGCACGCGCATCTTTCCCAGGACGCCCCGAAGTTCCGAACCCGACAGGCGCCCGCCGCGAAACACCCCACCGCCGGGGCTGGTCATTCGATCCCCTTCCCCACGCACTACGAGGACGTGGGAATAGAATCCCGGATCCCCCACGAGACGCACCCGGGCGTCCGCTCCGGCCACAGTATGCACCCAACCTTCCAGGTGGCTCCCCCGGGCCACGGGCGCGTCCACGGGAATGGCAAGGGTGCGGATCATCCTCGAGACGAGGACCGACGCCCGGATCGGATTGGAATCGCGGTCGAAAATCACCCGCACCGGCCACCATCGTCCCGTGCGGTCCCCCCCGGCGTCTCTGGATCCCGGCAGGATCTCGGATCCCCGGACCAGACGTACTCCGAGCACCCGTCTCGGATCAAAGACCGGTTTCACCCACCAGTCCGGCGAATCCTGGCCGGACCGGTTTCTGAGCGGTCCGATGACGAGGCCTTCCGGCACCGTGCGGCCGGCGTTGCGATCCACTATGGACCTCGCCGCCTTCCCCTCGTCCCCCTTCAGAGACTGCGGATGCTCGGGCAGGACCACGCGCAATCCCTCGGCGTCCTCTCCCCTGACCAGCACCATGCGGCTGGACGGGGTCCGGGCCTTCCACCAGGTCCTCGGATCCTGGAAGGTCCGGACACGCGCAAAGGACGCCGAGACCCCGTCCACCTCACCGGCCAGGCACGCCGGCCCACCCGGCCGGGTGAAAAACACGGCCAGATCTCCCGGACGAATACCGGTGTCCTGGCCGCGGTCCACCACGACGTGAAACCGGTCCTCGCCGGGAATCACCTGGACGATCCAGGCGCCTGTCCATCCCCCCATGGAGACGGTCCGCTCCCGGTCCAGAAAGGCTTGCACATCAGGTTGAAGGCGGGGTGTCTCTCCGGACCGTTTGACCCCACCGAGGAGATTCCGGACCCGGCCCTCGGCGGCCTGGACCGACACCTCGAGGGCGTCCCGGACCGGAGATTTCAGGGCGAAGAAGAGAAAGAACAGGGCCAGCATGGCCGTCCCGAGCGGCCAGCCCATACTGGCTACCCGAGTGACTACCCGAGCTGCGACCCGCATGGCTACTCGGACTCTGTGGTCTCGAGGATCTCGTGGAGAACGTCCAGCTGATCCAGGATCTCTCCAATGCCCCGAGCCACCGCTGTCATGGGATCGGACGCCACCGCCACGGGGAGCTTGATCTCCTCGGCAATGATCTCGTCCATTCCCCTGAGCAAAACGCCGCCCCCAGTGAGGGTGATGCCTGTGTCCACCAGATCCGCCGAAATCTCCGGTGGGGTCTGTTCCAGGGTGTTCCGGATGGCCTGGATGATGGATTTGACCGGTGCCTGGAGCGCTTCCCGGATCTCCTCCGAGGAGATGTTGGTCTTACGCGGCACCTGGTCCTTGAGGTCCCGGCCGCGAATCTCCATCTCGTACTCCTCACCCGTGGGATAGGCGCTTCCGATGTTGATCTTGATGCGTTCGGCGGTCTGTTCCCCGATGAGGAGGTTGTACTTCTTGCGCACGTACTGCACGATGGCCTGATCCATCTCATCGCCGGCGACCCGGGAACTGAACTTCTCCACCAGCGATGCAAGGCTCAGAACCGCCACCTCGGTGGTGCCGCCTCCGACGTCCACGATGAGGTGTCCCTGGGGTTTATTGATAGGGAGTCCCACACCCAGGCCCGCCGCCAGGGGTTCCTTGATCAGGAACACCTTCCGGGCACCGGCTCGTTCGGCGCAATTGATCACGGCGCGCTTCTCCACCGCGGTGATGCCGGAGGGGATGGAGACCAGCAGCCGGGGCCTCATCCAGGAGCTCGGGATGGCCTTCTTGATGAAGTAGCGCAGCATGGCCTCGGTGATCTCGAAATCCGCGATGACGCCGTTTTTCAAGGGCCGGATGACCAGGATGTTTCCGGGCGCTTTCTCCAGCATCTCCTTGGCGGATTCGCCCACGGCGGTTCCGTCCACCAGCACCCGGTTGGTACCGCGATGGACGGCCACCACCGAGGGTTCATTCACGACGATGCCGGCCCCACGCACCGCCACCAGGGTATTTGCCGTGCCCAGATCGATTCCGATATCGGCGGAGAACTTGCCCAGAAGCCAGTCAAAGGGGGATATCATCCCGTTTCCCTCACACGCCCTGCACTCTCTTCAAGGTCAGACCCAGGAGTTCGAAATAAGCCTCCCGTACGGGATTTTGCTCCGCCGCTTGGAAAATGGTGGGATTTGAGATGGGTGTACTCACCCGGGCCCGGTCACAGCCGGGCCCGGGTCGCAGTCAACTCGCAGTCAACTCGCAGTCAAAGGGATCGTGCTTGTGTTCAGCCACGCATCAGCCGCCGAGCAGTCCGGCCTGATAGTCACTCCCCAGTATGCTGAGGGTGATGATGATCGCAACGAGCAGGAAGGCTGTCGTAACGATGATCAGGCTCGTGGCCAGTGTATCTTCGGAGGAACCTTCCTCCTCGATCACCTCATCCAGATCCATCATTTCTTCGTCGGCCATGAAACACCACTCCATATATCAGTGGGCGAATCGCCCTTCAATACTCGAGAAGGATCGTACTACAGACGCGTATTGGCCTGATCGCCGGCCTCGACCTCCATGTTGGGGGTGACAAAACTCGCGGAGCACGCCTTCGGGTAGACGGTATCCACCTGCACCTCACCCACGTACTTGGCGTTCCGACTGACGTAGAAACGCATGCCCTTGGTCACCTTGTCCTCCCGGCCCACGGACAGCATGACGTACTTCAGCTCGGGATTCACCTTCTGCACCACGGCCTCGACAGCGGGGGCATTGATCAGAGTATGGACGTCAAAGCCGCGCTCGATTGCCAGCGCGATGAGGTTCTTGTTGTGCGCGAGTTCCTTGCGGACCTCGGTGATGTCGCGCTCATACTGCGCAATGGTCTCTTTTTGCTGGTTAATGACCGTATCGAGGCGACGCGTCTCGTCTTCGGCCGTCTCCTTGGAAGTGATGGCCGTGCGGGCCTTTCCCTCGGCCGTGGTCATGCGCTTCTCATACGTCTCCCGGTCGGTCATGGCCTGCTTCATGTTCGTGGCCTGGGTCTTGTACGACTCCTTGAGCTGGGAAAGGTTGTTGTTGAGCTTCTCGTAATCACCCTTCTTCTCGGTGAGCTGCTCCTGCGTGGATTTCGCCGTCGCCTGGAGGTCATCCCGCTCATCGAGGGCAGCTTTGCGGGCCGTCTCTTTCTCAGATACCCTGGCCGTGAGCGAGTTGGCTTTCTTGTTCAGCTCCTTGATCGTGTCGTCGGTGCTGGCCTTGAGGGTGTCGTGCTTCTCCTTCCAGTTGTCGGCTTTGCCCAGCAGCGTTGCGGCGGTCGCGACGAAGACCACGGCAAGGACAAAGTTGAGCACGATAAAGACCTTCAGAATGTTGCTCATGGGTTTCCCTTCTTCTTCTATTGCGGTATGCGGCAGCCCGGAGAGGGGCAGCGCGAACATAAGTACATTGAGATGTGCACTTTGGGCCTGATTATAGCCTTCCGAATATCCGTGTCAAGAACAAGTCGAGGATAATTTGGTCCTGCCCGACCAGGGCAACTCTTTTATTATCAGTTACTTACGAGAACGTCCAAAGAGTCTCGCCGCCACGGCGACCAGAGAAAGGACAATGCACAATCCGGCAAAGACATCCCCTGTTCTTCCATAAATTGACGGGCTGCTCTTCAACCCGATACGCTGTTTCAGGAGACCACGAACGGCCCTGTCCCGGCCGTCCTCGGACCGGACCTTCGCCTCCACCTCGCCCCGACTGTTAATATAGGCGCTGATTCCGCTATTGGTAGCTCGAACCATCCAGATCCGGTTTTCCACGGCCCGGAACCGGGTGATGGCCAGGAGCTGATCAAACTCCGCCGTTTCTCCGAACCAGGCCTCGTTGGTCAGGTTGACCAGAAAACGAGCCCCGCCCGCCACCATGCGCCGGGCGTACCGGGGATAGATGACATCAAAGCACACCAGGGCCCCGAACGACCATTTTCCGCCCTCCCCCAGGGGAAACACCGTGGCCGTCTCTCCCGCCTTCATGCACATCGGAAAGCCGGTGTAGTCCTCGATGACTTTGCCCACGGATTCGATTCCGAGGGGGATGTACTCGGCCCACGGAATGGGATGGAGCTTGTCGTAGCGCCCCAGAACCTCGCCGGACCGTTCGAACAGAATTGCACTGTTGAAATGCGGGGGCGGGGGCCGGCCTTTCTTCATCGGCTTCGTGTGGTAGAGGGTGCCCAGGAGAAAGGCACAGCCGAAATCCCGCCTCGTTTTCTGGCTGAACTCGCGCAGATTGCTCCGGTAGATCCGGGAATCCCCCTGGCCCAGGGGATACGGATTCATGGTCTCCGACCACACCAGGAGGTCTGGACGAGGGTCCTGACACGCCTCCATGGACAGCCGGAGGTTGGTCTCGACAACCGTGCGGGCATTCATGCGGTCGTGGCTGTCCTTCAGCGCCTGGGGGATGTTGGGCTGGATCACGGCCACGAGGGGCCCGGCCTCCACGCCCACGTCCACCCCCGGGAGGCGAACCACGCCGTAGATCCAGGCCCCCCCGGTCAGGACCACCCAGATCACGGCAGAGACCCAGGCGACCTTTCTCGTCTCGCACCCGAAGGCCACCACGGCGGACAAGAGCACCACCAGGTAGGTGACGCCGTGAACCCCGGTCACGTCCGCGACCTGGATCAGGGGGAGGAGGCGCACCTGGCTGTACCCGGCAAAGAGCCAGGGGATCCCCGTGAACAGGCGACCAACGAGGAAATCCAGACTCACCCAGGCCGCCGCCAGCAGCAACGGCCTGAACCGGTTCCGGAGGCCCGCCACGCCCCGGAGCACTGGGAAGGCAACGGTATAAAAAATTGTGAAATAGAGGACCAGTCCGGCATACCCCGCCCCCGTGGTATGGGCCAGCCATCCCATACCGAGGGCACAGTAGATCCCACCGAAGCCGGCCCCCATGATCAAGGAATGGCCGATCGTGGCCCGGGGCAGACGCCAGAACAGGGGCACGAGGGCGACCCAGGCCAGGGGCCACAGGGCCGCCGGGGCCAGGGCCAGGGCCAGCATGGCCCCGGAAAGCCCTCCCACCCCCAGGGCAAGAATCGCAGACAAGGTTTCAGCAAGCCTCCGGAACCAGATCCAACATGGAAATGGAACTACTTTATCCATTCGAGTCCGCGATGCAAAACCAATCACCCCGATCCGGCCCGACCGGAATCGGACTTTTCCGCGGATTGGTTCTATCACCCACGGGGGAAGTCCGTTATCTATATCAGGTAGCACGGTTAGTACGGTATTTCAGGACCGAGAGGTGCAGCTCGGGGCTGGATCGGACAATTTCGGAATCGTATCAATATTCCGGCAAGGAGCACGAAACCGAGTCCATGTTCTTGTCAGGATCTCCCCAACGCGCCCGTCCCTGTCGCCTCCTCGGACACCTCCCCACGCTTCTCTCCGTACTTCTCCTGGTGGGTAGCCTCGTCTGCGGATTCTGGGGATGCAGCCCCTCGGACCCGAACCGGCCCCGCAATTCCAACGGTGCCAGCGCAGATTCGGAAGGCAAGGACGACGAGACCGAAACGGTTCCGGTACGCGTCGAGGCCCTGATCCGGGGCCCCATATCCTACTCCCTCCTGACCACCGGCGATCTCCAGGCCGAGGAGTGGACCGACCTCGTGGTGCGCCGGCCCGGCATCGTGGAGCACCTCATGGCCGAGGAGGGAAAGACCGTGAAGCCCGGGGAAGGGCTCCTGGTCCTGGATCGCCGGGAAATCCAGGTGGCCCTGGCCCAGGCCGAGGCCGACGAGACCGAGGCCAAGAAGCGGGCCGAGCTCTCCGAGGCCGCCATCGAAGAGTCGAAGAACTCCGTGGAACAGGCCCGCATCGCGGCGGATAAGGCCGAGAAGGAGTACAAGCGCTACAGTCGACTCACCCGCGGGGTGATCCAGCAGGAGGAACTGGAAACCCGAGGCTACGAGATGCGCAGGACCCGGCTGGCCCTGGATGCGTCCCTGAACGCCAGGCGCCAGGCCGGCATCAACGCCGCCATTGCCCGAACCGTTGCCCGCAAGGCTGCCCTCAGCCTTGAGAAGGCCCGCATCGACCTGGAATACACGGTCCTCACGGCGCCCTTTGCCGGCGTCATCAGCCAGCGCTACGTCCAGCGCGGCCAGTACCTGACCGCAAACACCCCGGCCTTCACCCTCGTCAACTGCGCGAACCTCAAGATGGAAGTGAATCTGCCGCAGCGATATCTCCCCCTCCTCAAACCGGGCCTCCGGGTCAGCCTGGAGACGGAAGCCTTCGAGGACATTGCGTTCCCGGCCACCCTGGAACGCGTCTGCCCGGTCGTGGGGGAGAAGGGCACCATCAAGGTGACAATGCGGGTCTCCCAGAAGGACCTCCGGCTCAGGCCGGGCATGTACGTCTCCGCCTCCATCGTCATCGACACCCACGAAGAGGCACTGCTGGCTTCCAAGCGCGGGGTCCAGTACGACACCCTGGGCGGAATTCCGACGGTCTTCGTGGCCCGGGAGGATCGGGCCCTGAAGCTCCCGGTGAAGATCGGGTACCGGGAATCCGAGGTGCTGGAGGTGATTCCCATCCCGATTCCGACGGACTTCACCCCCCGGTTCACCGGCCTGGAATCCCTCGGCTTAGTGATGGTCCTGCCGCAGAGGATCATCGCGGTCCGGGAGGGAGACCGCCTCATCGTGGCAGGCCAGGACAGACTCAAGGGGGGCGAGTCCCTGAAAATCGTATCGTCTTCCCCGGCCCTCGGAACGCCTTCGGAGGACCGCAAGAGACAGGTCCCCTCCGGCCGGAAGGACCGGAAATCCAGCGGGAACAAGCGGCCTTGAGGGCGCGATTTCGCCGGAAACGCACACCCACGCCGGGCGAGAGGCCATCGACGAGACCATGAACCGGAAGGATTCCTCCCCCCCCGACCGAAGCCTCTTCAGGCTGGCCACCGACCGCCCGGTGGCCGTCTTCATGTGCGTCATCGCCGTGGTGGTGTTTGGTTTCCTCTCCAGGAGCAAGCTTCCCATCGATCTCATGCCCGAGATCAACTACCCCACGGTCACGGTACGTACCGAGTATCCAGGAGCCGCCCCCGCCGAGGTGGAGGACCGGATCACCCGTCGAGTCGAGGGCGCCCTGGCCGTACTCAATAACCTGGTGAACATCCGGTCCGTGAGCCGCGCCGGTCTCAGCGACGTCATTCTGGAGTTCAACTGGAAGACGCCGATGAAGCTCATCACCCAGGATATTCGGGAAAAGCTGGACCGCACCGTGCTGCCCCGCGAGGTAGAACCCCCCACGATCCTGCGATACGACCCCAGCCAGGAGCCGGTGATGCGCATCGGTCTCACCAGCGACCGCCTCTCCCTGGTGGACCTTCGCGACCTGGCGGACCGAGAGGTGGAGTGGCGCCTGGAGCAGGTGGACGGGGTGGCCGACGTGAAGATCCGGGGCGGCCTGGAGAAGGAGATCCGTATCGAGGCCGACCCGGAAATGCTCCGGCGCTACGACCTCACCACCGAGATCCTCCAGACCCGTCTCGCCGAGGAGAACGTGAACGTGGCCAGCGGCCTCCTCAAGGAGGGGGACACCGAGTACCTCGTACGCACCCTGAATGAATTCAAAACCGTCGAGGAGATCCGCGGTCTGACCCTCACCTATCAGAACAACATTCCCGTGAGGCTGAACGAGGTGGCCGAGGTCAAGGTCACCCACAAGGAACGGGACATCATCACCCGGCTGGACGGCACCGAAAGCGTGGAACTCCTGGTCTTCAAGGAAGCGGGGACCAACACGGTCAGGGTGGCCTCGGACGTACGGGAGCGCCTCTTCGGAACCACCCTCCAGCACGCGGCCCTCGAGAGCCGGCGCAAGAAAGAGGCCGAGGCCCTCGAGAAGGTGGAAAAGGCCGAGGCCGAGAAGAAGGAGACGACCGGATCCGGCAAGAAGAAGGATAAGAAAAAGAAGAAGGATCGGGAATCCCGCAAGGGACGCGAGGAACGCGGCCCGGCCGGCCGGCCCGCGGTGGACTACGTGCTCCGATACCTTCCCGCGGGCACCCGCACGGTGGTGCTCAGCGACCAGTCCAGGTTCATCAGCGCCAGCATCTCCGAGGTGGTCTATTCGGCGCTCTACGGCGGCATTCTCGCCGCCCTCATGCTCTTTCTGTTCCTGAAGCGCCTGCAACCCACCTTCATCGTCATCACGGCCATCCCCATCAGCGTGGTGGTCACCTTCGCCCCCATGTTCCTGGGCGGAATCACCCTGAACATCATGTCCCTGGGCGGCCTGGCCATGGGCATCGGCATGCTCGTGGACAACTCCATCGTGGTCACCGAGAGCATCTTCCGGTGCCGCCAGGAAGGCGACGGCGTCCGGGCTGCAGCGCTGCGCGGGGTGCGCGAGGTGGGCAGTGCGGTCACGGCCTCCACCCTGACCACCATCGCCGTCTTCTTCCCCATCGTCTTCGTCAAGGGCGTGGCGGGTCAGCTGTTCAGGGACCATGCCCTCACCGTGGTCTTCAGCCTCCTGGCTTCCCTGGCGGTGTCCCTGTTCTTCGTGCCCATGCTGGCCGCCCGGGGCGAAGGACTCTCGACCCTGAAGGAGAAGCCGTCCAGACGCATCTCCGCTCTCTGGTCCATGCCCCACGCCCTGCGAAACGTGGCCGCCGCCATTCGCATGTTCGAGACACGAAACGCCTTCATCGCCCTGCTCTGGACCTTCGTCAATCTCATGCTGGCGCCGGTGCAGCTGGTCCTGGAGGTCGTCGGCCGCATTATCGCGGCCCTGGCCATGGGCATCAGCTTCCTCGGGATCCTGGTGATGCGGCTCCTTGGAAAGGTCCTGGGCCCGGGCGTTCACTTCCTCTTCGTGGTTCCCTTCAATGCAGCCTACGGCGTCCTGGAGAGGATCTACCCGCCGCTCCTCGACCTGGCCCTCCGGGCCCGTCTGGCCGTGGTGGTGGGGTGCCTGACCCTGGTGGCCGTGGCGGTCTACCTCTTCCCCGCCCTTGGCACGGACCTCGTGCCGGAGGCGCACCAGGGCGAGTTCACCCTCCGCCTGGCCCTGCAGCTGGGAACCCCCGTAGAGCGCACCGACACGGTGATGCGTCCGGTGGCCGAGAGGATTCAGTCTCTTCCCGGAGTGGAGACCACGGTCATGGCCAGCGGTGTGGCCCGGGACGAGGTGGCCGACTCGGACGAGGGCGAGCATTCAGTGAAGATCCTGGTCCGGCTCGAGGAATCCCATCGGGACGTCGTCGAGGAGGTGCGTCTCAAGACCGAGAGCCGCCGCATCACCGCCACGAATCCGGACCTGAACCGGGCCCCCCGGTTCGAGAATCCGAGCCTGTTCGCCACCCGCACGCCGGTGGAGGTGATCATCAAGGGCCAGAGCCGAAAGGCGCTCCAGCGCGTCGCTTCCCGGGTGGAGGCACTCCTCGAGGGGCCCGCATTCCCCGAGGTCCGGGACGTGCGCACCAACATCCGCGCCGGCAATCCGGAAGTCCTCATCCACTTCGACCGGCGCAAACTCGTGGACCTCGGCCTCACCCTGGGCGATGTGGCGGGACGGGTGCGCACCGCCCTCCAGGGAGAGGTGGCGACCCGGTTCAATGACCGGGACCGCAAGGTGGACATGCGGGTGCGCCTCCACGAGGAGGTGCAGTCGAGTCTCGAGCGCCTGCGACAGCTCATCATCAATCCCGAGGAACCTTTTCCCCGGCCACTGGAGGACGTGGCCGAGGTGGTGCGGGATACCGGACCCGCGGAGATCTTCCGGATGGATCAGCAGCGCGCCGCCCTGGTGCGGGCCAACCTGGTGGGCATCGACCTGGGACACATCAGCTCTCGCATCGAGGAAGAGCTCCGGCACATCGAGGCCGAGGAGGCGGGCATCGTCACCGAGGTCGGCGGTCAAAACGCCGAGTTGAAGGCGGCCTCCAGGAGCATGGCCCTGGCCCTGGTGCTGGCGCTGTTCCTGGTCTACGTGGTCATGGCCTCCCAGTTCGAGAACCTCATCCACCCCTTCGTCATCTTGCTCACCTTCCCCCTGGCCAGCGTGGGCGTGGTGCCGGTGCTCTACCTTATAGGAATTCGCCTCAGCGTGGTGGTGGGCATCGGGGCCATCATGCTGTCGGGCATCGTGGTGAACGATGCCATTGTTCTGGTGGACTACGTGAATCAGCTCCGACGCCGGGGTATGCGCCGCCGCGAGGCCCTGGTCCTCGCCGGCAAGGTGCGGCTCCGGCCCATCCTGATGACCACGGCCACCACCATCCTCGGCCTCATCCCCCTGACCGGCGTGCTGCCCTTCCTGCCCGGATTCGGGGCCGGGGAGGGTGTGGAGCTCCGGGCCCCCATGGCCGTCACCGTCATCGCCGGCCTCGCCTCGGCCACGGTCCTCACGCTGGTGGTCATCCCGGTGGTGTATGACCTCCTCGATCTCGGCCTCCGCCGCAAGACCGTCCCCCCCGGCACTCCGGAAGGAGACCCGGCATGACCCGGCAAGGCGGTGAATTCAAAGGCGGTGGATTCGTCGGCCTCACGCTGCGCAGGCCGGTGAGCGTGCTCATGGTGCTCACAGCGGCCCTGGCCGTGGCCGCCCTCGCCTTCACCTACATGCCCATCGAGCTCATCCCCGAGGGCATCGTGGGCAGCCGGAACCTCTACATCTCCGTCGGGTATCCCGGGGCGAGCCCCCGGGAGATCGAGGAGGAGATCCTGAAGCCCATCGAGGAGGCCCTCGGCACCGTACCGGACATCCAGAGGATCCGATCCCGCGCCAGCGAAAACGAGGGCTCCCTCCGGGTCCGGTTCACCAGCCGGGCCGATCTGGACATGGCTTACCTTGAAGTGCGGGACCGCATGGAGCGCATCAAGGGCCGCCTCCCGGTCCAGGCCAACCGCTACCGCCTCCGGCGGTTCGGCGGGGCCTCCGACATCCCCATCGTTTTCATCGGCATCAACTTTGAAAAGGACCTGCGGGAGGTGAGCCCCCTGGTGAAGCAGATCGTCCGGCGCCGGCTGGAACAGGTGGACGGCGTGGCCTCGGCCCGGATCCAGGGTCTGGCGGCCGAGGAGGTGCGCATCGAGATCGATTCGGACGCGGCCGGGGCCAACCAGGTGGATCTCTACGACCTCGTCCAGCGGCTCCGGGGGGAAAACGTCGCCGACATCAGCGGCGGCTGGGTGATGGAAGGGGCCCGGAAGTACTACGTGCGCTCCCTGGCCCGGTTCCAGAGCCTCGAGGCGGTGCGCGCATTTCCGGTAAAACCCGGCCTGAGCCTGGGTGAGATCGCCGTGGTGAAGAAGGCCTATGCCATCGAACGGTTCGCGTTCCGCGCCATGGGCAAGCCGGCCGTGGGCATCATCATCTACAAGGAGTCTGCCGCCAACACCGCGGCGGTTTGCGACCGGGTGGTGGAAACCCTCGAGGATGAGATCCAGACCGATCCCCGGCTGGGAGGCTTGAACTTCAAGGTATTCTGGAACCAGGGCACCTGGATCCGGGCCAGCCTGCACCAGCTGAGGGACACCGCGATGTACGGGGCCCTGTTCGCCCTGGCAATCCTCTACCTGTTTCTCCGGCGCAAACGCATGACCCTGCTCATCACCGCCGCCATCCCCATCTCGGCCATGACCGGCCTCGGAGTGCTCTACTTCACCGGATACACCATCAACATGCTCTCCCTCATGGGATTCACCCTCGCCGTGGGCATGCTCGTGGACAACTCGGTGGTGGTTGTGGAGAACATCGTCCGACGGCGCAACGAGGGGGAAGATCCGCCCACGGCGGCCCGCCTCGGCGCCCGGCAGGTGGGTTTGGCCATCTTCATGTCCACTCTCACCACCCTCGTGGTCTTCCTGCCGTTTCTCTTCATGGCCGAATCGGGGCCGAACCGAAATGCGCTTCTGGAGATCGTGCTGCCCCTGGTGTTCAGCCTCCTGGCCTCCCTGGGGGTCTCTCTGGGCCTGATTCCCCTGGCCACCCTGACTCTGGTCAAGGCGTCCCGATCGGGCAGGGCCGCACGGCGACCGGGGTGGTCCGTCCGGGCGGGGCACCGCGTCGTGGCCGCATACGAAACCACTCTCGCCCTGGGGCTCCGGCACCGGTTCAAGGTCCTGCTCCTGGCCTTTCTCTTCCTCGTCTCCGGCCAGGTGGCGTGTGGAAACCTCGAAAATACCGGGAGTGAGATGGGCCACCGGAGTTCCTATCGCATTCGTCTGGATTTCCCCAAGAAATTCACGCTGGCCGAGGCCAGCAAGGTGGTCCGGGACTACGAGACCTTCTTCCTGGATCGGATGGAGTCACTGCACATCGAATTCCTGTGGGCCGATTTCACGCGCCGGTTCGGCAGCGTCTCCCTCCTCCTCGACAGCGGCTCCGACGTCTCGCCCGAGGATCTGGCCAAAAAAGTCAAGGACCAGCTACCGGTGCACGCGGGGGTGGAGCCGCACATCCGGTTCGAGGGCCAGGACGAGGAGGAGAACGTCCGCACCACCTTTCCCGTCCACATCTACGGGCCGGACAGCCGGTTGCTCTCGGACCTGGCCGCTCAGCTGAAACCCCTCCTGGAAGAGGTACCCGGCGTCATGGAGGTGACCACGGCGGAGGAGCAGGGATTCGACGAGGTCCACCTCGAAATCGACCGCACCCGGGCGGGCAAGTACCAGGTCGATCCCCGGGCCATACGCGGCAGCGTGGTCTATGCGCTCCAGGGCGCGCGCCTTCTGGATTTCGAGGAGGACGAGCGCGAGATTCCCATGGTCATGCGGTTCTCCGAGGAGGAGACCGAAGGCCTCGAGGCCTTCGAGAAATTCCTCGTCTACTCCCGCACCGGGGAGGCCATCCCCCTGGAGGCTCTGGCCGGGTACAGCTTCGGCAAGGGATACCAGACCATCACCCGGGTGAATCGCAGAACACTCTATCCCATCGTGGTCCGCGTGGAAGACCCCGACGTGCTCTGGGCCGCCAGCGTTCGCACGACGCAGGTGCTGAAGGAATTCACGTTCCCCCAGGGGTATACCGGGGAACTGTCCGGATCCCTCCGCAACGTCCGCAGCGAGCTGGCCGCCATGCAGGAACAGGTTCTCTACGCCATCCTCTTCGTCTTCCTGCTCATGGGCGTGCTCTTCGAGTCCTTCGTGCTTCCGGCCACGGTGCTCATCACCATACCCACGGCCATTGTCGGAGGGATCTGGGCTCTGGTCTTGACGGGAACGCCCATGGACGGCATCGGCGCCGTGGGCTTCGTCATACTGGTGGGCATCGTGGTGAACAACGGCATCGTTCTCGTGGACTACATCAACCGGTTGCGCCTGGAGGGACACCCGCGTCTGGAAGCAGTACGGGTCGGAGCGCGCCATCGATTCCGTCCCATTCTCATGACCGCCCTCACCACCATCGGCGGCCTGATCCCCATGGTGTTCTCCGCACCTGCCCAGGAAGGATTCAACTACCTGCCCATGAGCCGGATCGTGGTGGGCGGTTTGATCTCGGCGACGGTTTTTTCTCTCTTCCTGGTACCCGTGACCTACACCCTGCTGGACGATCTCCGCACCTGGGTGCGGAGCGTGGCCCAGGACCTCTGGTCGGGCCGCAGGACCCGCCCGGGCGCTTCGGATGCTGATCCCTCTACATCGTAACTCCTTGAATAAATTCGTGTTGGGACGTCCGCTCCCGCCTTCGGTCCGCCCCCTGAGAGCCTGTCTCCCCCGTGGAACCCGCGGCGCCAGGAGAGCGTACCCGGTATGTGGGCGGGGATCTCAATACGATTCCATTCTCCTGTTTGACCTGTCGTCCCAGGTATTGTAAGCTACACTTCTTGTATCTTAGTTTTCCATGTACCCCGAGGAGATAGAAAGGGACCGAGATCGCAACAGGTGACCGCTCTCCGGAACCGGTCGCGGGTATCCGAATGGGGGGAATTCACCAGGCTCATTTCCCTGACCCTCGCACCGGATCGGTGTCGACACGGACTTGCCATTTCGGTCTCCAGAATTGACCTGTTTTTCATGACATCCAGAATATGAAACATCAAATGTACATTTCTGGATGTGCAAGGTTCATAAAGGCTCATCAATTCGCTTAATCGATCGTTGAGATTTGTAGGTATGGGGGACGCCAACGTCTGGATGTCCTGCGCGCGGCCGACATCCTCCAAGAATCCGGTCCCCAACTGAGACCGACAGGAGACAACCACATGAAAACAACGGCACTACTCTGTGTAGTCATTCTGCTCTGTTCCAGCAGCATTGTCCCAAGCGATGCACAGGTGACTGGCCGTTCAGGAGACACCGGCCAGCTGGAGGCGGACTTCACGATCCTCGGAGAAGCAGCCAAGTACCAGGCCGGCGCCTCCATCGCCACGGGGGACCTCAACGGCGACGGCCTGGACGACCTGGTCTACGGCGTGCCCTGGTCCAATCCGAACCAGCTCATCGCGGCGGGCGAGGTTCACGTTTTCTTCGCCAACAAGGCTCGAAAGGGACTGGACACCAAGAAAATCGTCATGTGGCCCAGCTATTCCAGCATCCCGGACCTGACCGTCATGGGAGAGAACCGGGCGGATCGTCTGGGCACCTCGGTGGCCACTGGCGACGTGAATGGCGACGGCATCCAGGACCTGATCATGGGCGCGGGAGGCTACTCACCGACCGGACGGACCACGTGCGGATCCGTCTTCGTCCTCTTCGGCCGGGCGGCATGGACCACCTTCTACAACCTCGCGGCGCTCCGGGCCGACATCCAGGTCGTCGGTGCCAACTTCGTGGACAAGCTGGGCGGCCACAAGACCCACACTCCCGCCACCTACACCGGCCAGTCCGTGGGGGCCGGAGACATCAACGGCGACGGCATTGCCGACCTCATCTGCGGGGCCCCCGATGCCACCTTCACCGTGAACAAACTGCCCAAGCGCTCCAAGGCCGGCGCCGCGTACGTGCTGTGGGGCCAGAAGAGCTGGCCGCCCAATTACAATCACGACCTCTCCAAGACGCCGGCGAGTCTCACCGTCTATTCCGCCCAGAATTTCGCTCACCTCGGCGGCTGCGTGGACGCCGGTGACTTCAACGGCGACGGCATCCAGGACCTGGTCATCGGCGAGGCCGAGGGCAACGCGCCCGGCGGCTCCGCAGCCGGTAACACCTACCTGCTCTGGGGCCGGAGAAACTGGCTGCCCAATGCTGTCCTGGACCTGGGCCTGCAACAGAAGGCCGATCTCACCATCATGGGAGACAACCAGTGGGACCAGTCCGGGTATTCCCTGGATCTCGGCGACTTCAACAACGACGGCATCCAGGACCTGATCCTGGGCGCCTGGCGCCACGATCCCAAGAACCGCACCCGTCTCGAGGGCGGCAAGGTCTACATCTTCTACGGCAAGAAGAACTGGCCCACCAATGCGACCATCGATCTCAGCACCACGCTGGGCGACCTGAGCTTCGAGGGGGCCAACACCGGTGACTGGCTCGGCTACAAGGTCCGGGCCGGGGACGTGGACGGCGACGGCATCGACGACATGATCATGTCGGCACCGGGTACCACACCCAACTTCCGGACCCAGGCCGGTGTCACCTTCATGTTCCGGCACAATCCGTCCATTCCGCCCTACATCACCATCGATACCCAGACCGCGCCCTCCGACTGGAAGATCTGGGGCGGCGTGGCCCTGGAGCGCCTCGGCCAGTCCCTCGCCGTGGGCGACGTCAACGGGGACAAGGTGGACGACATCATCCAGGGAGGCAACGTCACCGGCTTCGTCACCAACCAGACGTCCACTGCTGGAAAAGTGGTGGTCACCCACGGCGGCCCGCTCTTCCCCACGTCGGCGGCCAAGGTCGGCACCGCCATGGACATGAAGATCTACAGCCCGACCTGCAAGAACCTGGTCTATCTTTGCGTGGCCTCCCTCGCCGTCAACGGAAACGCGGGCATCCCAATCAGTGCCACGCGGACGATCCCGGTGGACCTCGGCCCGCTCTTCATGCTTACCCTTTCCCAGATATTGCCGGCCAAGAACTTCACGGGCACCCTGGACGGCACGGGCACTACCACTGCACCGGACATGGTGCTTCCCAACCTGCCCGGTCTCGTAGGGATCAACGTCTTCTACACCGTGGCGATGCTGGACAGCAGCGCGCCCCAGGGGATCAAGCAGGTCGGCAACCGCGTGCACAGCACGCTCATTCCGTAGCCTGAGGTGGGGCGACGCGATTGCCCCGAGAGACAGATACCGACCGAGGATCCCGGAACCGGGATCCTCCTTTTTCTTTGCACCCCACTTTATTCCCTGCCGTAATTCGATTCCTCCTGTCTTCTGACTTCGCGAATGCGTATGCTTTGAAACAGGAATCTGTTTCCGGCCACGTGGACTGCGACAGATCCTGAATCCGGGATGAGTGCAGGAGGTTCATTCACACCGTGATCCTTGCCGTCTTCACGAATCCGGCCGTCCTCCCGGCGCTGGGATTGGCCGCGATTCCTCTGATCCTCCACCTCCTGACCCGGCGGCGGGTGCAGAGGATACCGTGGGCGGCCACTCGTCTCCTGGACCAGACCCGGCGTAAATTCCGGCAGCGGGTGGTGCTCCGGGATCTCGTGCTCCTCCTCCTGCGGACGGCGGCGGTGGCCCTGGCCGTCCTGGCCGCGGCCGGACCGAGGGTGTCTCCCTCGGGGTGGCTGGGCCGCCTCACCTCCGAAGACCGGGAAGTGGTCCTGGTCCTCGACACCTCGGCCAGCATGGGGGCCACGGCCGGGGGAACCTCGCGGCTGCGGCGCGCCGTGGGCCAATGTCGCGACCTTCTGAATGGCTTAAGCCCCTCGGACCGGGTGACCCTGGCCGCGTTCGACGTGGACCTGCGGTTCATCACAAGAGAATGTCTCGATGCTACAGACCTCCAGGCTCGCCTCGAGGCCCTCTCCCCTTCCCCCTGGCGGGATGATCCCCTGGCCGCCCTCCACACCCTCATCCAGGATGTCCGGTCCCGACCCGGCCCCAGGGACGTCTACGTCCTGAGCGACTTCCAGGCCACACCCTGGCGCAGGGTATCGGGAACCCGCCTGCCCGAGGCCACGGACTCGGAGGACCCGATCCAGTGGTTCCTGGTGCCGGTGCGTTCGGTGGATGCAGGAAACCTTTCCCTCCCCGGGATCCGCGTCACACCGCCTCTGCCCGTGCGGGGAGAAACCACGAGGATCCACGTTCGCATCGAGAATGCCACGGACCGCGCGTCGGGCCCCCGGCGGGTGACGCTCCGGGTGAACGGAGAAAACCCCCTGTGCCGGTCCTTCGAGGCCGGGCCCTCGGAGACCGTGGAGGTCACGTTCTTCCACGCCTTCCTCTCCACAGGCCCCCACCGGGTGGAAGCCCGGCTGGATCCCGACGCCCTGGCCGCAGACGACACCTCCCATGCCGTGGTAGATGTGGCCGCCGTCCCCCTCGTCACCCTGGTGAGCGAGGCGCCGACTCGCGAGGGGCCGTTTCGAGGGGATCTCGATTTCATGGCCGCAGCCCTGGAGGCCGGATTCACCCCCAGAAATTCGTGTCTTCGCCTGGACCGCCTCTCTCCCCGGAATCTCGCTGAAGGGGGTGCGGGCCCCGCCACTGTGCTGGTGGTCTCGGGCCTCTCCGCCCCGGATCCGGCCCTGGCCCGCCGGCTCCATGACTTCCTGGCTTCCGGCGGCTCGATCCTGTTTGCGGCCTCCCCGGCCGTCCAGCCCTCCCGGTACGACGAGGTCCTCCACGGAGACGGCCAGGAAGCCTTTCCCCTCCCCTTCCGGCTGCGTGCTGCCCGGGATCTTCCGCCCGACACGGCCCCTTATCTCACGAAGGCAGGACGGTTGCACCCGGCACTCGGATTCCTTGCAGGACTGGGTTCCGATCACCTCAGACGCGCGGCTCTCCACCGCATCCTGGCCCCCGGCGCTCTGCCCCCCCAGGCCGCTGTCCTCCTCCGGTGCGGTCACGACAGCGGGGCACCCTTGCTCGTGGAGGTGCCCCACGGGTGGGGGCGGGTCTTCTGGTTCTCCACCACCCTCACGCCCCTCTGGACCGATCTGCCCACGCCGGCCCGAGGCAACCACCTCTTCCTGCCCCTCATGGTGGAGCTCATCCGATATGCCGCACACCCCGGGGAGCGGTCTCCCTCCCCCGGTGTTTCGGGCCATGCCCTCACCTTCACCCTGCCGGAAGGACCCCTGCCCGGAACCCTCCGGATCGTGGGCCCGGACGGCCTGCCCGCCGGTCCCCTCCGCCAGGTCCTCGGGGACCACGGCCGCCGTCTCGTGACCCTGCCCCGGGCGGGTCGATCCGGATTCTATCGCCTGACGTGCACGCCCTCGCCCGGGGGGGCCCGCTCCGGAATCCTGCCCCGGCCGGAGGTCCGTTCCGTGGTGCACGATGCCGTGGAAAGCGACCCGCGCAGCCTCGAGGACCGGGATCTGGCCGCCCTGTTTCCCGGGTCCAATCTACACCTGGCCGGGCAGCGCCCCCTGGCCCTGGCCGGGCCCGGTCGCGGCGGCCTCCTGGATTCCCTGTTGCTGGCGGCACTGGGACTCTGCCTGGTGCTGGAATGCCTTCTGGCCTGGATCTTCGGCTGGGGGAGAACCTGATCATGGTCTGGACCGCCCTCCTCCCCTCGGCCTGGATCCTGGGCCTGGCCGTCGTGGCCCTGGTACTGGCCCACTGGGTCTACCGCGGCGAGAATCCGGCCAGGAACAGGCACCTGCGCACACCGGCCATGTTTCTGCGGATCGGGGTGCTCCTGGCGGTGCTCACCGCCTTCCTGGGTCCCAGCAAGGTTCAAGAGGAAGAAAGACGGGTCCGGCCCCGGCTGGGGATTCTCGTGGACGCCTCCAGGAGCATGGGCCTCACGGACGCGGGAGGGGAGTCGACGCGTCTGGACCGGGTCAAGGCCTTTCTGAAGCGTAGCCTGCCCGACCTCTCCACACGCTACTCGGTGGGCCTGTTCGGGTTCGGGGCGGATGTGAAACCCCTTCAGAATCTGGCCGGACTCCACCCGATCGAGGAGGCCAGCCGCATTCGTGCAGCCACGCACCAGGCCATGCGACGAGAAATTCTGGATGCGCTCCTGGTCCTCACGGACGGCCGCGAAGTCGACCCGGGGGGCGTGGTGCCGGCCCTGGACACCTCGGTGCCCCTCTTTGCCCTGGGCGTGGGCAGTCCGGCCGGACCGCGCGACCTCGGTCTGGAGAACGTGGCCCACGAGAAGGAGCTCCCTCCGGGCGCTCCCCTCGTGGTCCGGTTCGACCTCGTGAAGCAAGGGGCCGAGGCGTGCAGGATCTCCGTCCTCCTCAAGCAGGAGGACCGCCTCCTGGCCCGGAAATCCGTGACGCTGGGCGCTAAAGAGCGGCGAAAGCGGGAGAGCCTCGCGTTTACCCCCATCGAAGCCGGCGTTCTCGAATGGATTCTGGAGGCGGAGCCGCTGCCGGGGGAAGCGAACGCTGAGAACAACCGCCGGTCGGTCCGGGCCCACGTCCGGGAGAGCCGCACCCGGGTGCTCCTGGTGGAAGGCCGCCCCCGGTGGGAGTTCCGACACCTGAAGAACGCCCTGGTGCGGGACCCGACCCTGGACGTGCACGTGCTCCTCACCAACGCCGATGCGGGCTACATCCAGGAGGGGAGCCGCGAGGCGCCTTCCCTGCACCGGTTTCCCTCGGCGTCGGCCCTGGCCGGATACAACGTGATTCTCGTGGGGGACGTGGATCCCCACTGCCCGGCCATTCGCGCCACCCACCGCAGTCCGGAAACCCTCTTCCACGCTCTTGAACGCTACGTGACCCGATCGGGCGGAGGCCTTGCCCTGGTGGCCGGCCCCCTGCAGGTGGGTGCGTGGCTGTCTGCGCCCGGTCTGAAGAACGTCCTGCCGGTGCTACGCACACACCCCGAGCGGCCGTGGTACGATGAGACACCCTTTCATCTCCGACTCACCCGGGCCGGACGCCGGAGTCCTCTCCTGGCCCTGCTTCCCGACCCGGACGCCAACCTCGACCTCCTGGAGGGCCGTCCGTTCCGGCCGGCGCACGGCCCCCTGGCCGCGCCCCTCCCCCCCTTCCTGGGATGCGCCCGGAACGTGGAGGCCAAGCCCGGGACCGAGGTCCTGGCCACGGCCGGCGAGGCAGGGACGCCGTTGCTGGTGACGACCCAGGTCGGTGCCGGACGGGTCCTGTTCAGCGGCATCGAAGAGACCTGGCTCTGGCGCAGGGAACACGAGGACCGCTACTTCTACCGGTTCTGGCGCCAGGTTCTCCACTTCCTCGCCCGGCCCCCCTGGCGAACACCCGGCCCGGTGCGGATCCTCACGGCCCAGGAGGGTGCGGGCGCGGGGGCCCGGGTGTGGGTGGAGGTCCTTCCTGGAGGCGCGACAGATCCGATCGCGGGACCGGCCCCGGAGCTGCCGGACCATCTCCTGGTCGAAACACCCGGGGGTTCAATGTCGTCGCTGGCCCTGGTGTCGGACAGGGAAACGCCCCGATGCCGCACCGGGTCCTTCGAGGCCCGATGTCCCGGGGACTTCCGGATCCGCCTCGTGGCCGGCGGTCCGGTCCGGGCCCGCGTGCGTGTGGACCCTGCGGTCCGGGAGCTGGACTGCACGGATCCCGACCTGGGCTGGCTCGGCCCCTGGGTGGGTTCCGGGCGCTACGCCCCTCTCGAAGTCGCGGACGGGCTCCTGAAAATCCTGCCCGGAGCGCCTCGGCAAGAGGTGGTGAATCGGGGCCTGGAGCCGGCCTGGAACCGCCTCTGGATCCTCCTCCTCTTTGTTGCCCTGCTCACCGGAGAGTGGATCTGTCGCTTGCGAATGAGGTTGCTGTGAACCGGGAAGATCTTGCCACCCCCCTTGCGGTCCGGCTGTACGCGTCCATGAGGCAACACACCCCAGGGGTTCTCATCGTGGGGGGTCTCGTGGCGACGGCCCTGGCCCTCCTGGGCCTGGCGGTTCTCCTGGCCGTGGATCGCTTCCTGGCACCGGACACGACCACGCGCACCGCCATCTTGGGCCTCGGCATCGGGTTCCTGGCCCTACGCACCGGGCGATCCCTTCTCAAGCGCCTGCGCCACCCCCCCACTCTGGACGACCACGCCCGGGTCCTCGCCCATTGCCTCGAGGACACCCAGGACCTCCTTCGATCCGCCGCCGACTTCCTCCACCGGCCCGCCCAGGGGGAATCCGAGAGCCTGAGGCAGGCCGTGGTTCAACAGGCCGCAAGAAAGGTAGGGAACATGGACTCCGGCGCGCGCGCCTCGCGGAGTCTGGCCCGGGCGGCCTGGCTTCTCGTCCTGGGGCTGGCTGTCCTGGCCGGGTTCGCGGTGCTGGATCCCGATTCCACGGCCGTGGGACTCCGACGCACCCTTCTCCTGGAAGCCCTGGATTATCCCACCCGGACGCGCATGGTGCTCCTGGACCGCGATCCTGACGTCCCCCTCCGCGTGGTCCGGGGCGAGGACTTGAAGCTCACGGCCGCGGCTTCCGGACTCCGGATTCAGGAGGCCACCCTCCACCGCCTGACCCCCGGGGGCCGCATCCGCCAGGCCATGACGCGCATGCCCGATGGACGGTTCGTCACCCTCATCGAGGATTGCAGCGGCCCGGAGCGCTTCTTCCTCACGGGCGGTGACGACCAGGACGAACAACCGATGTTCACCCTCCAGGTCCTCGATCCACCGCGCGTCCTCGGGTACGAGGGGGTGGAAACGTTTCCGGCCTACACGAACCGGCCTCCCTGCATCCATCGCGATCCCGCCCTGTCGCTCCTGAGGGGAAGCCGGGTTACCCTGACCGTGTCCACGTCCAGGGCGATCCACAAGGCCTGGCTCTGCCTGGATCCGGGGGACGCGCGGCCCATGCGCCGGCTGGACCCGACCCGATTCCAGGCGGCCTTCGATCCCAAAGGACACCACGAGTACGCCGTCCACCTCGTGGATGCTGAGGGGCTGGAAAACTGTCCTGTCCCCATCCACCCCATCCGGTTCTACCCGGACCGCCCCCCCACGGTACGGCTTCACAAACCTGCGTTGCTCGGGCCTGTCACGGCCCGGGCCCGCCTCGAGATCCGGGCCGAGGTGGAGGACGATTTCGGCGTCGCGAGGGTGCTCGGCCACCTCCACCCGGAAGGATTTCCGGACCGGGGTCGACCCGAAGTCCTGGGCGATATCCAGGGAACCACCCTGGTCAAAGATCTGGACCTGGAATCCTACCGCATCGGGTCACCGCTGGGGCTCCGGCCGCCCGAGCCGGGTGACCGCCTTGCCTTCAGGGTGGTGGCCCTGGACGGCCGGGACCGGGCCGGTCGCTCCCGGGCCGCATCGGTGGTGGTGGCCACGGACATCGAGGTGGAATCGTATCTCCTGAGCCGGGTCCTGGAGGTGAAGCACGCCCTCGAGGCCCGGGCGGACCGGCTGGAACGGGCCCGCTCCCGCCTCGCGGCCTACCTTGCCGTCCACCCCGATCCCGTCCGGGTCGCGAACAGGACCCGGGAGGAGATCGGCCGGGGTTTCACCGCGAGCCAGGAGGCCGCTGCGGCGGCGGCCGGAGCCGGCGGGCGCCTGGCCCGGATCGAAGCGCTCTATCTCCGGAACCGCATCGGATCCGAGGACAAGATTCCTTGCCTCCAGGAAGCTGTCCACGCCCTGGCCAGGGCCGAAACCGCGTTGAAGAAGGATGTTCCCCGGGCCGTCGCAATCCTGAAGGCGATCCTCGACGGCCGGGAAGGAGACGGCCCCGCGGCCCTACGGCACCTTCACAACGAGATCGTCCGGGCCTCGGACGCATTCCGCACCACCCTCAGGATTCTATCGGTGTTCGTGAACATCCGGGAAGTGGTGCGCCACGCCCGCCTCGCCCTGGAGGCCCAGGAAGACGTCCACGCCACCCTCCAGGACATCCTCCGGGAAACGGCCCTGGGTCAGGGCGTGGCACTTATACTGGAGGCGGGCCTCACGGGCATCCGGGTGGTAACTCGTGAGATCGACCTTGTCAGGCGCGGCCTGGACGCCCTGGTGAAACCGCCCGCCGGAGGCCCGGCCCCGACCGCCGGGTGGCTCCAACCCTGCCGGGAGCGCATGGAAAAGGCGAACCTCTCCGGCCTGACCGGCCGGGTGCACCGGTGTCTTGCCCACCGCAGACCGGGGGACGGCCTCGGCGCCAGCCAGCTCCTCCTGGCCCACCTTCGTGCCCTCTACGCCGAGCTGGCCCGACTCTCCGCCGAGAGCCGCCTGGCACGGGCCGCGACCCTCACCGGGGAAAAGGGCTCCCTGGACCTGGCGCGCCTGGAGGCGCTGCTGAAGAAGGCCGAGGGGCTCCATAGAGACCTGAAGAAGGCCACCCAAGATCTGGAACCCTCGGCCCTGACCGAAGCGCTGAAGAAGCTGCTGAAAAAGGCCGAAGACCTGGGCAAGGACCTCGGCCGAATGCAATCCCCGCCCACCCGGACGGATGACTCGGACCTGAAGAAGGCCCACCCCGAGAGCCTGCGCCGCATGTTGAAACGGGTGCGCCAGAAACTCATGAAGGGGGACACCCGGGGTGCGGTGATCCTCTCGGAGGACCTGCTGAACCAGCTCCGTAAGGCAACGAGGCGAAAGGCCGAAATCCGGCCCGAGATCCGCCTCGATGCCGAGAAACGCCACCGGCCTCCAGATCCCAAGGGCCAGAACCTGAGCGGCGAATACCGCCCGGAATCCGGAGTGGCGGCGCCGGGCAACCGGATTCTGCCCGTCCGGCCCCGGCAAGACGGCGCGGCCTTGCGCTGGGGCGAGCTGCCTCCGGTGCGCGGGGGCGGGAGCTTCCAGGGCGTGCCCGGGGACCTACCCGGACGATACCGCAGAGCACTGGAATCCTACTACCGTCGGCTGGGGGAGGCCCGATGAGAAAAACGTGGTATCGTGGCGGTTCCCGGCCACGTGAATACACAAAAGAGCCAGGAGCCCTGCGGCCCTGGAGGTCGTATGGGGAGACAAGTCCCTCGAAATCGAACCGGAGCGTCGCCATTCATCCCTGTTCCCTATTTCTACTCTTCCTCGTACCCGTGCTCGTATGGGGGCCCGAAGCCCGGGCTCAAGACGCCGGGGATACGGCCCTGGTCACGCCCGAGACCCGACGCGCAGTGGACCGGGGCCTGGAGTTTCTTCTGGACCGCCAGTTCCCGGATGGTTCCTTCTCCCGGGACAGCCGGGACGGCAACGCCCACCCGGGCATTTCGGCCCTGGCCGGTATGGCGATGCTCGCCTCGGGCTCCACCCCGGTGCGAGGCCCGTACCGCAAGGCCGTGAATCGCATCACGGGCTACCTGCTCAAGGTGTGCGACAAACGCACCGGCGTCATCGCGGACACCCTCACCCAGGGAGAGCCCATGTATGCCCACACCTTCGCTACCCTTTACCTGGCGGAGGTGTGCGGGGAGGATCCCCGGCCCGAGGTGCGGGCGGCGGTGAAGCGGGCCGTGGACCTGATCCTCCGGGCCCAGCGGCCCGGCGGCGGATGGCGCTACCGTGTCCAGGGCCGGGATGCCGACGTGAGCGTCACGGCCTGCGCCCTCGTGGCGCTCCGGGGTGGGCGGGCGGCCGGTATTCGCATACCCTCCGGAACCCTGCGCAGAGCGGTGAAATACATCCGCGCCTGCGCGAGGCCGGACGGCAGCTTTCAGTATCAGGCCGAGGGCGGACACGCCACCTTTCAGCTGACGGCCGCGGCCCTGACCGCGCTGTTCGCAGTCGGGGCCCACGATGCGCCGGAGGTGGAAGCCGGCCTCGCTTTCATGAACGCCTATCGCGTGGATAGGGGCGTCCCGATCATCGGTCACTTCTTCTACGGCCACTACTATGCGGTCCAGGCCGCGTACCAGGCGCGCGGTGCCTACTTCCGGGCCTGGTACCGCCCGCTCCGCTCCAAGCTCCTCCGGGAGCAGGAGAAGGACGGCCGGTGGCGCCGGAGCACCGTGGGTGACGTGTACGCCACGGCCATGGCCGTGTTGATCCTGGCGGTTCCCTATCACCATCTGCCCATAACCGTGAGATGATATTCCATCATAAACAGGAGGTATTGTGATGCGCATGCGAAACCGAGCCCATCCGGGCGCACTCCTCCTGATTCTCCTCTGGACCCTCGCCGTGGCCGCGCCGGCCCAGGAGAACCAGGACGACAAGAAGAAGCACAAGGCGGTGAGCCCCGAGGAGGCCGCCACCATGTCCACGTCCAACAAGGTGGGTCCGGCGCTGGTCACCATCCAGCCCCTGGTGGAGCGCATGAGCGGAGGCCGCAAGCGCAAGGGCACCGGCACGGGCAGCGGCGTCATCATCGACGCCCAGGGACACATCCTCACCAACTACCACGTGGCCGGTGACGCCAAGAAGCTCATCGTCACCCTCTCCACCCAGGAACGCGTGGAGGCCGAGCTGGTGGGGGCCGATCCCCACACCGACCTGGCGGTCATCCGCCTGAAGCTGGACGAGCTCAAGAGCCGGACCCTGAGCTGGGCCAGCCTCGGGGACAGCGACGAGGTGGAGGTGGGCCAGAGCGTCCTGGCCCTGGGCAGTCCCCTGGGGCTGAAGCGCACGGTCACCAAGGGCATCGTCTCCAACAACCGGCGTTACTTCAGCGGCAACTTCCGCCTGCCCACCGGCCAGAAGACCGGCGAGTACAACAACTGGCTCCAGGTGGACGCCGCCGCCAATCCGGGCAATTCCGGGGGGCCGGTTGTGAACAACAAGGGGGAGGTCATCGGCATCGTGGCCCGGGGCGTGCCCGGCCGGGCGGGCCTCGGCTTCGCCAT
>CAZAKZ010000050.1:0-34944 GCA_964485695.1 uncultured Planctomycetota bacterium | reverse complement strand
TATTTTTATAGGGAGAATTCGGCCTCTCATCTGATTATGCAACAACAACTAGCTAAGTGGTGTGTAGCCGAGAATCAGAATGGGACGGCCGCGACTGCGCTGTTCCACGGAATCCACGGGAGGCGTATGCCCCGTCCCTGTCGCCGTGATCCTATTTCCTGGTTCAAAAATATTTGCCCGGCCCGATTCGGATTTCCGATAAGAACACCAAGGGAAAACCCACAGACACAAAGGAGGGGAACATGGGCCAGTCGAATCTCGGCCTACCGGAGGTGATTCATAGGGTCAACAACCATGCCGCTGTGATCCTGGCAGAGAGTGAACTGGCCTTGCTTCTCGGGAACGGGCAGGACCACACCCAGGCCCTCACGAAGGTCGTGCAAGTCGTGGAGGAGATGCGGGGCTTCCTTCGCGATGTCCAGACGGAACTGGAGAGCCCGGAGTCCTGAAGAAGGAAGTGCGAAGCCTTGCCCGACGGCGCGGTGCGCTCGGGAGAAGGCCACGCCCGGGTATCCCGTCAAGCCCTCAGATGAACGGGAGATGAAACCACCATGTCCATGTTGTATCAATCGAACATCGGATTGCTCCTCGGAGGATGGATCATCCTCACCGTGGCGTCGGGGTGCGGGTCCACCCCGGATCTTCCCCCGCAGGCATCAACGCCGGTGGTCGAGGTGGGAAATCCGGTGGAACCGGATCCCGTGTGGGGGTCGTGGAAGGTCAGGATGACGATGGACGGCATCCAGGGGGAGCCCGACGCCGGGGGGCGGTACTGCAAGATTCCGGGGAGCGTGAGCACCAATCCGCTGGTTTCGTTCCACGCCATGCCGTGCCTCGGCCCCTTCCAGCATGCGGTCATCACCGTGCGGGAACGGGTGGACAACGTTGTGGCCCTGGACGGGATCTTCCTCTCCGACCTGGCGGCTCCCCCGGAGTACAAGATCCGGCCGGACCGCCCCTTCCTGCTCCTGAAACCCGGAGAGGGTGTCATCGTGGGCAAGGGCGAATCGACCCAGGTCAGCCGACTCAAGCCGGCCACGGAGTATCAGATGGACCTCATGGTTCAGGGGGAGAGCGGGACCGAATCCCTGGCCGTCCGCTTCACCACGGAATGAGATTTCGGGAGGACCGTCTTATTTTTTTGCTTTCCCTTCCGGCTTCCCGGCGTCCTTTCCGGCCTTCCCTTCTGATTCGTTCACGACGGGGATGCCCCTGGGCTTCAGGGCACCGAAGTCTCCGCCGGTCTTGATCACCTTCCCGTCGGGCGTGCGAATCACGGCGCTGCCCCCGCGATTCTGGTCCAGGAGGATCCGGGAGCCGGTGGAATCCACGGCGTAGTTTCGCCGGCCTCGAACGTCGTGGCCGAACAGGGTCAACTTCCCCTGGGCGTTGTAGGTGCCGACGAGGTTGCCGTGGGGTCCATAGCGGTTGAAGGATAGCTTTCCCGAGGCGTCAAAGCTGTAGACCGGGCGACCGAGTACGTCGTATCGGGTGAAGAACCGGCCACCCTCGGGACTGTGTGCGCTTTGCGTGGCGTTGCTCAGGGGAGAGACCCAACGCCTTCCCTCGATCCCGGATTCGTCCTGCTGTGAATTGAACACCGGTCGCTTGGCGAAGAAGCCGCGCTCGGGGTTCTCCTTGAGCAGCAGGCCGGTCTGTCCCCACCGGGGATTCAGGGGACCCCGGGGTTCCAGGGACATGCCCTCGAATCCGCCGGTCCCGTACCTGAAGTTGGATCGGTTCCCCGAGGCATCCGTCATGGAGGTGATGCGGCCGAGGCCGTCCCGCTGGGGCCTCTCGGCCCAGCGGCCGAGGCCCAGGGTGGAGATGTCCTGGAAGTAGGTTCCTGGATGGGGGGGGGAGTGCTGGGCGCGATACCGGGCCTGGTTCGAACGGCTCCGGGAAATGTCCAGCAGCATGCGAAGGTCCGGCGAGATTTTCGTTCCGGAGGCGCCCAGCCCCGCGAGGGGATCCCCGCCGAGGCCCGGGGTCATGCGAAGAATGGACTCCGAAGACGATTCGTCGCCCTTCACTCCGGTCCCGGGTCGTTTGGCCCGCATGGGATCGGTGAGGTCTGAAATCAGGGACTTGCGGGGTCTGGATTCTTCTTCCTGCCCATCGCTCTTCTTCGAGGTATCCTTTTTTGACTTGTCCTGTTTTTCAGGGTCCTGCTTCCCGGAATCCCGGGAGGTCCTGGGATCCTGCTGGGGTTTGCCGGGCGCCTGGGTCGGGGTCGTGGCCGCAGAACACGCCAGGCAAGAAACCAGAACGAGGATTGAAAGGGACGATTTCATGGCCATCCTATATGATTCTCCAGCATGGAACTCGAGGGGGAGTCCGCCTAGGATTTCCCCCATGATTGTACCACCCCCGGTCCGGTTCCGCCAGCGGGGCAAAGGGCCGGCCCGCACGGTGGAGGATACGAGAGCGATACGGTGAGAACCGCCATGGAAAATCCCCCCTCTTGGACCCCCCGCTCCGTGGAAGCGGCCCTGGCCTGGGCCCGGCAGCGGTTTCGGCACCGGCGATTCCGTCGATTGTCCCTGGGGGGGCTCACCCTCCTGGCATTGGCGGTGGGGTACGGAGCCGTTTTCGCCTCTCTGCAGCCGGCCGGGATCCTGGTTGGAGCTTTTCTGGGTCTGGTGGGGGTGTGGATTCTGGCCTTTCTCCTGTCCCGGCTGCTGCCCGTGTCCCGCGAAGCCGTGGTGTGGCTGGCGGACCGGGCTTTCGGCCTGGAAGACCGGCTGGTGACCGCCCTCGATTCCGACCTGGACCCGAGCCGATTCAAGTCCGTGCTGGCCCGGGAGGTGGAAGCGGGGTTGGGTGTCGACCGGGTCGGGGCCGCGCCCGGGGGGCCCGCAGCCTGGCACCGGTTCCGGAGGACACGGCGGTTCCTTCGCAGGTGGAGACTCCATCTCGCGGTGGTGTTGCTCCTGGCCCTGCTCCTCTCGGCCCATGCGTATCTTGGCGAAGGTGGAGGACCGGATGTAGAGAAGCCGGACTCCCGGACGGTCGTCCGGTCTTCCCGGTCGGAGGCCCGGGACCGTATTGATCCCCTGCCTCATCTCTCGCAACCGACCCTGGATCGGCCCGGCGAGAGGTCGGGATCCGGGGCCACCGGGAACCGGAGTTCGCCGAAGCCTTCGCCGGACGCAGGCGCCGGGAGAGAGGAGGCGGACGGGCCCGGGTCCAGGAATCCCGGAGGGGCCGGCAAGCCCAGGCCCCGGTCCTCCGGCCCGGAAGAGAAACGAAGTGCGAGCAGGGGGGGGCAACCCCGGAAGGACCCGGCCCTGCCCCCGGTCCTGGGAAAGCCCCGGCGGATCGCGGTGAAGACCTCACCCCGTTTTGTCCTTCCGCTCCTGGACAAGAAGGGCAGGATCCTGCTCAAGAAGCGGTGGGCGATGCGGTTTCTGCAGGACATGGAAGGCGTATCCGGCTGGGGGGGATCGACCCATCCCCGCGGTTCGATCCGGGATGTGGTGAAGGCGTTCCAGAAGCGGGCCGAGCGGATCATGGATCGCCGCGGGATCCCGGAGTCGGACCGGGCGCTCTACCTGCGGTACCTGAAGGCGCTGGCAGAGGAGCTGGCAGAGGAATGATGGAGCTGGAAACGGTCCTGTCCCGGGAGGTCCTCCAGATCCTGGACCGCATGGATCTTTCGGTGGGGATGGTGCACCGGGGGCGGCCCGGCGGCCCGCATCCCTCCTCTTCCCTCGGCCAGGGCACCCGATTCGAGGATTTCCGCCGCTACTCCCCCGGGGATGACCTGCGCTACCTGGACTGGAACGTCCTGGGCCGGCTGGGAGAGCCGTTCATCAAGCAGTATGCCAGGGAGGAGGCCGGGCGCCTCACCCTGCTCCTGGACCGCACCGCTTCCATGGTGGTTTCGCCGGGGGTGGAGCATACCCTCCGATCCGTGGCCGCCATCCTGGCCTATCTCGGGTTGAAATCCGGGTACCATGTGGAGGGCATCCCCGTGCCGGAACCGGGGCCGTGGGAGGACATCAGTCCCGCCGTGTTCCGCGGCCGCGGCGCCGCCGGCGAGGTGTTCCAGTGGCTTGAGCGCCTCCCCTTCGGCGTGGCTGGACCGCTGTTCGAGGCCGTGCGAGGGGCCGTGGGGGGCCGCGAACTCGGGGCGGCCACCTATCTCCTCTCGGACATGGCGGATCCCGAGGCCGGGGATCGGATCTTCCGGTTTCTCCGCTCCCGTCGCTGCCGCCCGGCCCTGGTCCAGGTAGTGCCCCCCATGGACCGGGCCCTGGAGCGTTCCGGGCACCTGGAGATGGTAGATCCGGAATCGGGGCGGGTTCTGCGCCTTCGACTCACCCCCAAGCTCCGGAGACGGTACTGGAAGCGCCTGGCGCGGTTTCATGAACAGGTGCGGTTGCGGTGCCGGGCCCTCGGTGTGCGGCACGTACGCCTGGAATCGGGCCTGGCACCGGACAGAAACATGGTTCAGTGCCTGAGAAAGGGGGGCCTCCTGCAATGATCCCTGCGGCTCCCCAGGCGTTTCTCCCCCTGGAGCTGGAAAGTCCGGAGGTGCTCCTCCTGCTGCTCCTGGCCCTGCCCATCCTCGTGGTCTACCTCGTGAACCCCTTCAGACGACGGTGTCACGATCCGTTCTTCTTCTTGTGGAAGGCCCTGGTGCGGCCGCGGCCGTGGCTGGGGCGCCTGGGCCGTTTGGTCGAGGTTTTGCTGGTGCTCTCCGCCATGGCCGTGCTGGTGCTGGCCCTGGCCAATCCTGGCCGGGAACAAATCGTGACGCCGCCGCGTTTCTGTATCGTGGCCCTGAATCCGGGGGGGGGTGGGACATCGGTGCCCGAGGCTGCCCTGCAACTCCTCCGGGAACTCGGCCCCGGGGATCGAGGCTGCGTGGTGGCCGGGGGGCCTGAAGGCCCCAGGGTGGTGTGGCCTCCCTCCCGAGGTCCGCTACCTCTTCTGCAACCCGGAAGCGTGGAAGGTCCGGGGGGGCGGCCGGATCTTCGGGCCCTGGCCACCCTGGTGCGAACCCTGGCCCGGAGCCGGCCCGGGGCCGAGGTCCACTGGTTCGGTCCGGTCGGATCCCCCGGCCGCGCGTCCTTGCCGGAAACCTGGACGGTTCATTCCGTGGAGGCCTCCGCTGGATCCGGTGCGGTCCTTCTCACCCTGCGATCCCGGGACGACGGCGGCCTGACGGCCCGGTTGCGAACGTCCGGTTCCGTTCCCTGGCGGGGCGTGTTGCGCCTCGAGGCCGGAGGGGAGGCAAGGGTTCTGGCCACCGTGGAGTTGAGGCCCGGGGTGGAGCTCCTCGTGCCCCTGTCCCCGGTCCCGGACCCGGGCGGCACCGGGCGGATTCTCCTGGTGGAGGCGGGTTCGGGAGCGCAGGTGCAGGAGGTGGGGTTCTTCAGACCCAGGCGGCGTCCCCTGCGCATCGGGGTGCTGGCCCGGGGCGGGAATGCCTATCCCATGGCCGTGCTCCTCCGGGTACTGGGGGACCGCGTGGACCCGGAGCGCTCCGGAGTCCTGGATCTCGGAGCGGGCCTGGCCTACCTGGAGAGCGTGGAGGGGGAGGCGCCTCCCCTCGATATCCTCGTGTGTCAAGATCCCCCGGACCGTCCCCTGTCCCTGTCCCTGCCGACGCTCTTCTTCGGCGGGGCCGGGCCTCTCGGCACGGCCGCGGGTTCTGCGCTCGAATCGGGGGGGGTGGCCACCTGGGACCGGGACCATCCCCTGCTCGAGGGAGTGGACCTCTCCACGGTGGCGGCCGAGGCCGTGGTGCGGGTCACACCCGCCGAGGGAGTTCAGGTGCTGGCCAGGGGTCCGGCAGGACCCATGATGCTGTTCAGATCCGGTCCGACGCCGCAGCTGGCCTTCCCTTTTCCCCTGGAAAAGAGCACTTTCTTCCGGGAGTGGGGATTCACCCGGCTGATTTCCAACCTGATCCGGCTCTGGGGCGGGGAACAGCCGGCGCTGGGGCCCTGTGTCGTGGGCGATCCATTCCCCCTGCCCGCAGGGCGGGCGTGGGTCCGGGCCGGGCGGGAGGACGATGCCGATCCGGTCTGGATCGGCCACGCCGGAGAGGGTTTTACTTTTCGGCCCCGGCGGTGCGGTCTCTTCGAAGCCGCGAGTGGGGGGGAGCGCCGCCTCTGCTACTTCAATCCGGCCGTGCCCGGTCCCGGACCGGGGAAGACGCCCGGAGATCCTGCCCGGGGTGCGGGCAGCGAGGCAAAAGAACCGGACGGGCGGCTCGAGGCCACGCGTCGGGATTCCTATCTCCTGGTCCTGGCCTGGTGCGCGCTGGGGATCCTGCTGGTGGAGTGGCTCCTGTTTCACCGGGCTCTGTTTTGAGGAGAGAACAGGGCTGGAAGCGCTTTCAATTTCTAGGCACATCCGTTACGGATCGTGAGCATTGAAATGGGAATATATATTTGCGCAAACCCTTAACACCGCAGAGGGCAGCGTGTAAATTTCCCTCCAAGCCCACCGGCGGCCGGAAAGCGCCCCGGAGGAGATGGTTCCCCTTGAGACCGGAGTCCCCGCATGCATCCCAAGATCATCGGTGAAGCCTTCACCTATGACGACGTCCTCGTCATCCCCGCCTATTCCGAACTCGTGCCCACCGAGGTCTCGACCGCGACCCGGTTCAGCCGCAACGTGAACCTCCAGATCCCGATCAGCTCCGCGGCCATGGACACCGTCACCGAGGCGGACCTGGCCATTGCCCTGGCCCAGGAGGGCGGTATCGGCGTCATCCACAAGAACCTTTCCATCGAGGCCCAGACCCGGGAGGTGGAAAAGGTGAAGCGATCCGCCAACGGCATCATCCTGGACCCGGTGACCTTGCCTCCGGACGCCACGGTTCAGGCGGCATTGACCCTCATGGAAACCCACAACATCAGCGGCGTGCCCATCGTGGAGGCGACCGGGGATCTGGCGGGCATCCTCACGTCCAGGGACCTCCGATTCCACCCCAGCCCGGAATCCCCCGTGTCCGAGGTCATGACCCGGGACCCTCTGGTGACAGCGGCTCCGAATACCACCCTGGAAGAGGCGAGGGAAATCCTCCGCAACAACAAGGTGGAGAAGCTCCTGCTCGTGGACGGCTCCGGGCGGCTTCAGGGCCTCATCACCATCAAGGACATCGACAAGCTCGAGCGCTACCCCTGCGCCAGCCGGGACGAACGCGGCCGGTTGAAGGTGGCGGCGGCCGTAGGTGTGGACGACCAGGAGCGGGCCGAAGCACTCATCACAGCGGAGGTGGACGTGCTCGTGGTGGATACGGCCCACGGCCACTCCAGGAACGTCATCGAGGCGGTACGGAGCCTCAAGCAGGTGAGCGACATCGACGTGGTGGCCGGCAACGTGGCCACGGCGGAGGGCGTCGAGGCGCTGGTCGAGGCCGGCGTCGACGGCGTCAAGGTGGGCATCGGCCCGGGCGCCATCTGCACCACCCGGGTCGTGGCCGGCGTGGGCGTGCCCCAGCTGTCCGCGGTGCTCACCTGTGCCGATGCGGCCCGGAAAAAGGATGTCCCCATCATCGCCGACGGGGGGGTCCGCCACTCCGGTGACGTGGTCAAGGCCCTGGTGGCCGGAGCTGACTCGGTCATGCTGGGCAGTCTGTTCGCGGGACTCACCGAGAGTCCCGGCGATACCATCCTCTATCAGGGCCGGCAATACAAGTCCTTCCGTGGCATGGGCTCCCTCGGCGCCATGGTGCGGGGAAGCAAGGAGCGCTACGGACAGCGGGAAATCTCCGAGGCTCAGAAGCTGGTGCCCGAGGGCGTGGAGGGCATTGTGCCGCACAAGGGATCGCTCAGCGATTTCGTTCATCAGCTGGTGGGCGGCGTGCGTGCGGGCATGGGCTACGTGGGCGCCTCCACCGTCGAGGACCTGGAGAAGCAGGGCCGATTCCTGCGCGTGGGAACCGCCACCCTCAAGGAAAGCCATCCCCACGAGGTCACCATCACCAAGGAACCGCCGAACTACCGCATGGAGTGAGCCGTCTTCGATGCCACATGAACTCGTCCTCATCCTGGACCTGGGGTCCCAGTACACCCAGCTCATCGCCCGCAGGATTCGCGAGGAACGGGTCTACTGTGAGGTGCATCCGTGCACCCTCGACCTGGATTCAATTCGCCGCTTGAATCCGCAAGGCATCGTCCTGTCCGGAGGCCCGGCCAGCGTCTACGCGGACCGGGCTCCTTCTGTCGACAGTGAGGTCTTTACCCTGGGAATCCCGGTCCTGGGCATCTGCTACGGACTCCAGCTCATGGCCCGGGCCCTCGGCGGAGAGGTCCAGTCCTCCGATGTCCGGGAATACGGTCATGCGGAACTGGAAGTGGAGGCGGAAAATCCGCTCCTGGAGAAGCTGCCCGGACATTTCCGGGTGTGGATGAGTCACGGGGACACCGTGGAGACCCTGCCCCCCTCTTGTAAGCGTTTTGCCTCCACCTCCACCTGCGAGGTGGCCGTTCTGGGAGATCCCGGACGAAAACTCTACGGGCTCCAGTTCCACCCGGAGGTGACCCACACCGAACACGGCTCCGACATCTTCCGCAACTTCCTGCGCGGCGTCTGCGGTCTGAAGGGGGACTGGAGGATGGCCACCTACGTGGACGAGGCCGTGTCCCGGATCCGGGACCAGGTGGGAAAGGCCCCGATCATCTGCGGGCTTTCCGGAGGCGTGGATTCCTCGGTGACAGCGCTCCTGGTCCACCTGGCCGTGGGCGACCGGCTCCACTGCATCTTCGTGGACAACGGTCTGCTCAGGAAGGACGAGGTCGAGCTGGTGGACCGGACCTTTCGCCGGCACTACAAGATCCCTTTGACCACGGTCCCGGCGGCAGAACGCTTCCTGTCCGCGCTCCAGGGGGTGTCGGATCCGGAGCAGAAACGAAAGACCATCGGCCGGGTGTTCATCGAGGTCTTCCAGCAGGAGGCCGATCGGCTCCGGGACGTGAAGTTCCTGGCCCAGGGCACCCTCTACCCCGACGTCATCGAGAGCGTCTCCGCATTCGGCGGCCCCACGGCCGTCATCAAGAGCCACCACAACGTGGGCGGCCTGCCCGAGAAGCTCGGCTTTGAGCTGGTGGAGCCGCTGCGGTTCCTGTTCAAGGACGAGGTGCGCGAGGTGGGGCGCGTCCTGGGGCTGCCCGAGGAGTTCGTCCTGCGGCAGCCCTTCCCGGGCCCGGGCCTGGCCGTCCGCATCCCGGGCTCCGTGGATGCCGAGGGCATCGCCACGCTTCAGGAAGCCGACGCCATCCTCCGGGAAGAGGTGCACGATGCCGGAATGGACCGCACCTACTGGCAGTTCTTCGCGGTGCTCCTGCCCGTGCGCAGCGTGGGCGTCATGGGGGATGCCCGGACCTACGAGAAGGCGGTGGCGCTCCGGCTCATCGAGAGCACCGACGGCATGACCGCCGACTGGGGATATCCGCCGCGGGATCTGCTCCGGCGCGTCTCCAACCGCATCATCAACGAGGTCCGGGGCGTGAACCGGGTGGTCCTGGACGTCTCCAGCAAGCCCCCCGCCACCATCGAGTGGGAGTAGATCGGGTCATTTTCATGGGAAAACCACGGCCTGTTTTTGTCCTGAATCGGGACAATTCCAGGGTATGGGGCATCCTACAGCCCAGAAATGTCCCGATTCAGGACAAAAACAGGCCGTGGGATGGGCGCTCGACTCGACTGTCGACAGCCCTCCAGGTCCATTGTGACTGTACGGGCGCATTTCCTTGTTCAAGCGGACCTGAACCTAGCGCTTTGAGCGGTTCGTGATTTTCAAAGCCGCTGGCTCTGCCTGAGGGTGGATTATTCCTGTTCCTCCGGCTCCTGCAGGATCCGGTCCAGGATCGCCTGCACCCGCTTCGGATCGGCCTGGCCGCGCGTGGCCCGCATGACGTGGCCGACCAGGGCGTCCCGTGCCTTTGTCATGCCCTTTCGGATGGCCAACACGGCCCGAGGATCGGCCGTCACGGCCTCCCGGACGAGGTGCTCGAGCCGCTCCGGGTCCGACACCTGCCGGAGGCCGCGCTCTGCGGCCACGGCCTCGGCGCTCTGGCCGGTCTCCACCATGCCCTGGAACGCGGACCGGGCCTGGACCGTGCCGAGTTCCCCCCGGTTCTGCAGCCGGATGAGGCCGGCCAGGTCCTCCGCGGCCACGGGAAACGCCTCGATATCGGCGCCCTCGTTGAGGATCCGCTTCACCTCGGTCATGACCCAGTTGGAGGCGGCCTTGCCGTCGCCTGCTTTCAACGCCACGGCCTCGAAGTAGTCGGCCACGCGTGGATCCTCCACCAGGACCCGCGCATCGTACGCCGGGATGTCGTACTCGGCCCTGAGGCGCTTCACCCGGTTGCCGGGCAGCTCGGGGAGGGACGCCCGGATCGCAGCCACTGTGCGAGCCTCGAGGGGGATGGGCGGAAGGTCTGGCTCCGGGAAGAAACGGTAGTCGGGGGTTTCTTCCTTGGTGCGCATGGTCCGGGTGGATCGGGTGCGTTCCTCGTAGAGTCGGGTTTCCCGCAGTACCGGGCCTGCGCCGGAGTAGAGTATTTCCGCCTGGCGCCGGTGCTCGAAATCCAGCGCCTTGCGTACGGCCTTGAACGAGTTCAGGTTCTTGATCTCCACCCGGGTACCGAGGGTGTCCGTGCCCCGGGGGCGAACGGAGACGTTGACGTCGCACCGAAGGCTGCCCTCTTCCATGTTGCAGTCGGATACGTCGAGGTGGCGCAGCGTCAGCTTCAGCATCGTCAAATAGCGGTATGCCTCGCCCGGCGTCCGGATGCCCGGCTCGGTCACGATTTCAAGCAAGGGAACGCCGCACCGGTTCAGGTCCACCCGGCTCGCCTCCCCGGGGCGATGCAGGGACTTGCCGGCGTCCTCCTCCAGGTGGATGCGGGCCAGGCGAATCGGTCTATCCTGGCCGTCATCGTCCTGGATGGGGAGCGCACCGCCCTCGGCCAGGGGCTCGGCGTGCTGGGTGATCTGATAGCCCTTGGGCAGATCCGGGTAGAAGTAGTTCTTGCGGTCGAACCGGAGGATACGGTCCACCCGGGCGCCCAGGGCCAGGGCGGCGCGAATCCCCAGGGTCACGGCCTCGCGGTTGAGGACGGGCAGGGCGCCGGGCAGGCCGGCGCACACCGGACAAACCCGGGAGTTGGGCTCGGCCCCGAACCGGTTCTCGCACCGACAAAAGAGCTTGCTGGCGGTCTTCAGCTGGACGTGGACCTCGAGGCCGATGACCGATTCGTAGCGGTGGGGTTGCGAGGTCATGGGCTCGGCTCCCTCAGGTGATGATCCGTGGCCCTTGCATGGGCCCCGGCCACGCGGAGCAATACGGATTCCTCGAAGGGCCGGGCCATGACCTGGAGCCCCACGGGAAGTCCCTCGGAGGTGAAGCCGCAGGGCAGGCTGAGACCGGGAATGCCCGCCAGGTTGGCCGTCACCGTCAGCACGTCGTTGAGGTAGAGGGCAAGGGGATCCTGGATGAAGGTGTCCAGGGCAAACGCGGCCACGGGAGAGGTGGGGCAAACCAGGACGTCCACTTCCTGGAGCGCGGCCTCGATTTCCCGCCGGATCAGGGTGCGCACCTGCTGCGCCTTGCGGTAGTAGGCCTCGTGATAGCCGGCGCTGAGGGCGAAGGTGCCCAGGACGATGCGCTTCATCACCTCGTGGCCGAAGCCCTCGCTGCGGCTCCTGCCGAAGAGGTCCAGCAGCGAGTCCGGGTCGAGGGCTCGACGGCCGAACCGGACACCGTCGAACCGGGCCAGGTTGCTCGAGGCCTCGGAGGTAGCGATGAGGTAGTAGGCCGGAATGCAGTACGGGGCGTGGGGCAACCGGATCTCGTGGAGAGAGGCGCCCAGGCGTTGCAATTCCCGGATGCCCTGGTCCACGCAGGTCCGAACCTCGGGGTCCAGGCCCGGTTCGAACCACTCCACCACCCGGCCCAGCTTCAGACCCCGGATGTCCACCCGGGCGGAGGCCGTGTAGTCTTCCAGGGGCCGGGAGGAGGCGGTGGAATCCCGCCGGTCCTGGCCGGAGATGACTTCCAGCAGGCGCGCCAGGTCTTCTGGATTCCGAGCAAAGGGACCGATCTGGTCCAGGCTGGAGCCGTACGCGACGAGGCCATACCGGCTCACCCGGCCGTACGTGGGCTTGAGGCCGAAGATTCCGCAGAGGGCGGCCGGCTGTCGCACGCTGCCTCCCGTATCCGAGCCGAGGGCCAGCGGCGTCATGCGGGCGGCCACGGCCGCGGCGCTGCCGCCGCTGGATCCGCCGGGCACCCGGTCCAGGTCCCACGGATTCCGGGTCGGAAAGTAGGCCGAGGTCTCGGTGGAGGATCCCATGCCGAACTCGTCCATGTTGGTGCGGCCGAGCAGCAGGGCGTCGGCCCGGCGCATGGCCTCCACCACGTGGGCGTCGAACGGGGCAATGTACGGCTCGAGAATCCTGGAACCGCAGGTGACCGGGACGCCGCGCTGGGAAATGTTGTCCTTGAGGGCCACGGGCACCCCGGCCAGAGATCCCGTGGACTCACCCCGCGCTAGCTTTCGGTCCAGGGCTTCGGCCTGGGCCAGGAAGTCGGCTTCGTCGAGGTGCAAGAAGGCCTTCACTTTCGGATCCACTGCACGGATCCTGCCCAGGAAGTCCCGGGCGATCTGGACCGCAGAGAGGGTACCGGCGGTAAAGGCCTGGTTGAGGTCCGAAGCGGTCTGCAGGTGGGGGGGAACCATGGATTCTCGGCTCTCGAATCAGGGTTCATCCAGGGTCGGAGGAACGCTGAAGTAGCTGTCCGATCCGGGATCGGGCGCATTAAAAAGCACGTCCTCCGGCTCGAGACCCGGCCGGGGGACGTCCGCCTCCGGCGTCCCGGTAAGGTCGAGAGGATGGGAAGTGGGAGGAATCCCAGCAGAATCCAGATCCAGGGACGTGATGCGCTCCACGTGGTCCAGGATGATTCCAATGTCCTTCACAAGCCGTTTTTTTGCAGTGGTTTGTAGTGAAATACGGGCCAGGCGGATCATGAAATCCACGTCCCTGGGCTCGACCATGGGTGTTGTGCCCTCTCGAGTTATCTGGACCAGGAGGGGATAGGGATTTTTCCTCCTGATCCTGATTCGGTTCTGTAATCCCTTGAGGGATCAGTATTTCCGGAGCTCCTACTCAGATTCGCCGGATCTTTGGAGTGGCCGGGCGATTCAGGCCAGGGGCTAATTTTATCTTGCTCCCCCCGGATGGCCACTCTAAGATGACTTTCAACAGAAGCTTGAAACCTGTCCACGAAGGGCGGTTCCGTGGATGGGAACAACGACCAGCCCTTTCCCAGATTGGAAGTTCGTTTTCCGGGGAGCATTTTTTCATGCCAACGGGTGACCTCATCATTCTCGGGCTGACATTGCAAATTGTCGGGATCTACTTCCTGGCATCTAGCATCGTGTTCAAGAGGCCGAAGAAGGTCCTGGAGGAGATCTACGGCATCCGCAAGGGAAGCCTTCGCCCCGTCAAGGACACGGTCTATCGAAAGTATCAGATCATCAGCGGTTTCCTCTTCCTGATGATCGGGTACGTGTTCCAGATCTACGGTGTGGTTCGCCGGGTGGATGTCGGCAGTTACTTCGGGGAATGGCGTATCGGGACGGTTCTGATCGTGCTCCTGGTCAGCATTCTGGCCGTTACGATGATCATCAACCTCATTGGAATGGTGTGGACGCGCAAGAGCTTCCAGCGCATGGTCCTTCAGTTTTGTCAGCAACACGCCGACGCCTTGACCCTGAACCGGGCCCTCACCAAGGAGATGGGTGAGATCCTCGGCGTGCCCAAGGCCGAGAACATGACCATCGACGAGTACATCGCCGAGATCAAGGAGCGCCTCAGGTTGAAACAGGAGGAGATCTCCACGCGGGGGAAAGGCCTGGTTTCCCGGGCCCGCTGAGAACACCAGCCAGAACACCAGCCAGAACATCACCAGAATATTCGAAACAGATCCAGCATCCCTTCGACTGTGAAGGGGTGCTTTTTTTTGTTCTGTCCGGAAAGGAAGGGCGCCCCGTGGCCCTGTCGCACTTCACACGCTGCCTGGAGGCCTTGGCCGGATTGTGGCTTCCGCGCCGCTGCCTGCTCTGTGGCCGCCAGCCGCTCCGATCGGTGGAGACGACCCTGTGCAGCGGCTGTGGCCACGGTCTCCCCGTGCCCATGGAAGCCCTTTGCCCGCGATGTGGTTCTCCCCGGCCGCCGGGCCTGGATTCTGCACCCACGTGTGCGGCCTGCCATGCTCGCCCACCCCATGTTCAAACTTTACGGGCGCCCTATTTCTACGAGGCTGTCCTCAGGGACCTGATCCAGACCTTCAAGTTCAGGCCCGAACCCGGACTGGCCCGGCTCCTCGGCACCCTCCTTGTCCAGGGGCTCGAGGCCCATCCCTTTCCAGGACCGCCGGACTGTGTCGTGCCCGTCCCCCTCCATCCGAAGCGGAAACGCGGGCGGGGATTCAACCAGTCCGAGCTCCTGGCCCGTCCGGTGGCCCGGGCTCTCGGGGTGGCGCTCGAGACCCGGATTCTGGCCCGGAGGCGGGATACCGATTCCCAGGTCGGCAAGGGAATGCGGGCGAGAAGGCGCAATGTCCGGGGGGCTTTTCAATGTCGGCGCACGGGTCGTCCTGTCGGTCTCCAGGTGCTCCTGATCGACGATGTTGTCACCACGGGCTCCACGGTATCCGAGGCGGCCCGGGCCCTGCGGGGGGGCGGCGCCCGGGGCGTGTGGGTGGGAGCCCTTGCCAGGGCCGGACCGACATTTCCAGCCTGAATTTCATGCCCCAAAGCCAGGCATATCGGAAGGGAACGATCCTGAATCGTTTGCCCAGTGGGGGTTAGGAATCTTCCCGAGACACGATACCCGGATTCGAACTCGAGTTCATTTCAGGGCACCGGGCATTCGATAGAGTTCATGGAGCTACGTGGTTCAGGAACAAACAGACGGGTGATCCGTGCGTGAGATGCTCATGAAGAGAATGCTTGGATTCACAATCATCGAGATGGTGGTTCTGGCCGTCATTCTCATCGCTTCTGCCGCCATCGTGTATCCCGTGGTCTCCTCCGAGATCAGGCGGTCGGACCGGGCTCAGGCCGAGGAACATTGCCGTCAGATCGCGGTGGCCCTGGACCGCTACATCCAGGACAAATCAGAGCAGAAGTTCCCGGTCCAGTCCATGAGCCAAAAGCCCCTCGACTGGCTCAGAGGACCTGGAAACATCCCACGCAACAACTCCTTTGACCACGGCGGCCCCAATGGTCGAATCGGCCAGGTGCTCAGGGAGAAAAACCCCGACATGACCGGCTGGAAAGGCCCCTACCTCGACGCCGTGGATCCGGATCCCTGGGGAAATGCCTACCTGGTCAACTGTCACGGATTTCACGATTCACGGGAGCGTATCTGGATCCTGAGCGCTGGAGCCAACGGAATCGTGGAAACACCCCCGCAGTGCAGTGAAACCCGGGGGGATGACATAGGCCGGACCCTGCGCTGACCCTCTTCGATCCGTCGTCTTCACTCCGAGCGGCCCAGTCGGTTGATGCCCATGGCGCCCACGAGGCCCACGCCCAGGGTCAAGGCGCACCACAAACAAAGTCCGCCGTCCCCTGGCTCGCCTCCAGGCAGACGGTTAGGGGCTGTGGCCACGGCGATATCCTGCTTGATCTCTCCCTTGCTTCCATACACGGAACGACCTGATTCAAAGTCCTTGTCCTTGATGGGCCACAGCACCCAGAAGGAGCCGAGGATGAGGCCGATGAGAAACGCCAGGGTCGCCGACCGGAACCGACTCAGGAGTAAGCTCATGACGTGAGAGAAGGCCACCAGACCCACCACCACGCCGAGACCCAGGACGCCCAGGAAGGCGAGGGTGCTGGATTCCAGGGAGCCGGAGAGGGCCTTAGTGAGGGCCTTGATATTCGTCAGCACCGGCTGGTACAGACCCAGAACCAGGAGGAGAAAGGAACCGCTGACACCCGGGAGGACCATGGCGCTCACCGCCAGAACGCCCCCGATGAACACCAGGGGATAGCCCGGCCGGGCACTTCCGGAGAATTCCATGAGGGAAAGGCCCACGGTCAGGGCCATGCCAGGCAAGATCCAGGCCAGCTGGAGCCAACCTCGTTTTTCCATCATTTTCCACGGGACCGAAAGCGACGGGAGGATGAGGCCGATGAAGAAGGCCAGGGTCTCGCTCGGGTGGACCTTGAGCAGGTAATCGAAGACAAAGGCGCAGGAGAAGAGCGCCACGACGGCACCCAGGCCCAGGAGCATCAGAAACGTACCGTCCATCCGTTTCCATGCCCGGCGAAAATCCTGGCGTGCGGCAGCGGAGAATCCTCGCAGCACCAGATTCAGGCATGAGCGCGTCGCGGAGGCGTCCAGGCCCTTGAGGGCACGGATCAACCGGTCGAAGATTCCGAGCACCAGGGCGAACGTCCCGCCGCTGACTCCCGGAATGATGTTGGCGATGCCGATGAGGAATCCCTTGACGATGGTGATCATTTCATCTCGTTTCCGCTTAAGTTTCCGGAGCGGCTGTGGCTACCGCGGTCCATGGTCAGGTCATCGGCGTGGACACGGCACGAGCCTCAATCTTCTTCGATACCCTCCGGGCCCTGGGTTTCAGAGTTCGCGATCCCTTTCACCTTGAGCTCCAGGGTTTCCTGGCCTCCTTTGAAGGCCCGGCGGGGATGAAACGCGATGTCGCAGGGGGAGAGCGCCTTCAACTCCTCCGGTGTCAGGTCACTCGCCTGGATGATGGCGGAGAGGGGGGAAGCGTCCAGGTCCTGGGTGACCAGGAACCGCAGCAGGCGGTTCTTGCGTCCCACCCACTTCGGGTAGCCGGGGATCTTCACATTTCTGGAGAGCAAGAGCGGAGGCGGATTGCCCTCTCCGAAAGGCCTCAGGCGCTCAAGTTCGCGGACCAGATCCAGAGAGATGTCCTCCAGACGCACAGGGCAGTCCACGTCCAGGCCGGTCCTTGGGACGAAGCCGGCCAGCTTGTCCCTGAGCCGGCGCCGGAAATCGGCCACAAAGGCCTCCACCTGGTCCAGATCCACCGTAAAACCCACGGCGCTGGCGTGGCCCCCGAAGTTCGCGAGATGGGCGCTGGACCCCTTGAGAACGTCCAGGAGATCGAAGCCCTGGATGCTGCGCCCGGAGCCGCGCCCCCCTCCTTCCTGGAGAGCGAGGAGTACGGCGGGGGTGTGATGCCGGTCGACCAGCCTGGAAGCCACAATGCCCAGGATGCCCGGACTCCAGCCCTCGTGGGCCAGGACCACGCCCTCGGAGGGTGGAAGACCGCGCTCCTCGATCAGGCGTGTGACCTGGGTCAGAACGGATCGCTCCAGCTTCTGGCGGCGATTGTTCAAGGTGTCCAGGCGGGTGGCGAGATCGATGGCCTCCTGGTATGAGGTGGAGGTGAGCAGGGCCAGGGCATCTTCCGGAGAGCCCATGCGACCCGCTGCATTGATGCGGGGGCCCACATTGAAACCGAGGTGTACGGGTTCCAGGGACCGGCCGGCCAGGCCTGCCACTTCCAGGAGGGCGCGGAGACCGGGATTGGGAGATTGGACCAGGCTCCGGAGCCCGAACGAGACCAGCACGCGGTTTTCCTCCACGAGGGGAACCACATCGCATACGGTGCCCAGGGCCACGAGGCCCATGGCCTCGTAGAGAAAGTCCCTGAACTCCTCGGTCATCCTGCGCCGCGGGCTGAATTCGGTGGCCAGGGCCCAGGCCAGCTTGAAGGTCACGCCCACGCCGGCCAGCTTCTTGAAGGGGTAGCGGCAATCCGGCTGCATGGGATTGATGATGGCGGCGGCCGGGGGCAGGACCGGCGGGGCCACGTGGTGGTCCGTGACAATGACGTCGATACCGTGGTCCTTCAGGCAGGTCACGCCCTGAACGTCGGAAATGCCGCAGTCCACGGTCACAACGACATCGGCCTTTTTTTCCCGGACGATGCGCTGCGCTGCGGGCAGGTTCAATCCATATCCTTCCCGGAGGCGATCGGGAATGGCGGCCGCCACGGGATGGCCCATGACGGAGAAGAAACGCATCAGCAGGGTGGTGGCCGTGATTCCGTCCACATCGTAGTCGCCGAAGATCAGAACCCGCTCCTTCTCCATGAGAGCCCTGCGGATCCGGGTGACGGCGCAGTCCATGTCCTTCATGGTGTACGGATCGTTGAGGGCGTCCCAGTCCGGCTTCAGGTGTTGTCGGGCCTGGGTGATCTCCTGGATCCCGCGATGCAGGAGGATGGCAGCGAACTGGGGGGAGGTGTGGAGCGCCCTGGCCAGTTCGGCCGCGCGGTCGGGGCTCACGTCAGGCGTCCGCCAGGGAACACCCTGAAGAGGATTCGGTGGAACCATCGGGATTAAAAAAAGGCACCCACGCGATTATCGAGTGGGTGCCTGCTCCATTGCACTATGGTACCCCCAAGGGGATTTGAACCCCTGTCTGATGGCTGAGAACCACCTGTCCTAGGCCGGGCTAGACGATGGGGGCATTTCAGGTCCTGTCACCCAGGACCCCATTATTCACGAATCAATCCCGGGTTTGAACCATTCCTGAAAAAAACTCTCTGGCATCGATTTCTGCGGTCTCGACGGTCCAAAGAGTCATAAATATCGGCCCGTGCTCGTATTTTTCAAGGCCGCGGAGCGGGAAAAAAACGCCGGAGAGACCTCCGGCGTCCTGACTTTGGCTGGGGTACTAGGATTCGAACCTAGACCAGCGGATCCAGAGTCCGCTGTCCTGCCATTAGACGATACCCCAGTTTTCGTTCTGCTCTGGATATCGGGTTTTTCAAGGGACGAATGGAACCCGGAGTGGCTCCGGATTCCAGGACCCAGAATGATAAAGGATGTCCCGGACAGGTCAAGACCAGGACGGACGGTTCGGTCCGGAAGTCCCGCCGGTCACTGCCCGTCCGGAAGGGGGGGGATGTCCTGTTTCCGGCACATCTCCATGAAGTCCTTCAGGTAGCGGGCCAGGGTGATTTTCCCGAGGCCGGGGCCATCCAGGAGGACGGTATCGGCCCCCTGGATGCGGGAGAAAAGCGAGTCCACTTCGGCCGTGATCTTCCGGATCTGCTCGATACCGGCCTTGATGAGCAGCGGGGTGTCCTTTCCCTTCAGGTCTTCCGGGTACTTGTCGATGCCGCTCAGGACCCAGTGGATCTTGGTCCCCAGCTGCCGGTCCGCCTCCTCGAGCTGGGGCAGGATGTGGCTGTTTTTCTCGAAGGGCGCGGTGTCCCGGACCTTGCGGAGGCAGGTCTGGTAGGCCCGGGCTTTCTGGACCGCAATCTCCGCCCGGTCCACCAGATCCTGGAGTTTTTTGATCCTCTGGAAATGGCCCAGGACGCGGCGGTGAAAGTCCTCGAAGTCTCGCTTGATGGCCAGCAGGTCCTCGTGGGTCGGGGGGGAATCCCCGGTGCGAATCCCTTTCTGGGCCTCGAAGTAGCGGTTGTAGAGCCGGGTGAACTCGCTGCGGTACTCGCGCTTCACGTTCTGGGAATGGGGCAGGTGTCGATGCGCCCGGGCCACGCGGTCGTAGGCCTTTTCCACCCTGTCCTTGAGGCGGTTGGTCTCGTTGACCCGGACCACGATTTCATCCAGCAGGCGCTGGGTTTTCTGGGTCCTGGAGTAGGCGTAGAGAAAGACGGGCAGGGCGATCACGCCGGCGACAACCAGCACGATCACAACCTGGATGACCAGGGCGTGGCCGCGTAACGGGTGCTTGGGCATCGGACTCCTGTGGGTCTGGAAGGAGCGCCGGAAGGGCGCTTCGAAACCGGGCGTTCTCCCGGATCTGACTCCGGATTGGAACGGTACGACATGGGAATTGTACAGGCCGGACGGGCGATGCGGAAGGGAGGGGCTTACTCTCCCCCCAGGATGCCGAAGAGCAGGCCCAGGAGCACCACCACCAGCCCCGCCATGATGCCCAGGGCGGTGGCCAGGAGCAGCCGGGAGCTCTGCTCCGACTCCACGGGCCGGCTAACAGGCTTGTCCACGATCTTGAACCGGGTGTCGGACTTGAGGAGGAGGAAATCCCGGTAGGCCCGGGACTCCTTCAGGTTATTCTTCTTCTCTTTCAGGCTCTCGAAGGCCTTTTCACACAACTGTTGCAGGCGCCCGTGGTCCCGCCTCACCGACGGGCCGTCCTTTTGCTGGTCCTCCAGGTTCTTGATCCGATTCTGGTAGTTGATCCGTTCCTTTTCTGCGTCCAGGCTCGTGCTCCGGTTGAGGAGCTCGAGTTTCTTCTGGAGCTCGGTGATCCTCTTGACGATGGGGGGCGGATCCCCGAGGAACTGGGTGTACTGCTCCTTATCCAGGAAGGTTTTCAGCTTCTTCTGCGCCTTTTCGTGCTCCATTTCCAGGAATGTCTCCTGGCTCTGAAGGACCTTGTACTCTTCCCTGGCCTTGATGATGAGCTTCTTGATGTTGTATTTCATGTAGACCTGGCGGATCCGCCGGGTGAGCTCCTCGATATGGCCGGGATCCTCCACGGGCAGGGTGAGGATCAGACGCACCAGGAAGGCGTTCTGTCCGCCGGGCTCCCGCTCTACCTTGACCCGCAAGTTCTCGATGATCTGCTCCAGGAAGAGCTGTTGTTTCTCCTCGGTCTTCTTGGCCAGGTAAATTTTCAGGTCCTTCAGGGCTTCCTGCATGCGCTGGCGGCTCTTGATCTCCGTGTCGATGGACTGAACATCCACCGTCAATGTGCCGGAGACAGGGTTGCTGCTGCCCGTTCCCGCGTCCACGGGACTCAGGTGGGGATCCACGATGAAGGACATCTCGGTGGAGTGACGCAGGGGCAGGCCCTCGAAGTTCTGGAGCACCAGGACGAAGACGACCCCCGCCGGGATGAGGAAGAGCAAGCCGTAGACCAGGATGGCCTTCCCGCGTCTCGGTCGGGTGTGCATGTTGACTCTCATGGGTGGATGCGTTTTCGAACTCCGAAATCTGACTGAATTTACGACCTCGTTTCCGGAGGATCAACCAGAAAGTAGCATAGCAGAAGACCGGGACAATGGAACGTAAAAATGGCGGAACCGCCTGTAATTATTGGAGTAGTGCGGTTTCAGACGGTCCGGCGAATAGGATCTACTTGGCGCAGCGGAATCCGAGGGTGATCTGTAACCGGTCCTTTCGGAGCGTGGGCTTGGGTTTCCTGTATGGCTGGTTGCTCAGGAGACATTGCAGGTCGCCGGCTGATTGGAAGTTCGGCCCCCGCATCGCTTTGAGGCGGAACTTCTGGCGCTCCCCCTTGAGGATCTTGCCCGTATCCGCGTCCCTCACGTTGTACTCCCGGATTTCCTTGGTATTGCACCACTCCGAAGCATTCCCTCCCATACCCACGCACTTGAAAGGACTCACGTCCGAGGCATTTTTCGGGTCGTCCACGGCCACCAGTTCGGGGGATTCGTCCCATCTGTCGCTCACGTTGTACTTGCCCGAATTGTACGCATTGCTGGAGGCGCTGAACTTGTAGCCCTGCTTGCCCCGGGCGGCGTACTCCCATTCGAACTCGAACGGAAGGCGCTTTCCCCGCCAATCCGCATAGGCCTCGGCCGCCTCGTACGGGATGCCCGTAACCGGATAGTTGCCCTTTCCGGACTTGTAGTGGCCCTTCTTCCAGTAGTCGTGGGGGATGCCCTTGAGATGGTGCCGGGGCCGCCACCTCTTGCGGGTCTCCTCTTCGAGGGTTTGGAGAAAGGTGTAATAGTTGCCGAGGGTGACCTCGTACTTGTCCATCCGGAAGGCTTTGAAGGTCATGGCCCGGAACTGGGTCGATTTCAACTTTCTTTGGGGCACGGACTTTAGAACTCTTGCGTCCTTGATCCCGACCATTCCCTCGCCTGCGGGAATGGAGACCATGTTACCGGAGCCCTTGTCGCTGATCAGATCCGTGTCCTCTTCCCAGGCGCTTGTGGAGGTCTTTCCTCCTCCTCCGCAAGCAACGAACAGCAGGGCCGGTGTGATGAGCAGTAGCAAGGACAGGGTTCGAGTCATGGCTTGGCTCCCAGTACTCTTGTAGGCAAATGCAGGTTCACGGACTTCCACTCCTGCCGGGAAGACGGAACAACAGAACACCGGTTCCGCCGGTTCCCGGTGCCCGTATCCTACAATCCCCGGCGCAAGGAATCCACAGCGCTCATGAAGAAGGCAAGGCCGTCGGGCCTTTCCCGGCGGTTTCCGCGGCCCGGGCTGGGGTGGTGGAGGGGCGCGGCGTTTCGTTCCGGATGGGGCATCAGCCCCAGGATCCGGCCCGTGGCGTCGGTGATGCCGGCCACGTGCCCCGTGGATCCGTTGGGATTCCAGGGGAATCCCGCCGGGTTTCCCTCCGGATCCACGTAGCGGAGTGCCACCTGACCGCCCGCCTCCAGACCGGCCAGGATCGCCGGCGTCCGCACCACGAACTTGCCCTCGGCGTGGGCCACGGGCAGGTGAATTCTCTCCGACAGGGCGGCCAGGAAGGGACTCTTCCGGGCGCTCACCTCCAGGTGGACCCACCGGTCCTCGTAGCGGCCCGAGTTGTTCCAGGTGAGCGAGACCGACGGGTTGGACGACTCGGTTGGCCCCGAGTCGGGTTTCTGGTCGGGTTTCTGGCCGGGTTTCTGGCCGGGGATCGGGCCAGGAAGCAGACCCAGCTTCACCAGGACCTGGAAGCCGTTGCAGATGCCCAGGACCAGGCCCCCGCGGCGGACGAGTGCCTGGAGCGGCTCGAGGAAGGTGGCCCGGATCTCCTCGGCCTGGATGCGGCCCGCGCCCAGATCGTCGCCGTAGCTGAATCCGCCCGGAAAGACGACCATGGCCGCTTCGTCCAGGGGGTCCGGAGCGGCCTGGATCTCCTTCAGGTGCAGGATGGCCGGGGCAGCGCCGGCCGCTTCCAGGGCATGGGCGGTCTCGTGTTCGCAGTTCGTGCCGGCTGCCCTCAGCACCAGGGCTCGGATGCGGCTCATTCGTGCTCCTCGGTCATGTAGTTCGCGGCCATGTTGTAGATCCGTCCTGAAACCCTCCTCAGATCAACGGCGTCTGCCAGGCCTTTTTCAAATCGGTGATGGGGGCCTCGAGGATCGATTTTCCTTTCCCGTCCCGAACGATCAAGATCTCCGCCTCACGGGTCGTTCCGATACAGGCCAGGGGTAGATCGGCCCAGTGCGCCTCCAGCGCCTCGGCCTTAGTCTCCGACACCTCGAAGAGCAATCGGGTCGGACTCTCGGAAAAGAGCGCCTCGTGGGGCCGCAAGGCCTCGCCCTCCGGGACCGGAATCCGGTCCAGGTCCACCTCCACGCCCATGCCTCCGGAGAAGGCCATCTCGGCCAGGGCCACGGCCAGCCCCCCCTCCGAGAGATCGTGGGCCGAGAGTGCAAGACCCTGACGGACCGTGGAGGCCGCCCGATCCAGGAGAACCGGCGCCCGGTTCAGATCCACCCGGGGAATCCTGCCGCCGGCAGCGCCGTGAAGGAGGTGGAGATGCGAGGCGCCCAGCTCGCACCGGGTCCAGCCGGCCAGGTAGAGCCGGTTCCCCGGCCCCTTCAGGTCCAGGGTCACGGCCACGGATGCGTCGTCCAGGACGCCCATGGCGGAGATGAGCAGGGTGCAGGGAATGGTGATGGTCTCGCCCTCGTGGGCAAATTCGTTGTTGAGGCTGTCTTTGCCGGACACGAAGGGAGCGCCAAAGGCCACGGCCGCATCGTGGCAACCCCTGGAAGCGCGCACCAGGGCACCCAGCACCTCGGGCCGGTCGGGATTCCCCCAGGTGAAATTGTCCAGGAGCGCGGCCCGGTCCGGCGGGCATCCCACGGCGGCCAGGTTCCGGAGCGCCTCGTCCACGGCGTTCACGGCCATATGGTACGGGTCCAGATCCCCCTGGTGGGGATTCATGCCGCTGGCCACGGCCACGCCGCGGGGACTCGAGAGCAGGGGCCGCACCACCACGCCGTCGCCCGGGCCCTCGCAGGCCGTGCCCTGGAGCGGCTTCACCACGCTGCCGCCCTGGACCTCGTGGTCGTATTGACGGATCACCCACTCCTTGGAGGCAATGTCGGGCATGGCCAGGACCCGGCACAGGACTTTATTCAAGTCCATGTCCTCGCCCTCGGGGATCACCGGCTCCGGAACCTCCGGTTGGGTCCAGGTGGCCTTTCGACGCACGCTCGGTGCGCCGTCGTGGAGGAACGCCATGGGCAGATCACACACTTCCTGCCCCTCGTAGGTCAGGCGCAGGCGCTTATCGTCGGTGAAGTGTCCCAGGTCCGACACCTCCACGCCTTCCAGGTCCATGATGGCGTGCAGGCGCGGCATGTTCCCGGGCGCTACCGCCAGAACCATGCGTTCCTGCGCCTCGCTCAACCAGATCTCCGCTGCACTCAGTCCGGGGTACTTCAGCGGCACCTCGGAGAGCTCGACCCGGGCCCCCAGGTCTTCCCCCATCTCGCCCACGGCCGAGGAGAGCCCCCCGGCGCCGCAGTCCGTGACCGCGTGGTAGAGCCCCTCGTCTCGAGCCCGCAGCAGGCCCTCCATGACCCGCTTTTCCATGATGGGGTTGCCGATCTGGACGCTGGTGGCGCTCACCACCTCGGATTCGGAGGTGAGCTGGACGCTCGAGAAGGTGGCGCCGCCGATGCCGTCGCGGCCGGTTCGCCCACCGATGGACACCACCCGGTCGCCGGGCCGGGCGGCCTTCTCCACCATGGACCGGGGAAGGATGCCGAGGCATCCGCAATACACCACTGGATTGCCGACGTAGCGTTTTTCGAAGTAGAGGGCGCCGCTGGCCGTGGGGATACCCATGCGGTTGCCGTAGTCGCGCACTCCCGCCACCACGCCCCGGAGCAGCGTACGCGGGTGGAGAGTGCCCCTGGGCAGGTCGGCCGGGTCCATATCCGTGGGAGCAAAACAGAACACGTCGGTGTTCAGGAAGGGCCGCGCGCCCAGGCCGGTGCCGAGAACGTCCCGGATGACGCCGCCGATCCCGGTGCCCGCGCCGCCGTAGGGCTCGATGGCCGAGGGGTGGTTGTGGGTCTCCACCTTGAAGGCGATACCGTGATCGTCGTCAAAGGCGATGACGCCCGCGTTGTCCTTGAAGACGCTGAGACAGTCGGGTCGATTCAGGGTCCGGGTGGCCTGGAACACCGTGGACTGGAGCAAACCGTCGATGACCTCGCCGTCCATCTCGATGCAGCTCCGGAAGGTCTTGTGCTTGCAGTGCTCCGACCAGGTCTGCGCGAGGGTGAGAAGCTCCACGTCCGTGGGGGCTCGATTCTCGGCCTTGAAGAAGTCGCGGATGGCCGCCATTTCCACGCGGTTGAGGCTGCACTGATACGCCTGATTGATGGCCTCCAGTCGGGCGTTATCCGCGCCGAGGAGGTCCACCTCGACGCGCTGGAACCGGTACGGGGTGGGTGCCTTGTGGGGCGGGGGGATCTCGGGGCCGAGCAGGATCTCCTCCACCACGGGATTGGCCAGGGTGCGAGCCACCAGGGACCGGACCCGGTCGGCCTCGAAGGATCCAGCCCCGTAGAGAAGGACCTTCTGGCCCGTCACCACCCGGATCCCCTCGTACCCCCGGCGCTTCAGGGCCCCCTCGGCGCTGAGGCCCACGGGGTCCATGACGCCGGGATGAAACCGGATCCACACCACGGCGGCGGGATCTCCCTCGGGAAACCGGAGGGGACCCTCCAGGGAGAGGGCCTCCACCACGGGATCGGCCAGGAGGGAGCGCGCGGTGTCCAGGGCGCCTTCCCGCTCCAGACCCGCGCCACTGAGATCGTAGGTGCGCACCAGGCGGATGGCCGTGAGGCCGGGAAGCCGGCCCGAGGCGGGCGCCTCCTGGAGAGCCTCCTGGAGAGCCTCCTGGAGGGCCTCTTCGGCGTGGGGGTCGGGGAACCGGGGGTGGTTGGCCACCTCCACGAGAACACGACGGGAAGCGTTCAAGTGCATCGCCCTTTTCCGAGGATAGAGGAATCCTGACGGCCTATTTCGCGCAGGAAGGGATGGCCCAGATTATGGTGACTGATCGAAACGGGGTCAAGGAGATCCACGACCGGGCCCGATCCCGGGAGTTTTTCCATGGAAAAAATTCCCGGGTCGTTTCTGTCGCCTTGACGTCGACCCCGGGCGGAATAAAGTGAACCGGGATTTCCGGCGATTCCATCGACGTACGTTTGACCGTGCCCATGGCCGTGACCCTGGCCCTGAGTGTGATCCCGATAAGACGTGAAAGGACCCTTCATGCCGTTTTGCCCGGAATGCAAGGAAGAGTACGAGGGCAACGTGGAGCGATGCGCCGACTGCGAGGTCGACCTCGTGGAAAGCCTGGAAAGTTCCGGGGACGGAGTGCCCGCCGAGGTGAAGATCATGGTGGTGAACAAGCAGGTCGGGGAGCGACTGGTGGACCTCCTTCTCATGGAAGGCGTGGAGGCGGCCCTGGATGGGGAGACGCACGCGTGGGATGATCGGGAAGTCCCGGCCGTGAAAATCCCCGGACAATACTACGAGTTCGTGGCCGTGTTCCTCACCCGGAGCAACCAGTTCCATGTCGTCGAGACCAACGCGGAGGGCAAGGGACTGGTGGACTTCTTCGATCCCACCCGGAGCGCCTCCGCCCGGAGCCATCCCTTGATGCGGAAGAAGCCCAGAGAGATTGTGGCCCAGGGCGATGCCGTGGTCCCCGATCTGGTGGAGATCCTGAGGGAGGGTGACGCCGAGGCGCGGCGCTGGAGCCTTCGTCGCCTACTCGACCTGGGTGCACTGGGGATGAAGACCATGGTGGAGGTCGCGTACGAGGGCGTACTCGTGGGCGACAGGGACCTGGTGTTTCCGGTCCTCCGGGCCGTGGAGGAGGGCGTGGAATCGGGTCTGGCCGTGGCCCGGGGCATTCCAGACCGGGTGCGCGAGTCTCTCGGGTCCGAGGACGCCTCGATCCGGGCCCTCGCCTGCCTCGTCACGGGGAAGTTCGGCAGGCCCGGAGATGCGGCGGCCATGGTTCCGCTGCTCCTGGACCCGGAGCCCCTGGTGCTGGAAGAGGTGGTGGAGGCCCTGGACGTCCTGACCGGCATCGACCTGGACCTGGACGCGGAAGCGGATGAGGCGGACCGCGAAAGGGCGATCCAGGACCTCAAGGCCTGGCTGGAAGGCCCGAACGCCTCTTGAGGTAAACGCGCGCCTTGAACACAATTATCCCGGGAAGCACGAGACAAGCACCGGTTCAGAAGGTAGGATGGGCGGCTGATTCAGGGCGGTGAATCCTCTCGTACTCCGGTGTACGGATTCTTCGATACGAACCTTTCCCTTGCAGCATGATTGAGGAGAGATCTCCAGGGGTCCTGTCCGGTTTTCTTTTGGGGAGGAGATGATGGACAAGTTCTTGATCGAGGGCGGAACCCGACTCACGGGCAAGGTCCGGTGTTCCGGGGCCAAGAATGCCGCCCTGCCCATCCTGGCTGCGACCTTGATGACCGATGATGTCTGCGTGGTGGAAGGCGTACCCGACCTCCAGGACATCCGCACCATGCTACAACTTCTCGAAACCCTGGGCGTGGAGGTGACCCGGTCGGGGACTTCGGGGAGTGCTGTGACCACGCGGGTTGTGAACGAGGACCTGTGTATTGCGCATTACGACCTGATGAGCACCATGCGGGCCGGATTTTGCGTGCTGGGTCCTCTCCTGGCGCGGCGAAAGCGGTGTCAGGTCAGCCTGCCCGGGGGGTGTCTCATCGGGCCCCGCCCCGTGGAGCTGCACCTGAAAGGGCTCCAGCAGCTCGGCGCCGAGGTTCCCGTGGGCAAGGGGGGGTACGTGGAGGGGGAAATAACCCGACTCAAGGGGGCCGAGATGTACATGGGCGGGCCCTACGGCTCCACGGTTCTGGGAACCGCCAACGTGCTCATGGCCGCTACGCTGGCCGAGGGAAATACCGTCCTCGAGGGCGCGGCCATCGAACCGGAAATCCAGGACCTGTGCCGGTTTCTGGTCTGCATGGGCGCCCGCATCCACGGCATCGGCACCCATCGCCTCGAGGTGGAAGGGGTGGAGTCCCTGCACGGAACCCGGTACCGCATCATTCCGGATCGCATCGAGGCCGGCACCTTTCTGGTGGCGGGTGCCCTCACCCGGGGGGATCTCGAGGTGGACAACCTGCGTACGGACCACCTCATGGCCGTGCTGGATTTTCTCAGACGTCTCGGTGTCACGGTGGAGAAGACCCAGTCGGGCATGGGGTGCAGGGTCCGGGCCGAGGGCGACCTCCAGCCCCAGGACCTCTACACGCTGCCCTTTCCCGGCATCCCCACGGACCTGCAGGCCCAGCTCATGGCCCTGCTCTGCACGGTTTCGGGGGTGAGTGCCGTGCACGAAAAGGTCTTTCCCGACCGGTTCATCCACGTGGCCGAGCTCAACCGTATGGGCGCGAAGATCAGCCAGGAGGGGGCCTGCGCCCTGGTCCACGGAGGGAGGCCGCTGGCCGCCGCACCGGTCAAGGCCTCTGACCTCCGGGCGGGTGCAGCTCTGGTGCTGGCCGGCCTCGTGGCTTCGGGATCCACCGAGGTGAACCGCGTGTATCATCTGGACCGCGGGTATGCTCATTTCGAGGAGAAGCTGAACAGCCTGGGGGCCCGGGTCGAGCGGGTCGAGGCCTGATTGCCTTGAATGCCTTGATTACCTTGAATGTCGTCATCTAGGGGCGGCATTTCCGACCTTTCTCCCCCTGGAACTTATTTCCGGCATTCTTGAAATCCCGACCGGTCTCCGTCTACCATTGCCGGTCAAGGGCCTGGATTCTGTACCGGTCCAGGCATCCCTCCCCCCGGGAAAGACCGTGGATTCCTCCTGGCCTGGAGTCCTGGAACTTTTTTATTTTCAGTGAGATATGTTTGAGAACATCTCGGACCGACTGAAATCGGCGCTCAATGTCTTTTACAAGAGGGGCCGGTTGTCGGAGCAGAATATTCGAGATGGGATGCGCGAGGTCCGGAAGGCGCTCCTCGAGGCCGACGTCCAGTTCGAGGTGGTCAAGGGCTTCATCAAGGAGGTGACGGAGAAAGCGGTCGGAGAAGAGGTGCTGAAGACCGTCCAGCCCGGTCAGATGATCGTGAAGATCGTCCAGGAGGAGCTGACCCGCCTCATGGGCCCCGCGGATCCAACCGTCAACTATGCGGCTTCCGGACCCACGGTCATCATGATGGTGGGGCTGCAGGGAAGCGGTAAAACCACCACCAGTGGAAAGCTGGCTCGGTATTTCCACTCCAAGGGTCGCGCACCGCTCCTGGTGGCGGCCGACGTGCAGCGACCCGCGGCCATCGATCAGCTGGAGACCCTGGGCCAGGAGCTGGATATCCCGGTCTACGCCGAGCGGGGCGGTCGTCCGGCCAAGATCTGCAAGCGCGCCGTGAAAGAGGCCGGTAAGACGGGCCGGAACGTCGTCATCCTGGATACCGCAGGCCGTCTCCACATCGACGAGGCGTTGATGGCCGAGCTCAAGGACATCCAGGGCAAGGTCAATCCGCACGAGATCTTCCTGGTGTGCGACGCCATGACGGGCCAGGATGCGGTGGTGAGCGCCAGGGAATTCAACGAGCGGCTGGACCTCACGGGGGTCGTACTCACCAAGATGGACGGGGACGCCCGCGGCGGCGCTGCCCTCAGCATCAAGAAGGTGACGGGCAAGCCCATCAAGTTCATGGGTGTGGGGGAAAAGCTGGACCGCCTTGAGGAGTTCCACCCCGACCGCGTGGCCGGACGGATTCTGGGCATGGGGGACATTGTCACCCTGGTGGAAAAGGCCCAGGACGCCCAGGACCAGGAAGAGGCCCAGGCCAAGGCGGAAAAGCTCTTTGCCGGCTCCTTCAGCCTGGATGATTTCCTGGAACAGATGCAGACGATGAAGAAGATGGGGCCCCTCAAGGACCTCATGGCCATGATCCCCGGCATGAAGGAACTCACCCAGGGCCAGGACCTGGACGTTTCCGATTTCAGCCGGATGGAGGCCCTCATCTACTCCATGACGCCGCAGGAAAGGGCTCGGCCCGAGATCATCGACCACAGCCGCAGACGGCGCATTGCCCGGGGCAGCGGCAGCGAGGCGAGGGACGTCCGGGACCTGGTGAACCAGTTCAATCAGGCCCGGAAGATGATGAAACAGCTCAAAACCTCGGGCGGTTTCATGGGGAAGATGGTCGCTGGCAAGCACGAGAAGAGAAAACTCAAGGAAATGAAGCGCGCCAAGCGGATGGGTCTCGATCCGCTGCAAGGCCGAAAGAACCCTTTTCAAAGGTAATCAGGACATATTGTTTTACAGAGAATTTTTTTAGGGAACTGGGATTCCAGGGCATCTCGTCCAGAGGCGAAGAATCCCCGATTGACAGGAGTTCAAGAATCGGATGGCGGTAAAAATCCGGATGTCGCGGGAGGGTCGGCGGAACCGACCCTATTTCCGTATCGGCGCCTATGAAGGGCGTACGCCGCGCGATGGCAAGAGTATCGAGAACCTGGGGCATTACGACCCCTTAGAGCCGGACGACTTGAAGAAGATCGTCGTGAATGCGGAGCGTGTCCACTACTGGTACGGCCAGGGTGCGATCCCGTCCGAGAGCGTGGTGGCCCTGCTCCGGCCGCTCGGCATCCGCTTTCAGCGGGAGAAGAAAAAGGCCAGGAAGAAGAAGGACGCGTAACTCCCGGCCGCCCCGGGCGGATCCAGAAGCAGACCGGCCCCTCTCCTGCCGCAGGCGACCGGAATCAGCTGGACTCTGACCAAGGCCCGGGTCCGGGCCGATGGATGATCCATGACCACCAGACAGGCCGATACATTGGTGAAGAAACTGCTGGCTGCCCTCGAGAAGAGCTACTCCAGGGCCAGCCTCCTCGACGTGGAGGACCCCCTGGATCAGTTCTCGTACCTCATTATCGAGGGCATGTCCGGGAAGAAGGCCGCCGAGGCCGGGGTGAGGCGGTTGAAGAAGACCTTCGTGGACTGGAACGAGGTTCGCGTATCCAGCGAGCGGGAGATCGAGGGGTGCCTCACGGAGGTCCGCAAGGAGGACAAATCCACCACCGCCGCCAATATCAAGTCCGGCCTCGAGTATCTCTACGAGGCCCGGTACCGCGACGAGTTCGACCTGTCGAATCCATGCGAGTTTCCGGACCAGGCCCTGCAGACCCTGTCCGGCGTCGAAGGCCTGGACCTCGGCCGTGCGGCCCTCGTGCTGTTTTCCCAGATCCGAGATGAGGAGAAGTTCATTCCCTTCGCCTCTATGGGGCGGATCCTCATGCGGGTGGGCGCCATCAAGAAGACCACCAGCCTCAAGACGATCGTCGCCTCGGTGAACGAACTGGTCCTTCCCGAGGAGCTGCCCCGCCTCACCTATCTCCTGGCCCGCCACGGCCACGAGGTGTGCGGGGTGAAGTCTTACTATTGCACGCAGTGTCAGGCCGTTTCCCTTTGCGCCATGGGTCGTCGCAGAGTGAAGACTGCCAGAAGAAAGAAGACCCGGGCGAGCTCCGGGGAGGACGCGGCCCAGACGGCCCGGTCGCCGGTCGCGTCTTCGAAGAAGGTCGGACGAAAAGATAAGTCCGAGACCGCGGAGTAGAATCCCGGGAATTGAACCGCTCACTACCAGGAACTTCGAAGTTTCAGGCGAGGTCATGTTTCGGATGCCCGGTGGTTTTCAGCAATTTTTGGCCACCTGCCTTTCTTGCACTCCACTGCTCCTCCTGATATATCCTGGAGGCTGTGGCAGCGGTTCCTCCGGCGCGGTTCGCCCTGGACACGTTCGAAAGTCCGGCACCGGAGCGCTGCAACATCCAACCCCGGAGGGGGTTCGCATCGGGAGCGCGACGATCCCGGTGATCCTCATCAAGGAGAACCGTCTCCGCGAGGAGTTCTCTGTGCTCGGCTCAGGTGGGGGCGGCAGGTCCGTCTGGAGATCCCCTGCGGATCTCCTCTATCGGGAGAGACCGCCCACTTCCCTGATGTATGTCTACCCGGATGCGCGAAACCGTCCCCTCGCCCTCTCCGATTCCCTGGAACGGAGGATCCAGGTCCTGTTTCTGGATAACAGCGGAAGGGTGCTCGCCCATCACAGGGTGACACTGGGCCCGACACGATGCGTCCTCGAGGCGGACGGCGCGGTCCGGTTCGTCCTGTTCCTCAGACCCGGTGGATACGGGGAGCGAGGCCTGCCCAAGGGAACACGCCTGGGACTACCGGAATCGGCCTACCACGGTGCCGAGCCCGAGTACACGCCCATCACGAACCCTCCACCGCTGGAAATCGAGGTGAGCGGGATTCCGCTCCTTGTGGAGGTTGCCGATGAGAGAGAAAAACGGCTGCTCGGCTTGATGTACCGGCAACACGTTCCCGAGGGAACCGGCATGCTCTTCCTCTATCCGGAAGAAGAGGTCCTCAGCTACTGGATGCTCAACGTTCGCGTGCCCCTGGACCTCGCCTACCTGGACGCAAGCGGGGTGATCCGGAAGCTGGTCCGTCTCGAGTCCATGGACTTCGTGGGGAAGTCCTCTGATTTCCCGGTGAAAATGGCTCTGGAAACTACCGCCGGCTGGTTCCGGAAGCACGGTATCCAGGTCGGAGACAGGGTGGAGGTGCCCGGTAGGATCCCCGGCGGGGACAAAAACCTCGAGGGCCGGAAGCCGTGAGCGCTTCGGGAAAGAGACTAGAATCCCCGGCGTTCCGGGAAGCGTATGAACGCGGCGTGGCGCAGTGGCCCGAGGTGCGCCTGGAGGCCTCGCTCTTCTTCAAGCGGCTCGAGAGATCAATGCACGGGATCGGCGAAGCCCCGGAAGAGATCCAGGGGCTTCGGGTGGAGGACCTCTACCTCGTCACAGCCCTGGAGACGGGAGACAACCGGGCCTGGGAGGTGTTCCACCGGGAATTCAAACCCCACGTTCTTCAGGCCCTGGCCCGCCTGGTCCAGAATTCCAGGGAGCGCGAGGAGGTGGCGCACGAGGTTCTCACCGGTCTCTATCTTCCCCGTGAAGGCGCCGGGGGCATCCCGCTGAACACCTACTCCGGAAAGGGGGGGCTCAAGGGGTGGGTTCAGATCACCGCGATCCGGCGCGTCTACCGCTCGACCCGGGATCGGTCGCGGGCCGGCCGGGTCCAGGCCCTGGAGGCCCCGCCGGTGTCTCCTCGACCCGATCCTCAGGCCCGGGTGGGGAATCAGGAGATCCTCGATGCCCTTCAAACCGCATTGCCCGGTGCACTCGGAGATCTGACGGAGGGAGAGCGGACTCTTCTCAGATTGCGATTCCAGCGTGGATTCCAGCTGCGGGAGCTCGGTACCTGGTACGGTCAGGACAAGAGCACCCTGTCCAAGCGGTTGAAGGCCCTGTCGGAGAAGCTGCGTCAGGCCATCCTCAAGAGGCTCGAGTCGATGCGTCGGTTCGACTGTTCCGATATTGAAGGCGTGTGGGAGTCTCTGGGCCGTGAGCGGCCGGAGGGCCTGGATACCTGGTTCAGGGGGGAAAATCCGGAATGACGGACTTTTCGGGCAACTCCCCCCTGGAATTCGATCTTTCTAGAGAAGGAGGCCAGGCGGCTTCCCGGGCAGCTTGTTTTTGGAAATGACTCATGACGGAACCTCGGCTCTCCCCTCTGTTTGCAGGGCTTGAAGATCCGCCGGTGAACTGTCGGGACGACTGTCCCGCCCCGGAGGAGCTCCAGGCGTTGGCTTCGGGGAAAGGCCCGGTCGACGAGGCCCTGCTCGCCCGGATCGCAGCCTGTGGTGCGTGCTCGGAGTCTCTGCGTTATCTTCTGGAAGAGGGTTTTCTACTGGAACAGGAGCCGTCCACGGCCACGGGGTCCGGGCCTTTGTCCCTGGCCGGGTACAGACGACGGAAGTGGTTCCTCGGCGCTGCGGCCGCCGTGGCCGCCGTGCTGTTGATTTCCGCTGTTGTTGTTCTGATGAATCGTGCCGGGCCGGGATCCACGGACAGCACCGGCGGACTCGAGGTCCACCGAGACGCAGTGGTGTTCTTCATCCAGGGAAGGGCCTGGATCCGGAAACAACTCCTGTCTCCGGGGGATTTACTCTGCCCTGGGGACAGGATCCGCCTCGGTCCGGATACCCGTGTGGCCCTTCTGGACCGACCGGAGGGCCGTCTCTACCTTTGGCCCGGGGAGGCGCCGGACAACAACCCCGGCCTCCTCCGGAATCCCGTTCTGTCCCGGATGGCGGGGGCTCTGGGGCCGGATCGTGGGCCCCGCCGGGCCCGGGTCATGGACCTCCCAGTGCATCGACACCGGACGGACCGTCCCGACTTTCTGGCCTTGAAACCCCGGGGAGGAATTCGATCCGACCGCCCGGCGTTCGAGTTTTCAATCGCCACCATCGGCCCTGAGGAGGACCTGATCCTGCGGGTGCTGGACGAGCAAGGGGAGGTGGGGCTGGAACATCGGTTTCAGGGGGCCGGGACCGTGGCCTTTCCCGGGGACAAGGCTCCGTTGAAGAGAGGCAAGCACTACGTCTGGAACGTCTTCCATCCCAGATCCGGTTCCGGTCCGCTGGGGGGAGAGGCCTTCCGGGTGATCGGCCAGAAGACCCTGGAGGAGGTGGTGAAATCCGTTGCGGCCCTGGGTGCTTTGAAGGGCCGCTTTCCGTCCTGGGCCCTGGCGCTCCTCGAAGCCGTCCTCTACCGCCATCACGGCCTGCAGCAGGAGGCCCTGGAAGCGCTGCCGGACCAGGTTCCCGGCAAGGTCCTGAACGATTTCCTCCTCGAGGAGCGGGCCCTGATTCTGAATGAACTGGGCCACAACGATCGGATCGGCCCCCTCAAGGAGAAACTCAGCCCTCCCCTTCGCTAGCTAGGATTCTTCTGTCAGCCCTCCCGCCGCATTTCATGAGCTGGAAATGAGCGCAAACCGGGCCGTTAACCGGCTAATCGCCAGGCTGGGCAGAAAAACCTTCCTTGGCC
>CAZAKZ010000049.1:0-35284 GCA_964485695.1 uncultured Planctomycetota bacterium | reverse complement strand
CGAAGAAAAGGGCGGCATAATGTCGACTGCTACGAATTATGACCGGCTATTTAGGTGCAGGAATCGACTCAGAAGATACCAGAGGACTTGATCCTGGCTCTCACCAGACAACAAACCACCTCTATGAATATGGAATTCCGAGATTATGCTGCAGTGGTTTCCCGAACACAATACGTTGAACCTCGACCCTACCGCCCCTCCAGCCACGCCGCCGCGCCGTGGCCGGCCGTCCATCCGGTGCTGAACGCGGCCTGGAGCAGGTATCCCCCGGTGGGTGCGTCGTAGTCGAGCATCTCCCCCGCCACGAAGATCCCGGGGATCTTCCGGAGCATGAGGTTCTCGTCCACCTCGGCGAAATCCACCCCGCCCGCCGACGAGAGGGCCTCCTCCACGGTCCGGATACCCGAAAGCGGTACCGGAAGATCTTTGATCTTCAAGGCAAGGCGATGCGCATCGCCGAGGTCCTCGGCCGCGCAGAACGCCCGGAGGAGGGACGGCACCGGCCCGGTCAGGCCGAGGGTCTTGCGCAGGAAGTTCGAGAGCGACGCCTTGCCCCGGGGGCGCTTCAGGCGCTTCTCCACCTCGGCCGGGGTCAGGTCGCGCTTCAGGTCGAGGTGGACCACGGCCCGGCCCCGGGCCTCGAGGGTCTCGCGGAGCCGGGCGCTCAGGGCGTAAATCCCGCCACCCTCCACCCCGTACCGCGTCAGGATGATCTCACCCGCCACGCTTCGATCCTCGCAAGTGAGCACGAGGTTCTTCAGCGGCCGGCCCTCCCACTTCTCGAGAAACGAGCGATCCCCCTCGATCTCGAAGCCGCAGTTTGAGGGCACGAGGGGCTTCACGCGGATACCCCGGCCCTCCAGGATCCCGGTCCAGGCGCCGTCCGATCCCGTCTCCGGTCGACTGGCACCGCCCAGGGCCAGGATGGCTGCGTCCGGGTGGGCCGCGGTTCTCTCCCCGGTCTTTGTCATGAACACCAGGCCTCCGTCCCCGGTGAATCCCGCCCACCGGTGCCGGGTGTGAAAGCAGACGCCCTTGTGCCGCAGCCTGCGCAACCAGGCCCGGAGCAGGGGCGCCGACCTGAGCGCCTCGGGAAACACCCGGCCGGTGGAGCCCACGAAGGTGTCCACGCCCAGGTCGCGGGCCCAGGCCCGGACGTCGGACGGAGAGAAGCGGTCGAGGAGTCTCTCGAAGAGGGCGGCCCGGGGTCCGTACTTCTTAACGAAGGTGGCCGTGGCCTCGGCGTGGGTCAGGTTCAAGCCACCGCGACCGGCCAGGAGGAACTTGCGCCCGGCCGTGGGCATGGCGTCATATACGTTCACGCCCGGGCCGCGTTCGGAGAGGACCGTGGCGGCCATGAGGCCCGCCGGACCCGCGCCCACCACGGCCACGACCATCGTGGATTTATTCATGGCAGTCCGGCATCGATCACGTCCGCTTCGGCGACGGGGTTTGGGGGGCGCGCATCTTCGGCATCTCGGGGATGGCCTTGATCGCCGCCCGGTCGAGGACCAGGATCAGGGTATAGATCGCCGTCACGTAGGCCTGTTTGCCTTCCATGTACCCGGGCCAATTCGCGCCGGGAATTTGCCTCGTGTCGCAGGTGACCCCGGGCGACGCCTGCTTGCAGACGCACTTGAACGATCCGTCCTCTTCCTGGCTCGACAGAATGCGCGGCAGAAAGATCTGCCGGAACCGGTTCCAGGCCTCGGGGCCGCGCGCTCTGGACAGGAGCGCCCCGAACTGGAGGGCCATGGAGGCCGAGCCGTGGCCCTCCGAGAGCAGGTCGGGCCGCTCGTCCACGGCCTTGAGCGCGGCGATAATCGCGGGATCCTGCGGATTCGCCCCGGCGCAGAGCAGGGCGAACACTGCGCCGCCGGTCCGCGCCACCTCGATGCCGCCTGCCATGGCCGAGCTGGACTTCACGCCGTGCTTCTGGGAGGGGTCATAGGGGAAGGTTCCGTTCGCGTTCTGGGCCTTTTCAAAGTAGTCCCGTCCGCGCTCCAGGGACTTCACCTGTCTGGTCTTGAATAACCGGTGCGCCACCCCGAGGCCGGAGAGCGCGCACTGAGAAGCGGCGAGCAAGGTGTGCGGATACGTGAGGGTGACGGTCCCCCCCGGCTTGGGAATGGTGATGGGCGGCGGGCCCTTGCCCGGCCGCGCCGCATCGTCGTGGCCCCACCCGCCGTTCGGCTGCTGTGTCGCCTCCAGGACCCGGACGATGGACTTCAAGGCCTTGCGCGACGATCCGGCGTTCCTGCCCCGGGCCGCACTCTCGGCAAAGAAGTGCGCCGCGATGGAGAGCGGCCAGTTGTACTGGACCGGTCCGCGCGGAAAGCCGCGTCCCGAAGGCGTCTCGGGTACGGGGTTTTCAGCCGCCTTTTTCTTCGCCTTTCGGCCCTTCTTCTTGTCCTTCTGCTTGTATTCGCCGGCCACGAGGGATGCGTAGCGATTCAGGTACTTGCGGATGCGGCTCAGCTGCTTGCCGCGGCCGGGCAGTTTCTTTTCGCCCCCCGCCTTGTCGCCGGCCAGGAGGTAGGCCCAGCCGGTCACGGCAATGGCATACTGCTTCCGCGGGGAGCCCTGTTCGTTCCCGAGCCGCCACAGGTAATCGTCCAGGTAGCGCATGGCCCGGACAATGGCCTCGTCGCGCGCCTCGGGCGTGAGGGCGACGGGCTTGTCTTTGGCGTCCTGACCACAGACAGGCAGGGCCGTGGTCACGAGCACCATCGCTGCAAGAAAGATCCGCATTTCCACCTCCGGCGTGAATGTCGATGCGGGGACCGGATTATTATATCAGCCTTTGAGAAATTCATCCTCTGGCAGGGCCGGAGGCTTTGAAAATCACGAACCGCTCAAAGCGGTATGTTCAGGTCCGCACGAAGGCGGAAACGTGCCCGTACAGTAGTAATGGATCAGGCTGTCGGTAGCTTCCGGCTTCGAGTCGAGTGCCGATCCCACGGCCTGATTATTTCCTGGATCGGGACATTTCTGGGCTGTGGGATGCCCCACGCCCCAGAAATGTCCCGATCCAGGAAATAATCAGGCCGTGGGATCGGTGGCCCGCAACAATGCGCCCCAACAATTCGATTGCACAAATTGGAGAGCTGGGGGGGGTTCCACCAAAATCAACCGGAGGATTTATCCACCGGCCCCCTACACGCTCCGCGCCCGGTACATGAAGGCGACCCCCCCCATGAGGGGCCGGTATTCTGGATCCTTGAGCGTTCCGGTCTCCGCCATGCGGGCCAGGAACGCCTCCCGGCACTCCATGCGGGACGACGACGCCTTGAGGTAGTCGTAGGCCCGGCGGTGGCCCGTCACCCATCCGCCGATGCGGGGCAGGAACTTCCGGGCGTAGAGGTTGTAGACCTGCTTCAGCACCGGCGCCTCCACCTGGCCGAACTCCAGCACCAGGACCCGGCCGTCCGGCCGGGTGACACGCCCCATCTCCCTGAGGCCCTGCACTGCATCGCTGACGTTCCGGATGCCGAAGGCGATGGCCGCGAAATCGAAGCTGTCGGTGTCGTGGGGCAAGGACATGACGTCCGCCGCCTCGAACCGGACGTCCAGGCCGCGGCGCCGCGCCTTTTGCTGCGCCACGTCCAGCATGGCCTCGCAGAAATCCATGCCCACCACCACGCCCTCGTCTCCCACCACCCGCTTGAACGCGAAGGCGAGGTCACCCGTGCCCGTGGCGCAGTCGAGGACCCGGTCCCCCGGCCCGGCGCCGCTCCAGCGCACCATGGATCTCCGCCACAGGTGATGGATGCCCGCGGAGAGGACCGTGTTGGCCCGGTCGTAGCGCCGCGCGAGGGTGCTGAACATGGAGCGAATTCGGTCCGCGTCCGGCCCGGTCATGGAAGGGTGTGCAGCGGCCGGTTCAGCGCGGTGAGCAGCGGCTTCAACCTCTCCATGAGGCGGGAGAAGCTGTCGAAGTCGAGGCTCTGGCCGGGATCGGACAGGGCCGCGTCCGGATCGCTGTGGACCTCCAGGAGCAGGCCGTCAGCTCCGGCCGCGGCTGCGGCCAGGGACATGGCCTCGACGAGGTCGCGGCGCCCCGTGGCGTGGGAGGGATCCACCAGAATCGGGAGCGGGGACCGGGTCTTGACCAGGGCCACGGCCGAGAGGTCCAGGGTGTTTCGGGTGTCCGTCTCGAAGGTGCGGATGCCGCGCTCGCATAGCACCACGTCGGGGTTGCCCTCCCGGAGGATGTACTCCGCCGCCAGGAGCCACTCCTCCACCCGGGCCGAAAAGCCCCGCTTGAAGAGTACCGGTTTCCCAGCCTTGCCGAGCTCCTTAAGGAGGCTGTAGTTGTACATGTTCCGGGTGCCCACCTGGAACATGTCCACCACGTCCACCATGGCCTCGATCTGCCGGGGATCCACCACCTCGGACACCAGGGGCAATCCCACCCGGCTCCGGACCTCCCTGGCCCAGACCAGGCCGCCGTTCCCCAGACCCTGGAAGGAATCGGGGTGGGTTCGCAGCTTGTAGATGCCGCCCCTGAGCATCACAGCGCCCGAGGCCTTCACGGCCCCGGCAATGGCAGAGAACTGTTCGGCCGACTCGATGGCGCACGGGCCGGCCACCACGACAAAGGCCGGACCGCCGAAGGTGACCGGTCCGACCTGCACTGGATGGGGGGAGAGCGTTTGGGTCCTCTTGTTTTGCATACTAATGGTAATAGCATCGAGGGGTTCACTTTCCAAGACAAGCGACTCCGGCATCTTCTTGTCCGTGATCCCGGGATCCGACAACTGGGCGCAAACATGCTTGATTTCCAGAAAGACGGCGCCTTCCTCCTCCACAGGCCGGACCGGATTCTCGCGGCCCAGGGGCCCTTCCGGAAATCGGCCGATCCTCCGCCCCGGGAGCCGGCCCTCTTCGTGCCGGATTTCTTCCTGGAAGATCCCGCTCCCTGGCGCATCGCCGCGGACTGGATGGAGCTTCCCCTGGACCAGCTTCCCGACCGAGTTCGTGCCCCTGCCCGCGATCCCGAACCCGTTGCGTGGTCCGAACCGCGATTCGAAGCGTTCGCCGAGACCTTCGAGGACCTGAAGCGACAGATCACGGCCGGTACCCTGACCAAGGCCGTGCCCGTCACCTTCTGGGAGGGTCACGGGGAGGCCCCCCGAACCGGACTCCTGCCGCACCTCCTCGAAAGTGTAGCCCGTATCGCACCCCCTCTGGTGCCCTACGGGTACTGGGACGAGGAGGGAGGCATGGTAGGCGCCACCCCGGAAGTCCTCTTTCGTTTCGCCCCCGGCGGCGAAGTGCACACCATGGCCCTGGCCGGCACGGCTCCTAACGAGGGCGCTGGCCGCCTCCTGGAAGACCCCAAGGAACGCGCCGAGCACAGCATCGTGCTGGAGCACATCCTGAAGGCCCTCGAACCACTTGGCTCGACCCGGTGCAGTAGCACGGAGATTCTGTGCATGCCCGGCGTGGCCCACCTGAAGACCGACATCCTTCTGGAACTCGAGGCGGAAACGCCTGCCACGTTCCAGGACCTGGTGCACGCCCTCCATCCCACGCCGGCCCTGGGGGGAGCGCCACGAGCGGCGAGCCTGGCCTGGCTCAAGGCCGGCGACCGAGACGTCCGCCGGGGCCGATTCGGCGCTCCATTCGGATACCGGGCCGAGGACGGATCGGGTCTCTGTCTCGTGGCCATCCGCAACGTGCAATGGGCAGGGGATGCGCTTCGCATCGGCGCCGGCGCTGGCGTCGTAGCCGGCAGCGTCCTGGACCGTGAATGGTGGGAGCTGAACCAGAAGCGGGAGGCCGTCATGAGAATCCTGGAGCCATGAACGTCCGCCGGAGCGAAGAGCTCCTCACGGCTCTGGCCGGGGCCGGGGTCCAGGCCTGGTGCATGGCCCCCGGAGGACGGAACAGCCCCCTGGTGTCGGTCCTCCACGCTTCCACCCACACCCGTGTCTATGCCTTCTACGAGGAGCGCAGCGCCGCTTTCTTCGCCCTCGGCCTGGCTTCAAGTCTCCGGGCGCCGGTGGGCGTTCTCACCACCTCGGGCACGGCCGCCGCCGAGGTTCTTCCCGCGGCCATCGAGGCCTACTATACCGGCGTTCCTCTGGTCCTGGTGACGGCTGACAGGCCGAAGCGGTTCCGGGGCACAGGCGCGCCCCAGGCCATCGAGCAACCCGGCCTGCTTGACCCGTACGCACCCACGGTCCTGGATTCGGAAGGGGACGATACTCTAGCACTCGAGGATTGGAATCGCCTTCATCCGGTCCACGTCAACGTGTGTTTCGAGGAGCCCCTCCTCGACGCCGCCCCGAACGTCCTGTGCCTCGAAGCCGTCGGCACCGTGAAGACCCGGTCGGATCACGCCCGCGGCATCCAGGACCTCGAGGCCTTTCTCCGCTCGGTCAGGACGCCTCTGGTCCTCGCCGGCGCCCTCGAGGCGGGGGACACGGAGGGGGTTCGGTCCTTCCTCCTTCGTCTCGGCGCCCCGATCCTGGCCGAGGGTCACTCGCAGCTGCGCGAGGATCCGGAGCTGCAACCCCTTCTTCTTCGATCGGGAGAAGCCCTCCTCCGGGAGCTCCCCGTCGACGGCGTCCTCCGTATTGGCGGCGTCCCCGTCCTGCGCTACTGGCGGGATCTCGAGGAGACACGAAAAGAACTCCCGGTGTTTTCCGTGGCCCGGACGTCGTTTAAGGGATTGAGCCGGGGCCAGGGGATCCAGGGCCCACCGGGTGAGGTGCTGGCCGCGGTGACGCCGGAGAAGGCCGAACCCCTGGCGCTGGAATACTGGCACCGGGACCGGGACCGATACGAGGCCCTGCAAGCCCTCCTGGCCGGAGAGCCCCGTTCCGAACCGGCCCTCGTGCATCACCTCTCGAAGCGAATCCCGACCCCAGCCCGGATCTTCCTGGGCAACAGCCTCCCTGTCCGGGAGTGGGACCTCTTCGCTGCGCCAGGTCCCGGCCCCCGGGAGATCCACTCGAGCCGCGGTGCCTGCGGCATCGACGGCCAGATCTCCACCTTCCTCGGCCTCACCCGATCCGACGTGGAGAACTGGGCCCTCGTGGGTGACCTCACCGCGCTTTACGACCTCGGCGCCCCGTGGATCATTCCGCACCTGGGTCCTCGGCGGCTCCGCATTGCGATCCTCAACAACGGCGGCGGGCGCATCTTCTCCCGGATGTTCGAGAATCCGGTGTTCCAGAACGAGCACGCCATCACCTTTGGGGCCTGGGCCCGCATGTGGGACCTGCACCACGAAGCGTGGGAAGAGATCCCCGATACCCTGCCTGAAGCCGGCGCGTGCATTCTGGAGGTGAAGCCCGATCCCGGGGCCACGCACCGATTCTGGGCGGCCTACGAACGCCTGGGAAAATCATCATGATCTGGTGCCTGCACGGTTTCCTGGGCAGGGCCTCGGACTGGAACCCCTTCCTCGAGGCCTTCGCCCGTATGGGCTTTCCCGAGGTGCGCCGGCCCGACCTCTTTTCCGATCCGCCCGACGATCGCGACCTCGTTCCGTGGGGCGCGGCCTTTGCCCGAGAGGTGGAGGCCGCGGACTCCGCCCCCGTGGTGCTCGGCTACTCCCTCGGCGGACGCCTGGCACTCCATGCGTGCCTGGCGCGGCCGGCGCTCTGGAAGGCGGCCGTCATCGTGTCCACCCACCCCGGCCTCTCCACCGCGGACGAACGGGCCGCTCGTCGCCAGGACGACGCGGGGTGGGCCCGGCGCTTCGAGACCGAGGCCTGGAGCCCCCTGATGCAGGCGTGGAACGGCCAGGCCGTGTTCGGGACCCGGGGCCCGTCTCTCGAGCAGCCGGAAGCCGACTGGAGCCGGGCGGCCCTGGCCGGGGCCCTCAGGACCTGGTCCCTCGGCACCCAGAAAAACCTCCTCTCCTCCCTGGGCAGCCTCTCCTTCCCCGTGCTATGGTTAGCCGGAGCACAAGACCATCGATTCGTTCGTCTCGGGGCCGCTGCAGTGCAACATCTTCCGGCCGGCACCCTGCACATCGTGGAGGGGTCCGCCCACCGAGTTCCCTGGGAGGCTCCCGGTTCTTTCCTCCGTCAGGTCGAGGGATTCCTCTCGGACTGCGGCATCCAAGAATAGACAGGTGGCGCCATGGCCAGAGCCAGAGCAAAGACCTCCTCGAGCAAGAAGCCCAGTGCCGTATGGACCTCCATCAAGACGTTCACCGACATCCGGTTCGAGCGCACCGAGGACGGCATCGCCAAGGTCACCATCAACCGACCCGAGGTGCGGAATGCCTTCCGGCCCCGCACGGTCACGGAGATGATCGAGGCCTTCACCATCGCCCGAGACGCCCCGGACATCGGCGTGGTCATCCTCACCGGCGAGGGTAGGAAGGCTTTCTGCTCGGGTGGCGACCAGCGGGTCCGCGGCAACGCCGGGTACGTGGACGAAGACGGCGTGGAGCGCCTCAACGTCCTGGACCTGCACCGCCTGATCCGTTCCATGCCCAAGCCCGTGGTGGCCATGGTGGCGGGATACGCCGTTGGCGGCGGCCACGTTCTCCACGTGGTGTGCGACCTCACCATCGCCGCCTCCAACGCGCGGTTCGGCCAGACCGGCCCCAAGGTGGGGTCCTTCGACGGCGGCCTGGGTTCGAGCTACCTCGCCCGCATCGTGGGTCAGAAGAAGGCCCGGGAGATCTGGTACCTGTGCCGGCAATACGATGCGAAACAGGCCCTGGACATGGGACTGGTGAACGCGGTGGTGCCGGTGTCCAGGCTGGAAGAAGAGACCCTCGTGTGGTGCCGGGAAATGATGCAGCACTCTTCCCTGGCACTCCGGTGCCTCAAGGCGTCCATGAACGCCGACTGCGACGGCCAGATGGGACTCCTGGAGCTGGCCGGAAACGCCACCCTCCTCTACTACATGTCGGAAGAGGCCCAGGAGGGGCGGAACGCCTACAACGAGAAGCGGAAACCCGACTTCAAGAAGTACCCCCGACTGCCATGACGGCGTCCCTTGCAGGCCGGTGGTTTCTCGCCTTCCGGCCCAGGACCCTCTCGGCCGCCCTGGCGACGATCCTGGTGGGCACCGGCCTGGCCATGCACCACGGCCACGGCCTGAAGTGGCACCTCTCGCTGTTCGCCTTGCTGAGCGCCGGCGCCATCCAGATCGCCACCAACCTGTTCAACGACGCCCTCGACTTCAGGAAGGGCACCGACACCGGCGAGCGCCTGGGCCCGACGCGCGTCACCCAGAGCGGACTGATCTCCGCCCGCCGCGTGGTCCTGGGCGGATTCCTGGCCGCGGCCGCGGCCCTGGCCTTCGGCGTACCCCTGGTAGTGGCCGGCGGCTGGCCTATCGTAATTCTCGGCGTGGTCTCTCTCGCCCTCGCCTACGGTTACACGGGCGGCCCGTTTCCCCTGGCCTACCTGGGTCTCGGCGACGTGTTCGTGGTGGTGTTCTTCGGCCTGGCGGCCGTGGGCGGCATGTTCTACCTGCAGTCGGGCACCCTTCAACCGGACGTGGTCCTGGCTGGCTTCCAGGTGGGACTGCTGGCCACCGCCCTTCTGGCCGTGAACAACCTCCGCGACGTGGAGGAGGATCGAAGGTCCGGCAAGAAGACCCTGGCGGTCCGGCTGGGCGTGACCTTCGGCCGCTACGAGATCGCATTTCTGTGTCTGACGCCCTTTGCCCTGAACCTGGGGTGGGCATTTTCCGGGGCCTGGGTCACGGTGCTGCTGCCGTTTCTATCGCTGCCCCTGGCCATCCGGCTTTTCCGCGGCGTCTTCGCCCACGAACCCGGGGCGATCTACAACAAATTCCTGGCCTGGACCGCCGGGCTTCACCTGGTATTCAGCGTGCTTCTTGCAGCGGGGATGATCTGTGATTGACTGGACGTCCGAATCCACCGAGGTGCTGCTGAACCCGCGATTCCCGCCCGAGGAGCGTCACCGGCTGGACCGCATGGTCTCGAAGTTGCCGTCGCTGAAGGGGCATCTCTGGCTGGCCACCTCCGGCGCCACGGGCCCGGTGAAGCTCGTGGCGCTCTCCCGGGCCGCGTGCCTGGCCTCGGCCGAGGCGGTGAACACGCACCTCGATGCCGGCGCCCGCGACGTATGGGCCAACGTGCTCCCCCTGTTTCACGTGGGCGGCCTCGGCATCCTGGCCCGGGCCCACGTGAGCGGCGCCCGGGTCGCGGGGGATCACGACGCCGCGGGATTGCCCCCGGCGTGGTCGCCCGCTGCGCTCGTAGACCTGGTTTCCAGGCACCACGCCACCCTGAGTTCCCTGGTGCCGACCCAGGTCCACGATCTGGTGCAGAAGCAAATCCAATGTCCTTCCTCGCTTCGCGCCGTGGTGGTGGGCGGCGGTGTTCTCCCGGATCCTGTGTATCAGCGCGGCCGCGCCCTGGGCTGGCCCTTGCTCCCCAGCTACGGCGCTACCGAGTGCGCCTCGCAGATCGCCACGGCCTCCCTGGACCGGGACGCGGCCGCGTCCCTCGAGATCCTCCCGCACGTGGAAGCGGCCGTGACCGGCGAGGGCCTCCTCCGGTTCCGGAGCGAGGCGCTACTCACCGGGTATGCAACGGACACCTCGGGTGCCGTCACCTTCGAGGATCCCAGGGTGGACGGCTGGTGGACATCCGAGGACCAGGGGACCGTGTCCGACGCCACGTTGACGGTGGAGGGCCGCGGGGAGGACTTCTTCAAGATGGGCGGCGAGAACGTGTCCCTCCCTCCCCTCGAGGCGCACCTCCATGAGGTGACCGAGAACCTTGCCTTCCCCGGCGACGCGGCCCTGGTGGCTGTGCCCGAAGCGCGCCTGGGCCGCGAGATCCGCCTGGTGGTGTCGGGCGGCACCGACGAGGAGGTGAACGCGGTCCTCGAGGTGTTCAACCATAGGGTCCTGCCCTTCGAGCGGGCCCGGGCCGTGCACAGGTTGCCCGTTCTTCCACGATCTCCGCTCGGCAAGCTCCTGCGCGGGGAAGTGCTGGAGCAAATCAGGCACTAGCGCTCACGGCTATTTTTTTGCTCGATTCGAGCTAAAAATCAGGTGTGAGGCGTCTCACGGCTCTAAATTAGCTCACTTCGAGCAAAAAAACCGGCGTGAGAACTGTGATGCAAATCACTCCGTGATCTCGGGCACCCTTTCCACCTGCGACTCCAACCGGGCCCGCACCGACTCGGGCATGGGCACCTTGGTCAGGGTGCGGTAATCCATGAACACGTTGACAGCGCGGATCTCGCTGACCAGGTCTCCCTCGCCGTTGAAGAAGCGATACCGCGAGGTAATGGAGGCGTTGCTGAGGTCCTCGAGCCAGAACTCCGCGTCCAGATCCCGGCCCGGCAGGTGCGGCTTCCGGTAGTCCACTTCCACCTTCCGGAAGGGGGTGCCCCAGGACGGATTCGCGAACCACTCGTCCCAGGTGAAGCCCACCGCCTCCACGAATTCCTCCAGCACGTGGTGGGCCAGGGTGAGGTAGTTGCCGTAGAACACGATACCGGCACGGTCGGCGTGATTGAAGCGAACCTTCACCCGGGTTCGGAAGGGCATGGATCATTCCTTTCGCGATGTACGTTGTCTTAGCCCACAGGTCTTCTTTGGCCAAAATTGGGCCGAAACCGGGCCGTGGGATGCTCCACAGTCTATGAATGGCCCGATTCTGGCCATGAAAATGTCGTGGGATCTGCAGCAGCTGTGGAACACCGGCCGGGTCATAACCGCCTCACCTCTTCGCTCCCTTTGCCCTGGGCAGCGGCCGCATCTGCTGCGGACTCCGGGGTATCTGGTATCCCATACCCTTTACCGTGAACCGGAGCGCCTCCAGGAACCGCTGGTTCTCCGACGCCTGCCGGAACCGCTTGCCCACCTCCCCGTACACGGCCTTCCCGCCCTTGACCGCGGGGCTGTCCAGGTATTTCCCGCGGAGGTACGCATCGGCCACAGGCCCGCCCCGCCAGGGGTGGCCGGCCTGGGCGAGGCGCTCCTCCTGGCGCGGCCCGGTATAGAGGAAGGCATGGATCTTCTGGTGAAACGGCGCCAGGGCCGGACAGATGTAGCGGCCGCGCTGCTTGCCCCGGGAGCGATCCACGCGGTGGAACCGGGGATTCTCCAGGTCGCCGTTCCAGGTCATCTCGAGCTGGGTCCGGAGGAACCGGTCGATGTCCTTGCGCGTGAACACCACGCCGTGATGAAAGAGCAGGACGGCCTGGGTGAGGCTCAAGGCGTAGTAACCGCTCCGGTGCTCCGGTCCGATCCAGTGCTTCCACCGGTTTGGATCCTTGGGGTGCACATCCCACGCCCCGGCCGGATCCCAGTAGTTCCACTCGTAGTGGCCGTCCCGGAGCGTGAGGCAGTGCTTGAACCGGGTGCCGATCTTCGCGGCCCGGCGCAAGTACGCTGCGTCGCCGGTGACGCGGTGGAGCCGGACCAGGGCCACCACGATCTTGGCGTGCTTGTTGTGGGGCTGGGTCAGGCCGGCCTTCACGTCCTTGAGGCCGGCGTGGGTGCGGTAGATCCCGCCCTTCTTACCCAGGTCCAGGTAGCGGCGCCGGGCGTCCCACTTCCTGATCAGGTGGTTCTTCATGAGGTCCAGGTAGGCCCGCCGCTGCCGGGCGTACCGGTGGTCGAGAGCTTTCTTTTGCTGAACCAGCTCGAGGAACCGGCCTAGCACCTCCACCGCCTTGAAGCTGCTGATGATGACGTCGACCTTGTCATCGGGCCGGTCGGGATTCCTGAAGGTGGTGAGTGGCTTCCCGTACCACCCGAGGTATCCGTCCGGCCCCTTTGTCATGGCCGCGCGCAGATTCTTGAAGGTCGCCGTGAAGGACTTCAGGAAAGACGCCTTGCCGGTGAGGGCGTAAGCCGTCAGCAGCATGTCCAGCTGGGGCAGGAGCTTCCAGGTGTAGCCCTCGGGCTCCTCGGCGGCCATGGTCCTGCAGCGGTCCGCGCTGAGGCGCTCGGGCACGCGGCGGACGTGATCGAGGAAGCTGGCCAGGATCCGCTGGTCCTTCACGTCGGTGATCTGGGCTCCAACAGAGGAGGTGAACACTGCGAGGAATATCCAAACGACGGCGCGGGCCGGCATGGCTGGGTCCTTTCCGGTAGAACGCCCCCATGAGAACGCACTCCGGGGTCGCGTGTCAAGACGGGGTCGATGCGCCGGGAAATCCCTGGATCCCCCCGGCCATCTTTGCTGACATGGAGCCCACTTCCCGGCCTGGAGGATCCGCCATGAATCGACGAGAGTTCTTGACCCGAACCGGCCGCGCCACTGCGGCCCTGGCAGCCTCGGCCGCCGCACTCCATTCCGGCTTCGGATGCACTACCCTCACGGCACCGGAATCCCGCGAGAGATCCGGCCGGGCTGGCCGACCGCCCAACATCATCATCATCTTCGCCGACGACCTGGGCTACGGCGATCTGAGCTGCTACGGCCACCCCACCCTCCACACCCCGAACCTGGACCGCATGGCGGCCGAGGGCATGAAACTCACCCAGTTCTACTCCTCCTCCCCGGTGTGCACCCCCAGCCGGGCAGCCCTGCTCACAGGCCGGTTGCCCATCCGGAGCGGCATGTGCAGCGACAAGCGAAGAGTGCTCTCGACCAAGTCCAGGGGCGGTCTGCCCCGATCGGAAATCACCCTGGCCGAGGCCCTGAAGCAGAAAAACTACGCTACTGCCTGCATCGGCAAGTGGCACCTGGGCCACCTCCCGCAACACCTTCCCATGCGTCACGGCTTCGATTCTTACTTCGGCATACCCTACAGCAACGACATGAAGCCGACCTGCCTCATGGAGGGAGAGGCCGTCCTCGAGAACCCGGCCGTGCAGGCGACCCTGACCCGGCGCTACACCGAGAGGGCGCTGGCCTTCATGGAAGGAAACCGGCATCGGCCCTTCTTCCTCTACTTCCCCCACACCTTCCCCCACACACCGCTCCACGCCTCAAAGGCCTTCAAGGGGACCAGCCGCCGCGGCCTCTACGGGGACGTAGTCAAGGAGCTGGACTGGAGCGTGGGCCGGATCCTGGAAGCGGCGCGGCGACTCGGCCTAACGAAGCACACCCTGGTGTTCTTCACCAGTGATAATGGCCCCTGGCTCATCCGACGGCAGCGCGGCGGTTCGGCCAGCCTGCTGCGTGGAGGCAAGGGAAGCACCTGGGAAGGGGGCGTGCGGGAGCCCTGCCTCGCGTGGTGGCCGGGGCGTATCCGGCCGGGCTCCGTCAGCGCCGGCCTGGCCTCCACCCTGGACGTGTTCCCGACGTGTCTGGCCCTGGCCGGCATCCCCCTGCCGAAGGATCGGATCATGGACGGGTACGACCTGGCCCCCCTGCTCCTCGGCACAAGCCCGAGCCCGCGCAAGGAGATGTTCTACTACCGCGGCACCCGTCTCATGGCCTGCCGCAAGGGCCCCTGGAAGGCGCACTTTCTCACCCGGGCCGGATACCGCCAGAAGAAGGCCAAGAAGCACGATCCACCACTGCTCTACCACCTGGACCACGATCCGTCGGAGCGATTCAACTCCGCCAAGACCCACCCGAAGGTCATCGCGGACATCCTGGAGATCGTGGCGCGTCACCGAAAGACCGTGAAGCCGGTGAAGTCGCAGCTGGAGAGGTAATACCTACAGTTTCCGCCACCGGATCCGGTCCAGGTCGAAGAACCGCTTCTTCATGGTGTCCGAGAGCTCCACCTGGATCCGCGTCCTCCGCCCCTTCTTCTGCACCTGAGTCACCATGCCGAGGCCAAAACGCTGGATCTCGATCCAGTCCCCGCGGCAGAGCACCTCCGAATCCACGCGGTCGGCGGGACGGATGGGGCGGCGTTCGCCCTCGGGGAGCCGGTCCGTGAGCCAGGCGGATTCTTCCTCGCAACGGTCGCAGGAACCGCAGCCGCCCGCCATGGCTGAAAAACCGAAATGCTCGTGGATCACCGCTTTTCGGCATTGGTCGGACCGGGCGTACTCCGTCATCTTCAGGAGGTGCTTCAGGTCCCGCTCGCGCTTGTTGGCGTCCATCCAGGTGTCGATCTCTTCGTCGTCGGGCACCCGGAGGATCTCGAAGTTACCCCGGTCGAGGTCGCCCCGGATGCAGCCGGCCGTATCCAGGAAGGCCAGACACGTCTCCACCCGGCCGTCCCGGCGGTTCTTCACCAGCAGGGTCTCCCGGAGGTCCTGGACGTCGAGGACGGCCAGGCGTTCGTGGTTTCGCTCCAGCACGTCCAGCACCGACTTCAGGAACGCCTTGCCCGGATTGGCCCACTCGGTGAACTCCTTCTGGATGAGGACGTCCTCGGCGCGAAACAGCAGCTCGCAGAGACTGCCCTTGCCGTCGCGGCCGGCGCGGCCCACCTCCTGGTAGTAGGCCTCGAGATTCCGGGGGATCTGGTGGTGGAGGATGAACCGGATGTCGGCCTTGTCCACGCCCATGCCGAAGGCGTTGGTGGCCAGGATGAGGGCGTCATCCATGTTCATGAAGCGGTGCTGCAGCTCCCGCCGCTCCGAGTTGGACAGGTCGCCGTGGTAGACGAGGGGCCGGAGGCCGTGGCGCCTGAGCTCCGTCTCCAGCTTGAGCAGGTCCTGGATGAGAGCCATGTAGACGATGCCCGGGCCGCCGATGTCCCGGCAGCGTTTCAGAATATACTCAACCTTGTCCTCGTCGGTGTCCACCTCCTGCACCGAGAGGAAGAGGTTCTCCCGTTCGATGCCGGTGTGGAACACGGGCGCGTCGGGCACCTGGAGCCGGGTGAGGATATCCCGCTGCACGTCGGGCGTGGCCGTGGCCGTCAAACCCAGCACCGGCGGATTGCCCAGCTTGGCCCGGATCTCGCCCACCCGTGCGTAGTCGGGCCGGAAGTCGTGGCCCCAGAGGCTCACGCAGTGGGCCTCGTCCACGGCCATGAAGGACACCTTGCATCGCCCGATACCCTCCAGGAACGACGATACCCGGAACCGCTCGGGCGTCACGTAAAGGAGCTTCACCTTGCCGGCCAGGGCCGCCTCGAGGCGCGTCTCCCGGTCACGGCGGCTCAGGGACGAGTTGATGAAGGTGGCTGGAATGCCCTTCTCCCGGAGCGCAGCCACCTGGTCCTGCATGAGCGCGATGAGGGGGCTCAGCACCACGGTGAGACCATCCAGGAGGAGGGCGGGCAGCTGGTAGCAGAGGGACTTTCCCTCACCGGTGGGGAACACCACGAGGCCGCCCCCTCCCTCGAGGACGTGGCGGATGACCGCGGCCTGGCGCCCGCGAAAGGCGGGGAATCCGAAGTGATCCTTCAGGCCCTTCAGGATTCTACGGTCCAGGTCATCCATGCGAGATCCCCTCGTCCACCAACACCCTCCCTGGCGAGGAAGGGCGGGGAAATATAGCGGGCTCACTTCACAGGTCCAGGAAAATACCTTACCCTGTGAACCTACCCGGGTATCCGTGCAGAGGAGAGTGCAATGCTGCCGGCCTTCATGATACGTGAACGAGCGACCCTCCTCCTTTTCGCCCTGGGATTGTACCTGACACTTGCCTCGATTTCATTCCCGGGTTCCGCCTGCGGCCAGGACGGCCTGCCCCTCACGGGGCCCAGTGACTACATCCAGGACATCGACATCTCCAGGGACGGAAAGCTCATCGCCGCGGGCAGCGGCGACAATTCCATCCGCGTCTGGAGACTCCAGGACGGCATGCCCATTCAGACCATCCAGAAATCCCACGTCCTGTGCGTGAACGGCGTTGCCCTGAGCCCGGACGGCTCGGTCCTGGCCTCGGCCGGCTACCACGGCAAGGTCAAGCTGTGGAGCATCACCACCGGCGAGAACCTCCACGTATTCGAGGGCCAGACCGCTCGCCTGGACAGCATCAAGTACAGCCCGGACGGCAAGTACCTCGTCACCGGCGGCCTGGACGGCCACATCCTGATCCTGGACGTGGTGGGCCGCACAGTCGTCAAGACCCTGGAGAAGGCCCACGAATACGGCATCGGCGAGCTGGCGTTCGCCAGGAACGGGAAGCTCCTGGTCTCGAGCGGGTTCGACAAGACGATCAAGGTCTGGACCTTCCCGGTGGGCAAGGAGAAGAAGGTCGTCAAGGAACAACACGAGGACGTCATCATCTCCCTGGCTGTCAGCAAGAACCAGAAGCTCATGGCGTCGGGCTGCAAGGCGGGAAGGGTCCTTCTGTGGCACCTTCCAAAAGCAAAGAAGGGCGGCAAGATCCAGACCGATGCCGACCACGTTTACGCCCTCGCCTTCAGCCCCGACAGCAAGCGGCTCCTGGTGGGCGGACTCCGGGGCACCCTGGAGCTCTGGACGACCTCCCGGAAGCCCAAACTCATCCGCACCTTTGAAGGACACAAGGGTATCATCAAGGACGTGGCCTTCTCCCCGGACGGCAAGTGGGTCCTGGCCGCCGGCCACGACAACGAGATCAGGTTCTGGAAGACGGAAAAGTAAGGGATCGCACAAGCTCCCTATTCCATCCTCAGTGTCCGGACCAGGAACGTCCAGCGGTCTGCAGCCTCCTCGATGCGCTTGGACGTGGGCTTTCCCGCGCCGTGGCCGGCCCGCGTCTCGATGCGGATGAGCACCGGTGCGGGACCGGCCTGACACTCCTGGAGCCGCGCCGTGAACTTGAAGCTGTGGGCCGGGAAGACCCGGTCGTCGTGGTCGGCGGTGGTGACCAGAGTGGCCGGATACGATGTCCCCGGCTTCAGGTTGTGGACCGGGGAATAGGCATGGAGCACCTTGAATTCCCCGAGCTTCTCGGGGGATCCGTAATCCGACGTCCAGGCGTGGCCGATGGTGAACTTGTGGAACCGGAGCATGTCCATGACGCCCACCGCCGGCAGACACGCGCCGAAGAGGTCGGGCCGCTGGATCATGCAGGCGCCCACCAGAAGGCCGCCGTTGGAGCCGCCGAAGATGGCCAGCTTAGTAGGCTTCGTGTATTTCTTCGCGACGAGCCACTCGGCGGCGGCGATGAAGTCGTCGAAGCAGTTCTGCTTCTTGAGTCTTGAGCCCGCCTGGTGCCATGCCTTGCCGTATTCCCCGCCGCCCCGGATGCAGGCCACGGCGTAGACGCCTCCCATCTCCATCCACACCAGCCGGTCCACCCGGAATCCCGGGGTGAGGGGGATGTTGAATCCTCCGTATCCATAGAGAAGTACCGGGTTGTTCCCGTCCAGGGTGAGGCCCTTCTTGTGGGTGAGGAACAGGGGAATGCGAGTGCCGTCCTTGCTCTTGTAGAACACCTGCCGGGAGACGTAATCGCGGGGATCGAACTTCACCTTCGGGGCGCGAAGCACCCGGCTCTTGCCGGTCTTCATGTCGTAGCGGTAGATGGTGGGCGGCACGTTGTAGCCGCTGAAGGCGTAGAAGGTCTCGGTGTCCTTGCGCCTGCCGCTGAATCCCCCCGCCGAGCCGAGGCCCGGCAGATCGAGGTCCCGGACGAAGGTGCCGTCCAGGGCGAAGATCTTCACCCGGGTGCACGCGTCCTTTAGATACCGGGCCACGAACCGGTCGCCCACCACGACCACGGTCACGAGAGTCTCCTTGACCTCGGGCAGGATCTCCTTCCAGTTCTCCCGGGCCGGGTTCCGGGTATCGATTGCGATGACGCGGTTCAGGGGCGCCTCGTTGGAGGTCTTGAACCAGAAGACGGGCCCGTCGTTGCCGATGAAATCGAAGGAGGCCTCGAACCGGTCGATGAGCTTCACGATGCCGGCGTCGGCATCGTCCAATCGCTTGTAGTAGAACATATTCTCCCGGGACGTGCCCTTCCATACGCGAATGCAGAGGTATTCTCCGTCCTCGGTGACGAAGCCTCCGAAGCCCAGGTGCTTGTTGTCCGGATCATGGCAGACGAGGACGTCCTTGTCCTGGGACGTACCGAGGCGATGGTAGTAGAGCTTGTGGAAGAAAACCCGGCCCTTGAGTGCTTCTCCTTCTCTGGGCGCGTCGTACCGGCTGTAGTAGAAGCCCTTGTTGTCGTGGGTCCAGGAGGCCCCGGAGAACTTGCTCCAGTCGACCCGGTCCGGCCGGTCCTTTCCGGTGGTCACGTCCCGCACCTTCCACACGCGCCAGTCGGCGCCGCCCGAGGAGGTGGAGTAGGCCATGAGGGTTCCGTCCTCACTGATGGCCGTGGAGGCCACGGACACCGTGCCGTCCTTGGAGAGCTTGTTGGGATCCAGGAGCACGCGCGGCTTGCCCCGCAGCGTGTCCACGGTGTAGAGGACGCTCTGGTTCTGGAGGCCGTCGTTTTTCCGGTAGAAGTAGCGGCCGCCTCGCTTCACGGGAACGGTGTACTTCTCGTAATTCCAGAGCTCAGTGAGGCGCTTGCGGATCCGATCCCGCTGCGGTATGGCACCCAGAAAGGCCTCGGTGACCTCGTTCTGGGCCTCGATCCACGTCCGGGTCTCGGGCGCGTCCCCCTTCTCGAGCCACCGGTAGGGATCCGCCACCTTCACGCCGTGAAGGTCATCGACCGTATCACCCTTATGGGCTTCGGGGTAGACGAGGGTCGGGGCGTCCGTTCCACACCCCAGGGCCAGAAGGAACCAGACCAGCACCACCAGAAGGATCGTCTTTTCTTTCATTCCTGACTCCATGTCATTCAGCCATTTCACCCGGTCGCCAAAATCGACTACCCTTTCACGCATATCAGCCTGTGGATCGTGGTATCTTACCGTCCCGCGACCGGGTGAACACCCCGGAGGAGAGGATATCCTGACCGAACCGCTCTACCCCCCATCCCTGCAGGTGGTCTCGCACCGCATCGAGGCCGTATTCCTCCGACGGCCCAACAAGTACCTCGGCATCGTGGACCTGGACGGCACCGAGACCGAGGCCTTCATCCCCAACCCCGGCCGCATGAAGGAGCTCATGGTGCCGGGGCGCCGGGTGTTGCTCCGGCCGGCGCCCGAGCACGGAAAACGCCGGACCCGGTACGACCTCATCGCCGTGCACTACCGCAGGCGGATGGTGTGCATCGATTCCGGAGTGCCCAACCGGTTCCTGAAGGTGCTCCTCCAGAAGGGGCGTGTGCCCGAGGTCCGGGGATGGCGCCTGATCCGGCCCGAAGTGGCGTGGGGCGCGAGCCGCTTCGACTTCCTCCTCGGCCGGGGAGACAAGCGGTGCCTGGTGGAGGCCAAGTGCTGCACCCTGGTGGTGAACGGCGTGGCGCGGTTCCCGGACGCACCCACGGTGCGCGGAACGCGGCACCTGAAGGAGCTCATCGAAGCCCGAAGGGCCGGGTATCGCAGCGTGGTCCTGATCCTGGTCCAGGGCGTGGGGGCCGTGCGCTTCCGCCCCAACCGGGAGACGGACCCGGACTTCGCCGACATGTTCGATAAGGCGCTGGATGCAGGTGTGGAGATCCACGCCCGGAAGCTCCGGTTCTCCCGGCTCCGGATGGTCCTGGACGAGGCCCTTCCGGTGGGACGGATCTGACTGCGATTAATTAAGGGGGCAGGAACCCTGCCCGCAAGGGCCGGCGGCCGGGTTTCAGCCGCCGCCCACGGGCTCGCACCCGGGGTCGCCGGAACCGACGCCGAACACCGAGAACTTCTTCTCCAGGTCAGTGGACTCGCATTCCGGACAGTGGGGCTCCTCGGATCCACGGACCAGGGTCTCGAAGTGGTGGCTGCAGCCCTTGCAGATGTATTCGTATATGGGCACTGAACTGTCTCCAGGTCAGGGGCACGCGGCGTGTTCTGGAACACGCCTCCGGTTCCTGTAGAATGGGGCCCGAAGAACATAGTATGGCCCACAATCCCCCTGTCGGCAACCTTCCCCGGATCGGGACACTCCACTGGAAATCCTATAGGGCTCCGGACTATCCTTATCTCCATGGCACGGAAAAAAACACCGCCCCGGAACCTCCTCACCCTGGTTCCGGTGCGCACCGGGGCGTGGACCACCACGGAGTCCGGGTCGGTGGTGGTCCGGGTCCCCCGGCTCGGCCCCGGTCGTTTCGGCCGCTGGTTCGCCCGCCGGTTCAAGCTCGAGGACATCCAGGTCAACCTCGACGAACTGGGTTCCTCCGTCTGGAAGGCCTGCGACGGTCGATCCACCGTGGGGGAGATCGGCGAGAAGCTCCGGGTCGAGTTCGGGGATCGCATCGAGCCCCTCCACGACCGCCTGGCTCTCTTCTTCAAGCAGCTCGAGCACAGCGAGTTCATCCGCTGGGCGGACGAGGGGCCCGAAAATCCGGATGCTAAGGAAGCAGCTGATCCACTACGGCCTTGATGCACGCCGGCGACCGGGCGGTCTCGAACGCCTCGGCAATGCGGCGCACGGGAAATACGTGAGTGATGAGCCTCTCCCCCACCCGACGCAGCTCGGGATCCGCTTCCAGGAGTTCTAGGGCCGCGCGGAAATCCCCGCACCGCGAGGTGGTGATGCGGAGGTCTCGATCCAGCACTGCCCGATCCAGGGACGAGATAGTGTCCCGGGGTGCACCCGCCGCAAGGAGCACGAAGCCGCGCGGCTTGACCAGCGACACCTCGCGGTGGGTCAGGGGGCGAACGGCCCGGTCGATACCGGCGGCTGAGTCCACCACCGCCGCGTCCACCCGCGGCAGTCCGTGGACCCGGGGCGAGGTCTCGAGGTCCTTCAGTACGTCCGCGGCCGCGCCCCGGAGGACCGAGGCCGACTGCGTGAGCCACACGGGCGGCTCGCTCTCGCACAGCCAGGCCACCACGGGGGGGCGGTCCCCGCCCGATAGACCGTACTGTTCCAGATCATCGCCCCGGGGAAACGGGCCCACGCCGATCTCGTCCACCACCATCTCGGTCAGGTGCTTGAGCCCTGCGGCCGGCCGGCCGTGGGTGGACTTGACGTGGACCTCACGCCGGGCCAGGCGCAGGGCCAGGTCCAGGGCCCCGGGATTGCCGGTGGCGTCCACCACCACCTCGGCCAGACCGGCCAGCAGTCCGCTGCCTTCGCCCTCCACCTCGAGGCCCGAATCCGCGCCGAAGGTCCGGGCCAGGTCCAGGAGATCCGGCTGCCGGTCCAGGGCCAGAATGGTGAAGTCGATGCCCGTGGATACGCGGTGGGCCCGGAAGGCGGCGATGATCAGGAGGCCGAGGCGCCTCGTTCCGAGAACGGCCACGCGGTCGCCCGGACCGGGCTGCACCACGGCCACGGCGTGCAGGGCCGCGGCCAGAGGCTCCACGAGCACTCCCGCCCGGTCGGGCACGGTTTCCGGTAGGGGAATCACGGCGCTGGCCGGAGCCAGGAAGTGGGGACCGAATCCGCCTGGCAAGCCGTGAATGCCCAGGGTGAGGCGGTCAGGGCAGTGCGTCTCGAGACCGGCGGCACAGAAGGGGCAGCCGGCGTCCTGGCCCAGGGCCCGGTGCGAGGCGTTGATTTCCACCACCACCCTTTGCCCGGCCTTGTCCTCGGCCAGGACCTCGTGGCCGATGACCTGCGGCAGGGGAAAGGGCAGCCAGTGTCGGACCAGGTCCGTGGAGCACACGCCGCAGCTCACGGTGCGGAGCAACCGGTACCCGGGGCCCAGGCCCAGGTGGGCCTCGCCGTTCCGGAGCACTGTCCAGCCCTCCCGGGTCGAACCCTCGAAGCGATAGAGTGCGTCCTTGAAGGTGGTGTCGGCCTGAAACTCCGGCGCAAAAATCTCAACCTGCATCGGTCTCTCGCCTCGCAAACGCCTCCAGGTCCTCGGGCGTGTTCACGGACACGGCCTCGTGCCAGTCCTCAGGCACGGGCACCGCCACCGCCGATATTGCGTCGAGGAGTGCGTGCATGGCGCCGTCCCCACGTTCGAGCGCCGCCTCCACAGCCTCGAGGGCTGCTGTGTGGTAGAGGGCAAACAGGGGTTCCCACCGCGCTCCCCGGAAGGCCACGGCCCGGGCACCTTGCGTCCGGTGCTTGAGCAGCCGGTCCACCCACTGCCCCCGGGCGCCCACGAAGTCGCAGGACGTCAGGAGCAGCCAGCCGTCTCCCGCCAGTGCGGCCCGGTCGTGAAGGGCCGCGGCCAGGCCGCCGAGCGGTCCCAGGCCGGGTTCCCGATCGCCCAGGGTCCGGAAGCCGAGATCGCTGTACTCGTCGGAAATCCCGGCCACTACCGTCAGGCTCCCGGCCCGGTCCTCGAGCGGCCGAACCGCCCACCGGATCAAGGGCTCGCCCCGGAGTTGCGCACGAGCCTTGTCCTTCCCAAACCGGAAGCTCCGGCCCCCGGCCAGAACGTAGACGGGGAGGGTTTCCATGTTCGCAGCTTTCCTCTCGGTCCCAGGGAGTAACCGATGATGTATGACTCAATGGACAAAGAAAACAGACTTTGTTCACAATAACAAATTCACGAACGGTTGACTTCATAGTTGCATACACCAATCCCAATTCGCATCTGAGAGAATCGCCTTCTCAGGACGCTCTGGGCGCACCGGAGACCGTCTCGATGTCGGTGGTGTCTGCAATTGCAGACGCCACCCTGACATCTTCTGCCACCGGGATGTCCGGACACCTGAGGGGAATGGCACCTGGAAGGCGCCCGGCCTCCGGATCGAGCCGAGTACTGAGTCAACGCTGCTCGAGTATTGCGCGAACCCTACAGCTCCCGCAGCGCCTTCTTGGGCTTCTTCGCCTTCGCGGGCTTCTTCGCCACGCGGATGTCCCAGGCGGGCAACCACTCGTGGCCCGTCTTCTTCATCTTCAGCTCGGACCGCAGGCGCTTCTCCAGGTCGGGCATGTGGCCTCCACCGTAGAAGACCGCCACCGTCTTCTTGCCCGCCCGGATCTGGTCCTGCAGCACCTTCATGGCCACCTTGTTGCGGCCCTCGATGAGGACCGTGCCCTTTTTCCCGCCGAGTTCGGTGAGCATCTCCTCCACGTTCTTCATCTCGCGGGCGAAGAGGTACTTCAGTGCCCTGGAGCTGTCATCGCTGAACAGGGCGGTAAAGAGTTCTCCCATGGACATGGAATCCTTGCTGGAGGACATCTGCCGGCTCCACTGCTTGATGACGGACCGGAAGACGAGCTTGAAGATACTCTCGTCGTTGAGGTCCTGCTCGCGGGAGAAGGTGGTGGGATCCATGTCGGCGTGGACGAAGTTCTTGGCCGAGTAGTCCACGGCGTCGAGCTGGAACTGGAGGTCGAGCATGTTCTTCATGGTGCGCTGGAGAAAAGTGATGGCGCCGCCGGACCGGCGGGCGGCGGGATTGACTCCCTTGGGCTTGATCATCTCGTAGAGCACGACGTCGTACTTCTTGAAACGCTTGTTGAGCGCCTCGTAGTAGTTCTTGTCGGCGATGTGCACCGCCGCCACCAGATCCACCTTTACCCCCTGGTCGTTCTCGTACCGGCCCACAGCGGCTTCGAGGACGCCCTCCTTGTCTCCTGTCTCCCGGAACCGGATGAAGTCGGAACCTTTGGTATCCCTGGATTCGGTTTTCTTCTTCGGACTCTCCTTCTGCCCCGCCGTCCCCATGGCGGCAAGTCCGAGAACCGCGAATACGAGGGCCAGACGCTTGATATCCATGGGTTTCCCTTTCTTCATCCGGTACGGCGACAACCGGGGTCCATTCGACATGTACTATATCGTATTTCTCACGGACCCGGCAAAAGAGCCGATTTCAGTCGTCGAAGTCGCCCTCGGGCCCCTTATCCGAAGCGATGCCGGCGGCCCTCTCCCGGATCTTGTCCTCGGTCCACTTGGCGGGATCCTCTATGCGGGTCGACTTGGAGCCGAGGTCGTGGGAGCCGGCCTCCAGGATGGCCTGATAGCCGAGAGGCGCGGAATCGCCGGCGTTCATTACATCGGACAGGAGGTTGTAGACGAAGTCCTCCACCGCCTTGATGGCGCGCTCGCGGATCTCGGCGGGCTGGCCCATGATCTTGTTCTCGAAGGGCAGGTTCAGCTTCTTGTAATTGCCGCCCTTGAGGCCCTTGTCCTGGGCGTACGCCTTCATCTCCTCCCACACCTCCGGCAGCACGCCGCGGTCGTCGATCTTCTTGAACTCGCCGTTCTCGTCCAGCACCGCGTTACCGAACTCGTTGACCTCCACGCCCCAGGTGATCATCTGGAGGGCGGTGGCCACGTTGGCCTTGGTGGTACGCGTCTCCCGGGCAATTCGCCGCAGACGCTCCGAGTCGTTTCCGCTCGTGCCGTGCTGGGCACCGGAGACGTTGTAGGGTTTCAGAGCCTCGTGGATCTCACGGGTGAGGTCCACCTGGATGCCCTCCTCGCCGGTCTGGATGCCGTGGGCGGTGCCGTTGTTCAGAGCGATCCAGGTCGGGAAGATGTCGTGGGCGTTGAGACCCTGGATCAGGAACAGGGCCTCCTCCACCGTGGACATGCCCTCCTTGCCCTTGATCTCGCCCACCTCGGTCTCCAGGGCCGCCCACGACGGCACCGTGGAGTTGAGTTCAAGGCTGGCCAGGAGATTCTGGTCGTCGGGCAGGTGCGAGGCGTCGATGGCGATGGAGGTCATGCCCGCCTGGAAGAGGGTGGGGATCTCCACCTTGGCCCGAGCGATGTCCTTGTCGCCATTGATGCCGTAGTGGTCCGCGTGGATGGCCACGGGAACGGTGATGCCGTACTCGTTCATCACCGAATCCACCTGTCGGGCCAGGTTCCAGAAGTTGGTGGCGCAGTAGGCGCCGGCACCACCCTCGCTCTTGGCGATCTCGACGAGGAGAACGGCGTTGGCCTTCTGGGCCGCGCGCAGGGCGCCGCGGATCACCAGGTGGTTGCGGCCGTTGGCCGCGACGGTGGTGGCCTTGCCCTTGGCCAGGAGCGCATGATCGATGACCTTGCCGCTCACGATGAGGGCCCTGGAATTGGGGAAGAGCTTGACGATATTGGGCGGCCGGCCAACGGCCAGAGCCTTTTCAAAATCCGCTGAAACGGTCATGGGATCACCCCTAACATGTGTGTTCGAGTTCTGCTGTGGCGTTCACCCCGGCATACATACGGAACCGCTCCCTCAAGGAGGGATAAATAGAAAAATAGTCTCCCATACCGGCCTAGTCAACATGCCGGATCACGAGAGGTATTTCTTTCTCAGCCAGGTGCGAAGGAACCGGAAAGTCTCCTCTGGCGTATCGAGGACCCGGATCAGTTTCAGGTCCTCTGAGTTGATAGTGCCCCACCGGATCATGGCCTCCAGGTTGAGGACGTCGTTCCAGTATTCCGACCCGTAGAGGACGATGGGAATCGGCTTGGTCACCTTCTCGGTCTGGACCAGAGTGAGGATTTCAAAGAGCTCATCCATGGTGCCGAAGCCGCCGGGAAACACCACCAGCGCCTTGGCCAGGTAGACGAACCAGAATTTCCGGATGAAGAAGTAGTGAAACTCGAAGTTGAGCTTGTGGGAGATGTATGGATTGCAATTCTGCTCGGTCTTGATGCTGATATTGAGACCGACGGTCTCGCCCCCCGCCTCGCTGGCGCCGCGGTTGGCCGCCTCCATGATGCCCGGACCGCCTCCGGAACACACCAGGAACCGGTGCTGCGTTTCCCTGAGGCCCTTGGACCACCGGGTGAGGAGGAAAGCCAGTTTCCTGGCGTCATCGTAGTAGCGATCCAGCTTGCGGAATTTCTTCCTGTTGCGGCTCGAATCCCTCTCACCGTCGGGCCGGGCCCGGGCGGAACCGAAGAAGACAATGGTGTCCTTCACGTGGTTGCGGCGGAAGCGCCGGTGGGGTTCCAGATACTCCGACAGGATACGGATGATTCGCGCATCCGGAGTGTTGAGGAAATCCAGATTCTTGTAGGCCTTGACGGGTTGGCGGGAATCCCGCTGGTTCTCGCCGTCGTCGTTCCTCGATTTCTTTCTTCGGGGCATGGTCTGCCTTTCCGGGTTGATCTGATAAGAATGTTCGGGACGGCTGTCAACGGCGCAGGTGCGCCTGCGTCCGGTCTTCCTCCACCCTTCGCGGTTTCCCCACCGGCCAGCCGTGGTTCTCGCGACCCGAATCGTCCGGGAAGATCCCCTTCAAGACACCGTCGAAGTGCAGGAGAAGCGCGGTCTTCTCATCCCTCTCGAACCGCCGGGCCGGCCTGAAGTTCTTTTCGTAGCGCGCTGTCGTCGAAACCCGGACCTCGTCCACGGCGCCCCTGAAGAAGCTCACGGCCCGGGCCTTGCGGTCGGGATCGGCGCCGATGTAGAGGGGATACTGGTTCTTGAACACGGGATTCACGCCTTCGGCCGATCCCTGGACACGGCCGTTGACGAAGAAGCGGCACATCTTTCCGTCATAGGCCAGGGCCAGGTGTGTCCACTGCTCCCAGGGCCAGTCTTTCTGGCTCTGGACGGTGAGGTAGCCGCGGCCGTCCTTCCCGTTCCGGCCCCGGTTCTGGACGTAGACGTTGGCCTTGGGACGCGGGGTCCAGAAGAGACCGAAGTTGGAAGACTCGGTGGCAGTGACGAGGCCGACCCGTCCCTTGGGATTGACGCCCCGTACCCAGCACTCAAGCGTCAGCGGCCCCTTGAGGTCAGGTAGCTTCACCCGCACCGCGCTCTTCCCGTCCAGGGCAAGAACCCGGTTCGGCCCGGACCTCGGCGTTGCGGCCTCGAGTCCGAGGAGTCGCACCGGCACGGTGCGCCGCACCTGGATCGGCTGCTCGAGGCCGCTCCTGAGGACGTACTTCAGAGTCGCCTCGACCGTCAGGAAGGGGCGGCGGCCGGCAAAGGGGGGTGAGTGAACCTTGACCGGAAACACCACCCGCTCCCCGGGCTGCATCATCCCCGTGAAGGCCGGATGCTTGACCTTCCATTTCTTGCCCTTGCGCACGCGGCCGCTCAGGGCGACCGGCCGCCCGGCCTTGTTGGTGATGACCACGTCCATGGTGGAGTCGACCTTGCCCTGGAGCGCCATGCTGATCTCCCCCTTCACCTCGAGCCAGTCGCCCATGGAGAGCCGCAGGATCTCGTCCACTTCCGCACCGAGAGCCAGGTCGCCGCCGCGTACGGACCCCACCGGCAACACGGCCACGCTGATGCGGTCCTTCCACACGCGGATGTGGTTGATGTGGTGAAACGCAAAGCTCTCCTGGAACCTCCTGATGGACCCCCCGGTGGTGGCCAGGGCGTAGTAATGGATGCCGTCCTGGACGCCGTCGTCGCGGTACTTGTGGAGATGGCCCGCAAACACGGCCTTCACGCGGCCGTCCTTTCTGAGGATTTCATGAACCCGGGGCCAGTTGCACCCCGTGTAGTTCAAGGTCCAGCGCGGATGGTGCAGGAACGCCATGATGATACGAGCCCGGGTGGAGGCCAGGTCCTTCCTCAGCCAGGCCATCTGTGCCTTGCTCATGTTCTGATTCACCGGAGGAAAAGAGAACGACAGGTTCTCGTCGGAAAAGAGGCAGATGATATGGGCAAAGCGGTAGTCGAAGGAGTAGTAGAGGGGGCCGAAGTGCTTCTTGTAGTTCTCCAGATTCCCCCCCTTGGCCCCCCGGTAGCCGTAGACGTCGTGATTCCCCACAACGGGGTACCACGGCATGCGCAGGCCCGACATGGTGCTCTTGAACTCCCGCATCTGGGAGGTCCATTCGGGGGTTCGGTTGTAGCCGTTGATCATGTCCCCCACGGTCATGACGAAGTCGGGAGCGAGGCGATTGGCCATGTTCACCGCTTCTCCCAGGATCTTCATTCCGCTAGCCGGTCCGCCCGTTCGATCGCCGAAGATGGCCAGGCTGAAGTTCTCCTGGACGGGCGGTGACTTGAGTGCCTGGCCGGACTCGGTGCCGGCGTTCACCGGCTGCCGCCGGTCCTGAGCCTGGAGGAATACGGTGGGGAACAGCACGGAGGCCAGAAGAAGCGCCAGATGTATGCGGGATACGGCCATTGCGAAAAGTCCTCTCTATATTCCTGATCAACAAGCGGCCCACATCATACTCCACCGATTGCTACCCTCCAATGCTTCTTCGAGACCCGGCCCAACTCCCGGGCGTACATGCTAACTCCAGATAGATTGGGCGCTTTGGCTGCTACGGGCTTCAGGAGTACTGGTCCCCCCTTGCAGGAAAGGCCGCTTCTCTATATGACTCCTGTTTCGACGGTCCGTGTTCCGATCCTCAGAGTGGACACGCATACTGAATCCTGTTGGAGAACCGTATGAACTTCCGGGTCACCTGTCACAGCCTCGGAAGCCTGCTCCTGCTCCTGGGGATCCTCATGGCCACGTCGGTCATCCCCTCGATCTGGTTCCAGGACGGTGTCTTCCTGCCCCTGGCCGGCGCCGTCTTCGTCACCGTGGCCGTAGGGATCCTCTGCCGCCGCCTCTCGGGACCCGTGAATGGCGACCTGAGTTTCCGGGAGGGGTTCGCCATTGCCTCCCTGGGGTGGATCGTGGCCGGCATCTTCGGCGCCCTCCCCTACCTCTTCTCCGCCGCCATCCCCAACGTCATCAACGCCTACTTCGAGTCCGTTTCCGGCTTCACCACCACCGGCGCCACCATCCTCACCGACATCGAAAGCCTCCCCCCGGGCCTCCTCTACTGGAGGTCCCTGACCCAGTGGCTGGGGGGTATGGGCATCATCGTGCTGGCGGTTGCCATTCTTCCCCTGCTGAGTGTGGGCGGGATGCAGCTCTTTCGTGCCGAGGTGCCGGGCCCGGTCAAGGACCGGCTGCTACCCAGGATCCAGGACACGGCCAAGCTGCTCTGGGGGGTTTACCTGGGCATCACCCTGGCGGCCGTGGGCTTGCTGGTCCTGGCGGACATGCCCTTCTTCGACGCCGTGTGCCACGCCTTCACTTGCCTGGCCACCGGCGGATTTTCCACCCGAAACGCCAGCATCGGCGCCTACAACGCCAATGTGCAGTGGATCATCATCCTCTTCATGTTCCTGGCCGGGGTCAACTTCTCGCTCCACTACATGGCGCTCCGAGGCCGCCTCGTGCGCTACTTCAAGAACGAGGAGTTCAACTTTTACCTGATCCTCACCGTCGTGGTCACGGCCGTTATCCTCCTTCTCAACTGCCGGGGGAGCGAGGCGCCCTTCCTGGAGACGCTACGCCACGCCTTGTTCCAGGTGGTTGCCATTCTCACCACAACCGGCTACGGCACCGCCGACTACGAGATGTGGCCGATGTTGTGCCAGGTCCTCATCGTCATTCTCATGTTCGTGGGCGGCTGCTCGGGTTCCACCGGCGGCGGCTTCAAGTGCGTCCGGGTGCTGCTGATCTTCAAGCACGCCTACGTCCAGGTCTTCCGCCTGGTCCACCCCCAGGCCGTCAAGCACGTGAAGTTCAACCAGAAGCAGGTACAGGAAGACGTGATGCAGAGCATCCTCGGGCTTTTCGCCCTTCACGTCATGGTGCTCCTCACCGCCACCCTCGTCCTGGCCGCCATCCTCTTTGTGACCGGTCTGAAAATGAACCTTGTGTCCACCCTGTCCTCGGTCATCACGTGCCTGAACAACGTCGGTCCCGGCCTCGGCGCCGTGGGCCCCACCCAGAACTTCGCGGCGGTGCCCGGCCTGGGCAAGGTGGTGCTGACCTTATGCATGGTCATGGGCCGGTTGGAGCTGTTCACTGTCCTGGTGCTGTTCCTGCCGTCGTTCTGGCGGAAGTGACGAAGCCTGCCCTTAATTGAGGACACCTCTTCGCCGGGTATGTCCACTCCGGGAACTTCCGGGCCCGGAAGGATCGTGTGGGGCCGTCGGTTTTCCGCACTCCTGGCCGGATTTCAAAACAGATTCCACCCGATTCTGATTCACGGTATGCAAATTGCGCGAGCAGCCGACCTCCGAAGCCGACCTGAGAGAATGGAAATTGGGGATCCCCATGTCACGATCACTCCTTCTCCTCCTGGCTTTGGCTTCCCTCCCGGTGGTCGGCTGTGCCTCCAGAACCGGGGACGAACTCGCCCTGGAAGGCAATCTGGCCGGAGCCCTCGACGTCTACAGCCAGCAGGACACCTACGACGCCCACCTCAAGATGGGCATGCTGCACCAGACCCAGGGCGATCACCACGACGCCATCGCCCACTTCACCCAGGCCGTGCCCAGGAATGCCGAGGCGGACTACCGGGTCTACCAGTATCGGGCCGAGTCCTACCTGGCCACCGGCGAGATCAAAAAAGCCAAGGCGGACATCGAGGAAGCGCTCAAGCGCAATCCGAGAACGCCCCAGGTGCACTTCCTCATGGGCAACATCCACTTCAAGGCCGACCGTCTCGAATACGCCCGCGCCTCCTACACCCGGGCCCTGGATGAGGCCGGCTCGCACAACGAGCTCAAGGCCCGGATCCTCAAGAACCGCGCCCTGGTCAACTTCCATTCCGAGACCTACATGAACGCCGCCGAGGACTACCAGGCCGCGGTCAATCTCCTCAAGGAGATCAACAAGGAGGACCGGTACAACCTGGGCCTTCTTCTCTATGCAGCCGGCCGTGAGACCGAAGCGCGGGAGGCCTGGTCGGGCCTGAGCGCCTCGGAGATGAAGCGGCTGAGCATTCTTCTGGACAAAACCCTCGGCCCCGGAATGTAACCCAGGCCGAAAATCCCGCACCCGTACCCGACTCCCTTCCTGAAAGAACGGAGGACCGACATGCTCAAACACCTGTTTTTCCTGGCGGCACTTCTCACCGCCCTGTCCCTGATCGCCCAGGCGGGCGAGTCCGGCAACAAGAAGAAGGAAGGGGACAAGAAGCGTCCCCGCAGCGGATCGGGCAGTATCATCCTGCCCGACTTCAATCCCAAGAAGCAGTTCAAGGTCATCCAGAAGGGCCTCGAGAAGAGCATCCCCATCGGGAAGACCATCAAGGAGGCCCAGGCCCGCCTCGGTCCCCTCATCCAGAAGCTCAAGAAGGAACCCAACCTGGAGGGGGAGGCCGCCGTGGAAAAGGGGCTGGCCACCTTCGTGGACAAGCTGAGCCTCCAGGTGGTGGACCTCATCGGGGAACGGGATCGGATCCTGTGGGCCTTCCGCGACCTGAACCGCGGCCTCGGCAAGATGCGATCCTCCATCGGCAACTACGTCGTCGACCTCAGGCGGCGCATCGACGGGGAGCGCGCCAAGATGAAGAAGCTCGAGGTGGAGCTCCGCGCCTTCGCGAACCGGGTCCGGGATGCCGAGGGGGTGGAGCGCCAGCGCCTGGGCCGCACCCTCGCCATGATGGACCGAAAGCATCAGCTCCTGGCATCGGCCATGAAGCAGTACGAGAAGCTGGCCTCGACCTTCGGCGCCTCTGGCACCGGCCTGGACAAGCTGGAAGGCGCCTTCACCCGCATGGCCCAGAACGTTACCCATCTCCTCGACGTCCTGGACGTGCAGTATGAGATCCTGCGGTTCAGCGCCGGCACCCGCCGCGACTTCAGCCGCATCAAGGAGATGTTCGCCCGCGTCATGGGCGGCAGCGAGGCCGACCTCAAGAAGATCGTGGAACGACTCAAGGACGTGAACGGTCAGATCGCCTTCCTGGGCGACTTCATGCAGACCGTGGGGGAGATCAACTCCTTCAACAAGCTGGTCATCGACGTGGACTCGGCCACCTCGGACATCCTCAACCTGGGCAATCCGTCCGGGAAGGGCAAGAACGGAAACTCTGTCGACAAGCTCCTGGAAAAGTGGAAGTAGGTGATACCATGATGAAGCGTACATTGACGGCAATCCTGGCGCTGCTGGGATTCCTGATCCTGGCCGTGGCGCTCGGCGCCCAGGCGACGACCCCGACCCATCCGCCCGAGGCCGGCCCCGACGAAAAACCACCGGCCGGGGAAACCACCGGCGGGCGGCCGGACCTCAACCTCGGCGACGCAGCCCGGACCTACGGCCGGGTCTACGATCGGCTGAGCTACGGTGACCGGCATCTGCTCCAGCAGCTCGAGACCAACAAGAAGCGCCGGGTCCAGCTGATGAAGCTCGTCGAGGCCAAGAACGCCGAACGAGAGCAGCTGGACGAACGGGTGGCCGACCAGCTCGGTCGCATCCGCAAGCTCTATCCGACCCGCGAGGGCAACGAGGCCGTGGCCGACCTCGCCCACGAGTACGAGGCCACGCGCAAGGACCTGGAAAATGAGATCCACGTTCTCCAGGTGGATATCCAGTTCGCAAAGGAGCGCATCGACGCCATCGAGGCGCAGCTCCGCGCCATCCGGGCGCGATCTTTCAGCAAGGGATTCTCGACCCGGACCGCCGCTCTCCAGAGCGGAACCTCGACCGCCGTGGAGTCCGTGGCAGCGGACGCCGGCATCATCGCCGACCTGGAAAAGCTTCGCAGGCGGGTGATCCTCCGGCGCATCAAGCGCCTTGCGGGCTTCACCTACCACGACTTCGATCCCGCCACCTGCGGCAGGCCTGGCGAGTTCCGAACCCGCCTCTTTCACGCCATGAAGTGATCGAGGTCCATTCATGAATACGGATATCTTCAGCGCCGGCGGCCCCGCCCTCGCGGTTCTGGTGGGGCTCTCCATCCTCGCCTGGGGCGTGGCCATGGAACGGGCGTGGTTCTGGTTCCGGCAGCTCATCGTCCGGGACCAGAGGGGCCTTCTCGCAGCCCTCGACCTGATCCAGGGCCGCCGGTTCAAGTCCGCGGCCCACACCCTGGAGCGCCTGAAGCGAATGGCTCTGGCGCGGGTGCTGCTCCAGGGCGTGCGGCACCCCGGCCTGGAGGCCGCCGGCCGCCTCGAGGCCGCAGCCATCCGGGAGCACCGGGCCATGGTCAACCACACCGGGATCCTGGACACGGTCACGGCCGCGGCTCCGCTGGTGGGAATCCTGGGCACGGTCATGGGCATCATCCGCTCCTTCCACGCTTTTGGGGGCGGCGGGGTCCCGCCGCCCCATCGCGTCATGGGCGGCGTCTCCGAGGCCCTCCTCACCACCGGCGCCGGTCTGGTGGTGGCGCTGGTGGCGCTCACGTTTGCCAGCCTTCAACGGGGCCTCGCCGACCGCGGCGCGGCGGAGCTGGAACAGACGGTCTCTCAGGTGGAGTCCATCCTGGCGAAGGGAAGCCGACATGCGGCTTGAACGACGGGCCGGCATCCGCGGAGTGGACGTGGTGCCGCTCATTGACACGGTATTTCTACTTCTGGTGATCTTCCTCATGATGGTTCTACGCATGCGAGTGGATGAAGGACTGAACGTGGAGCTGCCGCCTGTGGGCGAGGGGGCCACGGCCCGGAACACCCCGGACCGGGGGGCCCTGGTCATCGGCGTGGCCGGATCGGGCCTGGTCGTGGTGCGCGGCCGGCCGCTGCCGGCCGACGCCCTGGCCACCCACTTGGCCCGTTGCCTGCAGGACGTCACTCCCAAGACCCCGGTGGAGATCCGGGGGGACCGCAAGGCGCCCCACGGCGTGGTCATGGCCGTGCTGGCCGCGGTGCAGAACGCCGGTGTCCGGGACATCCGGTTCCAGGTCTCGCCGGTCTACATGGCCACGGCCATCCGGGAGGGAGGGATTCGATGAGCAGCCTGGTACGCCTTTCTTTCTTTCTTCTGGTATCGACCGGTCTCCACGGATTCCTGTTCCTGGAGGTGGGCTCCAGGATGAAGGGTCTCGACACGACCAAGGTAAGGACCACTCTGGTGCCGCTCTGGAAGGCGCCGGAAAAGGCCCCCGCAAAAAAAACGAAGGCCGTGGCCGACGTCAAGACCGTGAAGAATCCCACCCCCCTCCCGAAGCTCACCCGCGCGGCCGAGAAGACCGGCGTGGACCGGGGCCGAAAGACACCACCGCTCAAGGCGAAAAAAAAACCACCCTCGCCGAAAAATCCTGCAAAGAAAGTCCGGAAGAAGACCGCACCCAGGACCCGGGAGGAATTCCTCCGGCACGTTGCTCACTGCGCGGACCGGGCCCCCGCCGAGGGCCGGCCCGTCCCTGACCTCGTCACCGACGACCACCTCTCGTACCGGGATGTGCGGGACATCGTCGAGTTCTTTGGCTTCAAGGTCGTGGCCTATCCCCTTCCCCGAGACGGCAAGCCCACCTTCTATCTCGAACTCACGGGGCCGGACCTGAAAACAGTGACCCGCCGCGAGGGCAGGGCCGCCCTCGAAGGCTACTCCAACCGCGCCCGGGACCTCACCGGCCATCCCACCTTCTGGGCCCTGCTGACCCGCGTGGCAGCCCGCCACGGCCTCGACCCCTACCACGCCCGCATCGCTGCGGTGGTTCCGGAGAACATCGACCGCTACTTTCTCTACCAGCAACACAGGGCCGCCCAGCAGGCAGGAATGACCCTGGAGTCCGTCCGGTCCACCCAGGGGCGGTTCCAGAAGACCGATGTCGGATGGAAGCTGGAGATCTACGAGGTCACACCACTCTCGGGCCCGGCGGTACGCACGGCTGCGCGCTGATCGGCCTGTCGAACTCACGGCTATTTTCTGGCCAGAATCGGGCCGTTAACCGGCTAATCGCCAGGCTGGGCAGAAAAAC